>JADGOS010000089.1 GCA_017882825.1 Demequinaceae bacterium | reverse complement strand
CAGCAAGTTCCCTAGATGACGCCAGGGACCAGGACGGGAACAAGCCTGGGCTGACGGACTACGAGGCTCGCCTAAGCGGCGAGGGCGTAGTCGGTGCGGTTTGAATTGGCACCTATTGGTTTGCGGGGAGCGTTGACGAGATAACCCCGCATCCTCGGCCCGCTTCACCTGGTGAAACAACACACGTCGAAACCGATCATCCCCTATGGAGTTATGTCCCGATTCTACCAGCCGCCGCCCCCGCCGCCTCCGCCGCCTCCACCGGAGAAGCCGCCTCCACCGGAGAAGCCGCCGCCGCCGAACCCCGAGCCCCCGCTCGAGCCGGGCGTCGGGGCGCTGATGGCGGTGCCGGCGAACGACACGAAACTGTTCATCGTCGAGCCGAAGTCGTGTTGCGTGGCCCAGAACATGCCGTAGGTGTGGCCGCCGTACCAGGTCGGGTCGGCGAGTTGGTGCCCTTGGGCCGCGAGCTTCTCAAACGTCGCCGACCACTTGTCCGCAACGCCGAACGCGATGGCGAACGGGAGATACATGCTGAAGATGTCTCGCCCCTCCTCGAACTTCAACTTGTTGCCATCCGCCGTGCTGAGGAACAGTTCGAAGCCTTGCGCCTGGGCCAGGACCCGCGTCCCCTCCGCCTTCCGCGCGGGCGCAGCCTTGATGGTGAAGATCACCATGATGCCCACGAGCGCGATCGGAAGAGGGACGAGCGCCCACGGCCCCGCAATCCCGGTCAGCACGGTGAGGACCACGCCAAGGATGAGGATGCCGAACCCCGCGAATCCCCACGCGCTCCGGGCGGTCGACGGGTTCCCTCGGAACCACCCGAGCTGCGTGACGTTCTTGTACATCTCGGTCTGAACCTTCGCGAGCGTCGAGGCGAACGTCGTCTTGATCGAGGAGAGTTTGACCGAGGCGGCGCCATCGAACAGGCCATCAAACAGCATCTTCTCGTACTCGACCATGGCGTCGTCGGCCTCGCGAAGTTTGACCAGCGTGTAGTCGGGCTTCTTCTTCTCCGGGTCCTGGGGGTCGATCCGCATGTACCCCCGCACCGCAAGGTCGACGATGGTGGAGGTCACGTCGCGCACATCCGCCCTCTCGTCGATGAGGGTCCCCAGTTGGCCAGGGCGGAGTCCAGGCGGCGGTTGGAACTGGACCGCGACCGGCGAGTGGTAGTCGCGCTTGACGATGCGCGCGTCGTCTCCCTTGACGGGTGCGAGGCCGGGGGTGAGGCCGGCGTACTGCTCGTCGATCGCCTTGCCCCTGATCGCACGCGAGAGGAGCACAATGCAGGCGGCCATGACCAAGAGGAAGCCGATCCCTGTTCCCTTGTTAAGGGAGAAGGCGTAGAGGAAGTCGTTCTTGTTCCGGACGATTGGAGTGGTGTCAAACGACCCCGGCGGGAAGCCAACCGTGACCGTCATCCCGGTGTACGGGTCGAGATGGTTCTGCGTGAACGTGGCGACGCCGTCGGTCAGGGTGGCGCTGGTGCAGGCGCCCGTGCTCCCGTAGCCGCCGCTGAAGCAGCGAAGGTCTTTGGCGCCCACGTCGCCCTTGACGATGATCGTGAGGTTGTCGAGCGGAATCTCCCACCGTTGACCGATGACGTTCCAGAAGAACTCGTCATAGACCGGTTTGTCGTTGGCGGGCAAGACGTTTGGGTCGATTTCCGACGCCATGGTCGAGTTGAGCGTCCCCTTGACGGTGTACGTGAGGACGTAGTCCTGGACCCCGGTGACGTCACCGATGTTCTCGTCGCCGATGCGGATCTCCATCACGCCCCTCTCCGGCGTCGAGGTGTACACCTTCGCGGGGGCGCCGGACGGGCTCGTCACGTGGACGTTCGAGATCGGGTAGAAGCGATCGTTCTTGGAGTCGTACGGCTCGCGCGTGATGTAGGTGACGTACGGGCCGTGCCCGGGCTCGGTATTGAAGTTGAAGCGGAGGTCGACCTCGACGTCCGCCGAACCGTCCTTGTGGATGTCGTAGGTCGCCGTGTAAGCGTCGATCGAGCGCGAGGAGTAGCCGCTCGCGTGAACCGTCCGCGCGCTCGCCGCGCTGGGGATGGCGAGGATCAAGACGACGGAGACAAAGAGCCCGAGTTTCTTCATGGGCCCATCATGCCGCGATTAGCGCCCCTTGCGCAGACTCATCGCGCTCTGTGCCTCGCGGTTGTCCTGCTGCTCGCGAAGGGTGGCGCGCTTGTCGTAGAGCTTCTTGCCTCGGGCGATGCCGATCTCTACCTTCGCCCTGCCCTTGACGAAGTACAGGCGGAGCGGCACGACCGTGTGGCCCTTCTCCCGCGTACCCTCGGCAAGGCGGTCAAGTTCCTCGCCATGGAGCAGGAGCTTGCGCTTGCGCCGGGGCGTGTGGTTGGTCCACGTGCCCTCGGTGTACTCGGGGATGTGGACGCCCTCGAGCCAAGCCTCTCCCTTGTCGACGCTGACGTACCCGTCGATCAGGGACGCGCGACCCTGCCTGAGGGACTTGACCTCGGTCCCGGTCAGGACGATTCCGGCCTCAAAGACTTCGTCGATGAAGTAGTCGTGGCGCGCGCGCTTGTTGCTCGCAACGAGTTTCAGTTCCGCCATGACTCACCTCCTCGACTCCTTGCCGCGTCCCCGCAGGGGTACAAGGCTACCGGGGAGGAAGGATCGTCATGGGATCGACCGTGTTGCCGTTGACGTAGATCTCGAAGTGGAGGTGGCACGCGGTCGAGGACCCGGTTGTCCCGGCGAACCCTATGACGTCGCCGCCTATCACGATTTGGCCGGGCGTGACGTTGAAGGCGCTCAGGTGGTTGTAACTCGACATGTAGACCGGGCCGTTTCTGGGTATGGGGCCGTGGTTGATGAGGATCTGGTTGCCGTAGCCGCTCACCCACTTGGTCCACTTCACCTCACCATCGGCGGCAGCCAGGATCGGCGTTCCGCAGTAGGCGCGGAAGTCGGTCCCCGCGTGCAGCCGCCACACGTGGTAGATGGGGTGGAGCCTCCACCCGTACGGGGAGGTGATGTAGGGCTTGGCGGTCGGGTAGGTCCACGTCCCGTCGCTGAGGATGGTCCCGCCACTCTGGAGGCGCACGAGCTTCACGAGCTCCACGCGCAGGTCGTACGCCTGCTGGTCAAGTACGGCCTGCTGGTCGAGGTACTCCTGCTTCTTCGCCGCAATCTGGGCAAGGAGCGTCTGTTGCTCCGCGAGGTTCGCCTCGATCTTCTTCTTGGTGGCCTCGGCGGCCTTTCGCGCCTTGTCGGCCGTGGCGACCCACTCGTCGGCCTGGGCCTTGAGTTCGCCGATGTAGACCTTGACGGCACCCTGCCGCGTGGCGAGGTTGCGGTCGGTGGCCGCGATCTGCTCCATTTGCGCGAGCGCGTTGCTCTGGGTGCGCGACGCCGCGTGTTGCGCTGCGTACTCCGAGGCGAAGTCGTCCGAGCTCGCCGCCCCCAGGACCAGGCGGAGAAGGTCCCCCTGCCCTTGGCCCCGGTAGGTGGCGCGGGCGAGTTCCCCCAGCTGCGCCTGTAGTTCGACGGACCGCGCCTGGTCGTCCGCGAGTTGAGCGGTGATGCGGGCATCCTCCGCCTCGGCTGCGGCGAGGAGGTCCGCGGTGTACTGCTGCTGGAAGAGGGCCTTCTCAAGCTGTGCGTTGGCGAAGTCCAGTTGTTCCTGGGCGATCGGCAACTCCGCCTGGAGTTGCGTGAGTCGCGCGTTGGCGGCGACCGCCTCGGCGTCCGTGCCCTCGAGCGCGGCATCGATCTCGGCCTGCTTGTCTGCGTTGTTTTGCTGTTCTTGCTGGGCCGTCGCGATGGCGTCCGCGTAGTCGTCCGACGGCACACGCGCGGTCGCACCGGTCTGCGCCGTCCCCCCGGTCTGGGCGAGCGAGCCGAACCCGACGGACAGCGCAAGCCCAACGGCGAGAATCGCCGCGAGAGTCGCCTTGCGCGCGCGGTTCATGCCGACGTGTACTTTCCCAGCGTGACGAGCGACGCAATGGCGCTCAGCCCCACGGCAATGAGCACCATCAGCGGCGCGACGCTCAGAACGTCGGAGGCGCTGATGTAGTCGACGGTCTTGAACTGGGAGGCGAGCCAATCCTCGACGAGGTAGTGCACCGTCAGCCAGAGCCCCACGATGGACAGCACGGCCCCCAGGGTCGCGGCGATCGCGCCCTCAAGCATGAACGGCAACTGAATCATGGTCTTGGACGACCCCACCATCCTCATGATCGTCGTCTCTCGACGCCGGCTGAGGGCGGAGAGGCGGATGGTCGTAGTGATGAGCATGACCGCAGCGAGCAGCATGACGGCGGCGAGGACCGCTGCGATGAGAGTCGCCCGATTAAGCACGAGGAAGAGCGTCTTGAAGATGTCGCGCTGGTCCACGACGACGTCGACGCCCTCGAGGTTCTGGGTGGCGTCCGCAACGACCTGGAACTGCTCGGGGTCCTTGAGCTTGACGCGAAGAACTGGCTGCATGTCGTCCGCGGTCAGACTTTGCGAGAAGTAGCCGTCCTTGTCGTGCGCCACAAGGTAGTCGTAGGCCTCCTCCTTGCTCTCGTAGTAAATCGGCTGCTTCACGAGGTCCCCGACCGCGCCGGTCGTGAGCACCTGCTGGATCGCGTCCTGCTGGGCCGTCGTGACGGGCCCGGATGCGCAATTCGCGCGGTTGGAGGCCTCCGGACAGAGGAAGACCGAGACCTCGACCTTGGACAGCCAGTTGCTCTTGAGGTTCGCGACCTGCATCTGTAGAAGCGCGGCGGAGCCCAGGAACCCAAGGGAGACGAACGTGACGATGACGACCGCGAGCGCCATGCTGATGTTGCGGCGCAGCCCCTGCCAGACTTCAGACGCGATGAAGGTGAGCCTCATACCGTCTCCAGCCCGTAGACGCCCTGGACCTGGTCCCGCACGACGCGACCGTCGCGCAGTTCAATAACGCGCTTGCGCATCTGGTCGACGATGTTCTCGTCGTGGGTCGCCATGAGTACCGTCGTGCCCGTCCTGTTGATTCGGTCGAGGAGCCTCATGATTCCGACGCTCGTAGCGGGGTCAAGGTTCCCGGTCGGCTCGTCGCACAGCAGGATCGGCGGGTGGTTGACGAAGGCGCGCGCGATGGCGACGCGCTGCTGCTCGCCGCCGGAGAGCTCGTGCGGCATGCGCTTCTCCTTGCCGCCGAGGCCGACGAGGTCGAGCGTCTCCGGCACCGTGTTCTCGATCTGCCGCTTGCCCTTCCCGATCACCTGGAGCGCGAATGCCACGTTCTCGTAGACCGTCTTGTTGGGGAGCAATCGGAAGTCCTGGAACACCGCGCCGATCTCGCGCCGAAGCGTCGGGACCCTCCACGACGCGAGGCGCCCCAGATCGCGGCCCGCCACGTGGATGTGCCCGGACGTCGGTCGCTCCTCGCGAAGCACCAACTTGAGGAACGTGGACTTGCCGGACCCGGAGGCGCCGACGAGGAACGCAAAGTCGCCGCGCTCGAGCGTGACATCCACGTCCTCGAGCGCGGGGCGCGCTCCGCGCATGTAGATCTTGGTGACGTACTCGAATCGGATCACGGTGATTTCGGGCGCGTGGGGTAGGCACCGCCTCTGCCATGGTAGGCAGCCTCCGCCCGACTAGGCCATACGCCGCGCCCAATCCGGTGTGTCCGCTTCGTCACACTTGGGAGCGGTGTCTGTTCCCCTGGGCAAAGCCCGGCCGCACCACTGGCAACGTCCGCGCGCTCCCCTACCGCCCGTTCGACGAGAAGTGCGTGTAGTCCTTGAGGCTCGACCAGTCCCCGCCCCAACCCCAGCCGATGTCGTGGAACGCCTGCCACACGAGGTCGCCGTGGTGCACCATTCCGGGACGGTCGTACGACCGGTCGAGGTAGGAAGTCGAGAGTTCCGGAATGACCAGAGTCCCCTTCTTGTAGGGGTTCTGGAACGGGTTGAGGTCGATCGCGAGGCCGTAGGCGTGCATCGACCACCCCGTCGTCGTGGTGACGACGGGCCTGCAGGTGTACGAATCCGTCACATTCCCGTCCCCCGTGGGCGGCGCGTTCAACTCGTCCATCGACGTGATGCGCATCTCCTCGATTGGGTAGCGCGCGTCGTAGAGCGCGTGGAAGACGCCGACGACGTCGTCCGCCACCGAGGCGTTGATGAGCATCTCGCCCGTGTGCGCCTTGTCATCGAACCCCCAGTACGTCATGACGACGTACGCGAGTTCGCCGACCTCGACGGGGCAACCCGCGTGCCAGGTGGAGCGCGCGATGACGTAGTCGGGCACGGGGGAGATTGTCGCGCGCCACTCGGTAGTGGGCGGGTCCACGAACCAGGCGCGCGGCGGCATCTTCCGGTCGACCAGTTCGGGGGGCGTCGGCTGCGCGTAGCCGAATCCGTCGGGACGTTGCTTCAGGACGCGGGTGCCGATCCAGTCGGGTCGCCTGAGCGCGCGGTCGGGCGCGACGTTGGGGGACGCCGACGGGCGTGGGTTTGGGGAAGCGGAAGGCTTTGGGGAAGCGGAGGGTTCCGGGGTAGCCGAGGGCTCCGGGCTCGGCAAGATCGCGAGCGCGACGGGTTCGGGCGTCACGAGCGGGGATGGGGTCACCGACGGGGAGGGTCCGGCGCAACCCGCGAGCACGGCGCACCCCCAAAGCAGGATGCAACCCAGAGCGGCGCAACATACCGCGGCGCCAAGAAGGTGCGCCTTCGCGATGTGCCCCACGCGAGCCCTCACGCCCCCAGGGTACGTTTCGCCGGGTGCCGCGTCCTAGCCGATTGCAGGCCCGACCGGTGTGCCCTCCCACACAGGTCCCGGCCAGGTACCGCTCGCTCCTACGCCCGTAGCCCACACGCTCGGGCTTGCGGAGCCGTCGGCGGGGACGAGTAGCAGCCGGCCCGCGGTGTCCGTCAGTGCAAACCACCGCCCGTCCGGCGAGGGCGCCCCGGACTCGACCCGGTAGTTCTCGGGCGCGTCTACCCGCCACAGCACGTGGTACTCGGCGCCCCAGTAGATCGTCATGACGCCGTCGGAGGAGGTCTCGGTCCCGATGCCGGCCTCCGGAGCCGACTCCATGCCCTTGGAACTCGCAACGCTCGAGACCATCGCGAGCGACCGGGGATCGTAGGTCCGCAACACCTCCCCGCCGTCAAGCCACGCGGTCGCGACGATGCCGTCCGAAGTCCACCCGACAATGCCGTCCAGCGACGAGTCGCAAGCGGAGGCCGCGGTGGTGCCGTCCGGCCGGGTCACGTGAATAGCGAGGCACCCCCCTTGCCCGTCCCACTGCAGCATCGCTACACCGCCGGGCGGGATCGCGCCGCTCTCGGCGATGGCCTGCAGCCGGGGCGGCCTCACCACCCCAAAGGCGAGAACGAGGCCAGCGACCAGCGCGATCAGCGCCGCGCCCGCGACGAGGTAACCGATGGTGCGCCCATCTCCGGATCGAGGGTGACCCGCCGCAGGCGTCACGACTCCACCGCCTTCGCGCGGGGCGACCGGCCGCGGGCGAGCCGAACCGACACAACGACGAGCAGGAGCCCAACGACGAGCATCGTCACCATGGCGCCCATGGCCGTCCCGAAGATGTGCACGACCACCTGGGGAAGGAAGGCGAGCAAGCCGAGCGAGCCGACCGCGACCTGATACGCCGCGGCACGCCCAACGCCGCGCGCCAGAAGGGCGCCAGCCGTCGCGAGGCCGACCAGAAGAAGCGCGAGGCGTTGTTCGCCTGCGGACGCGACCTGAGCCGAGACGAGCGCGACGACCGAACCAAAGCCGATCGCGATGGGCGCGGGTCGGAGCCAGCCGCCGAGCCCAAAGAAGGCCCATGCGACGCCGACCGCCCACATCGCGAGCCCGAGCCACGTCGACGTACCGTTCAAGCCGGGGCGGTCGAAGATCGCGCCTACGACGATGAGCGCGCTC
>JADGOS010000018.1 GCA_017882825.1 Demequinaceae bacterium | reverse complement strand
GGTCGGGGGATAGTTGAGGACAGCATAGAACGAGTACGCCAGCCCGATGACGCACGCGCCGATCAGGCCCAGCCACCGGGTGTCGTACAGCCATGTGTAAGGAACGATGTTGGCGTACCCGAGCAGGAGCCAGATCAGGATGCTCGTCCACAGCACGTATCGTCCGTTGGTCCGGTACTCCATGAGTTCGCCGGTTGCTTCGTTCGTCACGTATCCCTGAGCCCTTTTGGCCGGGAGGGCAATGTGCAAGCCGGTGATGACCAGGTAGGCGACGAGCGGCGTGATCAGGCCGAGGAACACCCTCATGACAGCCCTCCCGTGTTCTGCGCCATGACGCCGATCGCGGCCTTTCGGCTGAGCAGCCGCGTCATGACGAAGCGGCCGATCTTGTTGGTCGCCCCGGGAACGACGATGGGGCCGCGTCCCAGCGCGTTGAGCGCGGTCTCCGCGACGACGCTGGCCGGCAGAGTCCCGGGCGCCGGCTTGGCCTTCTCGGCCGCCTGGTAGCCGGGGGTAAGGATGGCGCCGGCTTGGCAGACGAGCACGTTGACGCCGCGGGGCCGGAGTTCCTTCCAGAGGCCCTCGGCCAGGATGACGTTGAAGGCCTTCGTCGCGGCGTAGGCCGCGAGGTTGGGGCTGCCCTGCGCGCCCGCGAGGGACGACATCAGGACGACGCCGCCGCGGCCCCGCTCGATCATCGGCGCCGTGAGGAGCTTGGTGAGCAGGAGTGGGGCCTTGACGTTGACGGCCGCGGCACGCGCCAAGTCGTCCTCGCTCGTGTCCTCGAACAGGCCGATGGGGGCGAACGCGGCGTCGTAGACCAGGAGGCCGATCTCGATCGTGAGCGCGCTCACCCGCTTCTTCACGACGTCGAAGTCCGCCATGTCCGCCACGATGGCGACCACCTCAACCCCGTACGCCTCGCGCAGCCGGGCCGCCGTCGCCTTCAGCCGCTCTTCGTTGCGCGCAAGCAGAACCAGGTTGACGCCCCGCCGCGCGATCCCCTCCGCAAAGGCGGCGCCCAGCCCGATCGAGCCCCCGGCGACCAGCGCGTAGGGGCCGTACTTCTCCTTGAACTGCGCGGCCTTCATGGCAACGACCCTACCGTTGCGTGGCGATGGCACGCGGGCGTCGGCGCGGGCCTTGCGCGCTATGCGCCCAGCGCGCGGCGGATGGTCGAGAGCTTCATGTACAGCCGCGACGTGCCCGGGATCGGGATGAAGCCGAAGTGTGCGTAGAACGCCGCGGCGGGTTCGTCGATCGCGTCCACGACGAGCAGGCGCCCTCCGCCCTCGGCGGTGATGCTCGCGACCCGGGCGAGCGCCTGTGTGAGGAGTCGTTCGCCGAGTCCGCGCCCTTGGAGCGAGCGGTCGAGCGCCAGCTTGCCGAGCAGGTACGCGGGCACGACGACGAGCCCGGTCGCGGCGCCCCGGCTGAGCAGCTGTGACTCGATCAGCGTGGGGGAGATGGCGAAGTAGGCGATCACCCCGGCGCCGTCGAGCCACACGTACGTGACGGCCACGCCCTTGCCCTGCGCCGTGAGCGCGTGGTCGCGCAACCAAGCGTCAAGGGAATCGTTGCCGCACGAGAAGCTCGACGCGTCGTGCCCCGGAGCGAGGCGCTCCGGCAAGTGCGCGGGGGGCGGGGGCAGGTTGGCCTTGGGCGGCGGCACGGGCTGGGCTACGCGGGGTTGCCCCGGAACGCGGGGTTGTTCTGGAATGCGCGCCGGAGCCGCGGTGCCTCGTCGGGCACGTCGAGCGTGGCCATGATCGACTCGAAGAGGTCGGCGGGGATCGAGGTGCGATCCGCGCGGGCGATGACCGCCTCGGCTTCGCGAACGGCCGCGCGCGTCACGAACGCCGAGGTGGAGAGCCCGTCGAGGTCCGCGGCGCGCTTGAGCACCTCGAGATCGTTCGCCGAGATGCGCGTGTTGAGAACCTGATCCTTCGCGGACATCGCCGCCTCCATTCGATGTGTATACATTGTGTGACGCTGGGGCGCGGGTGTCAATGGGGGCGGCGGGGCTGGGCGGCGGCGCGGCCGGGGTGGGTGCCGCCGCGGTACGGCGAGAGCTATGACAGCAGTTGCGACACGCGCCCCCGCGAGACCCCCAGCACCGCCGCGGTGTCGCTCACGGAGAGCCCCGCTTCGCGAAGGGCGGTGGCGACGGCGCGGGCCTCGCGGGCCGCGTCGCGTTGGGCCCGCTCCGCCGATCGTGTGAGTTCACGCGCGGCCGACGCCCTTCTCTCGAGCCCGTCGAGGTCGGGTGCGATCACGAGGTCGGAGCTCTCCCAGTCGGTGTGCCCATCGAGCCGGAGGTAGTCGCGGACCATCGCCTCGGCGCGCGCGAGCGTACGGGATTGCGTCACCCCGACGCCGTCGACGTGCAACTCCCAGCCGCGCTCCCAATGTCGCGCTTGCACGATGTAGCTCATCGCAAGCACCCTTCCGGTAGGCACTCCATGCGCCGCTCCGCATCGCGGACCACGCCGGGCGAGACCTCGCGGTGCCGCGGGATGTTCGCCGTGTGGTCTCCGCACGGGCACGCCCACTTGGTGTGGGGGCCGCTCTCGGAAATCACGCGGCATCCGTGTCGCCGCAACGCGGCCTCAACCGCGCGACGCCGCATGGCCTTCACCATCAGGGTAGCAACCCCCTCTAGATAGTCAATGTCAAGGGGGGCTATCGAGGGCCCCTATCGTGACGCCCCAGGATTGCGCGGCGGTGCCATGGTGCGGGCCGGGACTCCGCAGCTTGGGGATTGGCGGTCGGAGTTCGACGGCTGGGGGCATTGCCTCCGCAGCGGCCAGCGCCAGCGTGCTGTGGACAGCGGCGACGTGGCGCGCGAGCACAGCCGCGCCGCGCGCCAACCCAGAGCATGATGGGACCCATGCGCATCGTGTCGATCGGCGACAGTTTCACCGAAGGACTGGATGACAGGCGTCCGGACGGCACCCCGCTGGGATGGGCCGACCGAGTCGCCATGGGCCTGGCCGCCGCCCACCCTGACGAAGAAGTCTGGTATGCCAACCTTGCCATTCGCGGGAGCCTGATGGGCGCCATCGCCAACGAGCAACTCGAAGCCGCGCTCGCGCTTGAGCCGCCGCCCACCCACCTCACGTTCGCCGGCGGCGGCAATGACATGCTGCGTTCCTCCTACTCCGACGCTCGCATGGCCGAGCTCATCACGCGCGTGCTCGACGCATGCGAGGCCGCGGGTGTGCACGTGATCGTCATGAACGGCCCCGACCCCTCCGAGCGACTGCCCGCGGGGCGACGCATGCGGGAGCGGGGCAATCGGCTCACCGAGGTTGTGGATCTGCTGATCGACGGCCGGGCAGGGGTCGTGTTCGTGGACAACTTCCGCGATCCGGAGTCGCGCGAGGCGCCGTACTGGGCCCCCGACCGGTTGCATCTGAACTCGCTGGGACACCAGCGCGTCGCCAGCCGCGTCCTGACCGCGCTGGGGGTGCCGACGCCCGCGCCCGTCGTGAACGCGGACGGCGCGAGTGCGGACGCCGTGAATGCGGACGGCGTGAATGTGGCCGGCGCCTCGCGCGGCGGTTCGCCACAAAGGGCGCTCGGCCGCGCGCCCGGCGAGGTCCGGTACTGGGTGGTCTACGTGCTGCCGTGGCTGGGGCGCAGGATCCTGGGCAAGTCGTCGGGCGACCGGCGCCACGCGATGTTCCCCACCTGGGTGCGAGTGCCGGCGAACGGCGAGCCCCCCGTGGTGTAGGGCGAGGCAAGCCCCCGTCGCGTAACGCGCGGCGAGCGCGACTAGGGTTCACTCATGGAACCGCGCGTCATCCTGATCAAGCCCGCCTCCCTCGCCCCCCTCCCGACCTACGAGAAGGCGCTACGTAGCACCCGCCTGCTGACAGTGTCCCTGCCGGCGTATCCCGTCCTCCTGGCGCTGATGTTGCTGTACGGCGGCGTCGACCCGGTTTCGGTCGCTCTCGGCACAATCCTGGTGTTGGGGGGCGTGTCCTACCTGGTTCGCACCTTCAGGCGATCGCAGGCGCGGCTCCAGGCGATCATGGCGGGGGAGCAACCGATCGTCGTGGCGTACGACCTCGACGGCACCTACGAGTTGCGACCGGGCAACCCCCGGCGCGTTGGCGCGGGGCTTCCCGTCTCCCCAGGCGAGGCCGTCACCGTCCACGTGGAGCGGGCCCGTGACCTGCGCAGGGGCAAGAGGCCGCTGGGGTTCATGGAGTGGCGCTTCGGCAACGGCGACGGCGACGGCGACGGTGCGCCTCTCGTCGTCGGCACCTACTTCGATCCAGACGAGGCCCTACTGCGCGACGTCGAGACGCGCCTCAAGGGCCTCGGGGTCTCGGTGGAAATGTCCCACACGCCGTTTGACGACGTCCCGGTCGCGTAGCGGGCGCCTACCTCGCGGCCGGGGCCGCGTGCGCGTTCATCCCCGGCGTCGACGACGCCCCGACCGTTCGCGCGCTCGTGGAGGCGATCGGCGTGGGCAAGGTCAACGGCCTTGGCGCGCACGGCGCACCCCCGCCCGCTGAGTTGCAGCGCATGGGCGTTGCGCGCGTGTCGCTCGGGCCCTGGGGCTTCCGCGCCGCGATGGCCGAGTTCGGCCGGTATGCCCAGGAGCGCCTGCTGCCCTAGGCGCTACGGGCTGGAATCAGGGGCGGGCCCGCGGAGAACCTTTGCACATCGCAGATAGTCAACGTGTTGACCAAGTGCGGCGAGGACGGTTCTGCCAGGTGCGTCTCCGCGCGCTGGCACCAGGGGCGGGCCCGCAAAGAACCTCTGCACTTCGCAGATAGTCAACAGGTTGACCAAGTGCGGTGAACGGGGTGTTGTCCCGCGCGGCGGCTGGGGAGGGCGGAGTCGGAACTGGGGAGGGCGGAGTCGGAACTGGGGAGGGCGGAGTCGGAACTGGGGAGGGCGGAGTCGGAACTGGGGAGGGCGGCGTCGGAGCTGGGGAGGGCGGCGTCGGCCTATTCTCGGACGGTGAGTTCGAACGATCCCTCGCCAGCCGACCCGTCGTCCGCCGACCCGTCGTCCGCCCGCAAGCGCCGCCTCGCGGACCTCACCCCGCTCCGCGCGAGCCCCGCGTTCGCCCGAATGTGGATCGGCGGCACGATCTCCGGCATCGGCGCGCAGATGACGATCCTCGCCGTCGGGCTGCAGATCTACGCGATCACGTCCTCGACCTTCGCGGTCGGCTTGGTGGGCGGCATCGCGCTCCTGCCGATGGTCGTCGCCGGCCTGTGGGGCGGGATGATCGCCGACGTCTTCGACCGGCGCCGCGTCCTCATCGCCTCGTCGCTCGTGAGCTGGGCGGCCACCCTCGGCCTCGTCGCGCTCTCCACCTGGGACGCCGTCCTCGCGCCCGCGGCGCACGCGCCCATCTGGCCGTTCTACGTCGTGACCACCCTGAGCGCCATCGCCGCGACCATCTCGGGCACGACGCGCTCGGCCCTCGTCGGGCGCATCCTGCCGGCGCACCTCATCTCCCGCGCGACCGCGCTCAACGGTATGTCGTTCGGGCTGATGCTCACCGTCGGCCCGGCGCTCGCCGGCGTGCTCGCAGCGTCGGTGGGGCTGCCGTGGACGTTCGCCGCCGACGCGGTCCTCTTCACCGCAGGCTTCCTCGGCATCTGGACCCTCCCGCCGCTGCCGCGCCTCGGCGAGCCCGTGGTCGCGGGATGGGCGGTGCTGCGCGAGGGGCTCGCGTTCCTGCGCCGCGCCCCGAACATCCGCATGAGCTTCATCGTGGACATCGTCGCCATGACGTTCGCGCGGCCCTACGTGCTGTTCCCCGCGATCGGCGCGCTCGTGGTGGGCGGCGGCGCGCTGACGGTGGGGGCGCTGACGGCCGCGGGGGCGGCGGGGACCATCCTGACGAGCGTGTTCTCCGGACCCGTCGCTCGGGTCAACCGGCAGGGGGTCGCGATCGCGCGCGCCATCACGGCGTTCGGGGCGTTCGCCGTGGCCTTTGGGGTGGTCGTGCTGGTGGTCGGGGCGGGGGACCACGTCGCCGCGCCCGGGTGGGGAGGCGTGCACTGGGCCGCGCTCGTCGCGCTCGGCGTCGCCCTCGCGGGAATGGGAGCTGCGGACGAGGTGAGTTCCATCTTCCGCAACACCATGCTCATCCAGGCCGTGCCCGACCAGATGCGCGGCCGGCTCCAGGGCGTCTTCATCGTTGTCGTGACGGGCGGGCCGCGGATCGGCGACATGTACGCCGGGGTGTTCGCGACGACGGTCGCGCTATGGTGCCCGCCGCTCTTCGGGGGCGTGGCGATCATCGGGCTCATCGCCGTGCTGACGCGGGTGCGGTTTGGGGTGCGCGGGGCCGACGCCATGGCTGGCGAGGCAAGGCGCGCCAGCTTCCGCGACTACGACGCCCGGACGCCGACGCCGTAGCCGATGTCCCCAGGCCGCACCCGTCGCGGCGGGTCCTCCAATTCGGTCAATCCGGACACTCATGTCAGTGGTAGGTGATCGAATGGGTGTCATGACCTTCAGCACCCGCTCCCTGCGTACGGCCACCGCGGCCGTGTGCGCTCGCGAGGGCGTGGACGTCGCCGGGCTCCCGGTGCCCGAGTTGCTCGCGCTCTCGGGAGACGTTGCGCAACTCCGGCGCGACGCCGACGTGCTGATGGCGCAGGTCGCCGCCGAGATCCACCGACGCTCGGAGGAGGCCGACGCCGGGGCGGGTTTAGCCGCCCGGCAGGGGTTCCGGTCGACCGGGGAGTTGGTCGCGCGGATGACGGGAGGAAGCCTCGCCGAGGCGCGGCGCCTCGTGGTTGCGGGCGGCCTTCTCGCCGAGAGCGACGCGTGCGCGCATGGTACCGGGGCCATGGGCAGTGACCCGGGGGGCGGTGAGGCCCCGGGATGTGGGGCGGACAAGGGCGCAGCGTCGCTCACCCCGCTTGAGGAATTGCGCGCCGACCTCGCGGGCGCGGTGCGCGAGGGCAACATCGGCATCGACGCGGCGGCGCTGTTCGCGGAGTCGTTGGCGTGCCTCCCCGACATCGAGCGCACGCGAGACCTGTTCCAACGCGCGCTCGCGAAGGCGGTGGGCCTTCCGCTTCACCAGATTCGCTCGCTCGTGTGGCGCGCGCAGGCACTTGCCGACCCCGGCGCTTGGGAAGAGCGCGAGGAGCGCCAGCATGAGGCCCGAGCACTGACGGTGCGCGACGACCCCGACGGCATGGTCACCGTGACGGCGCGGCTCACCCCGCTCGCGGCCGCCCCGGTGCGCGCGGTCCTGGATGCGGGCGTGCGCTGGGCAATGCAGCAACGGCGCGACAACCCGGAGTCCGACACCCGCAGCGCCTGGCAGATGCGCGCCGACATTCTGAGCGACCTCTGCCGTCACGCCCTCGACTGCGATCACGCGACGAGTGGTGTCAAGACCACGGTCGTGGTGCGCCTGACCCTCGCCGACCTCGAGTCCGGGCGTGGCGTCGGGGAGATCGACGGCGCGCGCCAACCCGTGAGCGCTGGGGCCCTGCGCTCGGCAGCAGCCGATGCCGAGGTCGTGCCTGCCGTGCTCGGAGGGGCGTCTGAGGTTCTCGACTGGGGAAGAGCTCGGCGCCTCTTCACCCCGGCCCAACGGCTGGCCCTCGTTGAACGCGATGGCGGGTGCGCATGGTGCAACGCGCCGCCCTCGTGGTGCGAGGCGCACCACATTCGGTGGTGGGACAGAGACGCGGGACCCACCGATCTGGCGAACGGGGTACTCCTCTGCGCACGCTGTCACCACCGGATCCATCGCGATGGCTGGGAGGTCGAGGTGAGGGGGCAAGCGGTTCACTTCATTCCCCCGCAGTGGGCGGACCCGCTACGTACCCCGCGGCTTGGTGGGCGACAGCGCTACGACCTCGCAGCCTGAACCTGCGCCGCGGTGGCCGGAAGGGAGAGCCGGGTGGGTTCGCGTCAGGCCTTGGTCGCGACGTACACCGTGTTGGTCGCCTCGCGACCCTGGAGGGGGTTAGGGAAGTGGACCGCGTCGGCCGCGACGTCGACGAACACCTCGGCGAGCACGTCGAGATACGCCTGCTCAGGCGGGTCGTTGGACCACACCGCGTACACGCCTCCCTCGGCGATGTGCGACGCCAGCTGGCGCGTTCCCAACGGGCCGTAGAACTTGGCGCTCTCGTCGGCCAGAAGGTGCTTGGGGGAGTGGTCGATGTCCAGGATCACGGCGTCGAAGAGGCGGCTTGGGTACTCGGGATCGAAACCCTCCCCGTCGGACATCTCGAAGAAGTCGCCCTGGATCAGGCGACACCGCGCGTCGGCCGTGAGCGTCGGGCCGACCGGGACGAGTCCCTGCCGGTGCCAACTGATGACGGGCCGGAGCAACTCGACCACCACGAGCTCGCGCACCCGCGCATCCGCCAGGACCCGCTGGGCGGTGTAGCCCAGGCCGAGTCCACCGACCGCGACGTCGAGGGTGCCGCCGGGCAGGCGCCCCAGGGCGATCCGGGCCAACTCGATCTCGGCGACAGTGAACGCGCTGGACATAAGGAACTCGTCGCCCAACTTGACCTCAAAGAGGATCTCTCGCGTCACGGGGTCCTGGCGCCGACGCAGGCTGACCTCGCCGATCGGGGTGCGGCTCCAATCGAGTTCCTCAAATGTGGCAGCCACGGTCCCCTTCTGTGGTGCGGCGCGTTTGGTGATGTCGCGCGGTTCCGGGGGTGCGTGGCGGTTCTGGAAGTGCCCCGCGGTGCCCGCTGGCTTCACCCTAGCCCCGTCGCGCCCGCGGCGCGGGGTCGCCGAATCCACGCGGGCCAACACAACGTTTCGCCCCACAACTCCGTTCATCCAGTGAGACGATCAAGTAGGCGCCGAAAGGGGATGCGCGATGGCCGCGTGGCGAAGTCTCCTCGAGGAGTTGGTCCGCGAACGCAGGCCAGCCCTTATCGGATACGCCACGCTCCTCACCGGCGACCGTAGCCAGGCGGAGGACCTCGTCCACGACGCGATCGTCCGGACCTTCGCCCGCCCGCGCTCCTTCCCGAGCCTCAACGCCGCCGACGCCTACGTGCGCCGCGCGATCGCCAACGCCTACATCGATCGCATGCGGTCCCGGCGTAGTTGGCTCGGCGCGATGGGCCGGGTCGTGGCGGATGACGTCGCGCCGGATGACGACGCTGCGGGCAGGCTTGACGTGCGGGCGGCCCTTGGGGGACTTCCGCGGCGGCAGCGGACGTGCGTCGTGATGCGTTTCTACGACGACATGCGCGTCACGGACATTGCCGACGCGCTCGGGCTGAGCGACGGCGCGGTCAAGAGGTACTTGAGCGACGGCATTCACTACCTCAACACTGCGCTCGGCACGAGCGCGGACCCCGAGGCGCCCGATGCCGCGACGGCCGACGTCGTCACGGCGGGAAGGGGGGCACGGCGATGAGCGACGACATCTTGGGCGGCGGCCTTGGCGCCGCGATTCGCTCCGTTGCCAGCGAGGAAACCGCGGCCGCGGCGAGCGAGTACCCGTTCTCGCCGGAGGTCCTCCACCGCTTCGTTGGAGGCGTGCGACGCCGCCGCGCCGGGCGCACTGCCGCATTCGCGGCGGTTGCCCTTCCCATCCTTGGCGGCGCGGCCTTCGGAGTCGGCCACCTGTGGCGAGACGCGCCGGTGGCACCCGCCATCACGCCGTCGGTCAGCCTGTCGCCGACCGCAGCGCCCTCACCGAGCCCGAGCGTGAGCCCGAGCCCCTCCCGCTCGCCGAGCCCAACCCCGACCGCTACCACGACGACCACCACGACGACGACCGCCGCGCCCCCGCCCCCACCGGCGGATCTCCCGGGCGCCGTCTCGGGCGTGAGCGCTCGGCCGAGCGCCGGCTCGGGTGAGATCCAGGTCGATTGGGACGCCACGACCAACGCGACGGGCTACCGGGTCTACCGGGCCGCCACGGCGGACGGCCCGTTCGTCCGCTCCGCGAAGTACACCATCGCATCGGGCGCGACGTCCATCTACTACGGGGGTTCGTACGAGGTGATTCAGATCTGGCAGTCCTCGGACAGCACCTTCCAGTACATCGAGGCCGGCATCGGTTCCGGCTGCTTCCGCGTCGCGGCCTTCAACGATGCGGGCGCCGGGCCGAAATCCGGCGTGGTCTGCTCCGACCCGCGGTGATCGGCTGAGGGCTCCTGCCCCGAGCGCGCGGCAAGCGTGTCGAGCAGCGTGTCGAGTGTGTCGAGCAGCGGGGCGGCCGCCTCGGCGTCGCTCCCCCGACCAGCGCGGCGATCCCCACTAGTCAATAGCGCGCTATAGCACGCCGTGATATAGTGGGCCTCATGCGCGACCGCCGATACAGTCCCATGAGCGAGACGATGTTCCACATCCTCCTGGCCCTGCGCGACGAGCGGCACGGCTACGGGATCATGCAGCACGTCGCGGATCTGACGGAAGGCCGCGTCATCCTGGGAGCCGGGACCGTGTACATGAGTCTCGGCAAGCTCGAGTCCGACGGCCTCGTGAAGGTCACGTCCCGCGACGGCCGGAGGACCAACTACGTCATCACGTCCAAGGGGACCGACGTGCTCCGCGCGGAGGCTCGCCGCATCGCCGACCTCTACCGCTACGCCAAGGAGATCTCATGACCACCAAGAGCGAATGGTTCGCGTCCTTCCGATACGTGGTGCCCGCCGATTTCGAGAACTGGCTGGAGGCCCAGGCCCGCGACGGCTGGCTCTGCGAGCGCGTCGGCCAGTGGAGCTCGATTCGCATGACGTTCCGGAAGGGCGAACCGGCGAAGTACCGCTACGTCGCCGACGTCCAGGTTCACCCGCGCCCCGACTACCAATCCACCTACAAGGACGCCGGTTGGGAGCGCGTGGGGCAAATGGCGAGTGAGACGCTCTGGCGGCGCAAGTACGAGGGCGAGCGCCCCGAGGCGTTCACCGACGGTGCGTCCGAACGGGCGAGGACGCACGGGTTCGCCGGGGCGGCGGGGATCGCCGCAGGGGTCATGGCGGTCGGTGGGCTCGCGGCGCTGTGGGCGTGGAGGTACGCCGACATGAGTTCCAGGGATGCGCGCCAGATGCTCGTAGCCGGAATCGTGTTCGAAGCCATGGCGGCGTCCATCGCGATCGCCGCACTGAGAATCCGCATCAAGCGCGAGCGGTGAGATCCGGCCCGTCTGAGGCTCCCCTACCCCCGCGCGCGTTCCGCGAGCGTGTTGAGGAGCGCCGCGCCCGTCTCGGCGTCGTCCACGGTGACGAGGAAGATGCGACCTCCCGATCGGTGCACCTGCAGCGCCGCTCCCGTGTGGATGATGACTCCGACTCGCCCGCCCTTGCCGTTGCGGATCCCCCACCCCCCGAACTCCGCCAGCGGCCGCACCCAAACCACCTCGGCTATCTCCACCTCGTCGAGCGGAATGATGAAGCGAGGGCGGCCGAGGGTCGATCGCACCGTGAGGCCCGCCTCGTCAACGATGACGGTCCACTGGGTGAAGAAGGCGAGAGAGAGCCCGATGGGCAGTCCGACGACGAGCGAGAGGAGCCACGTATGGGTAACCACCCCGATGATGGTGACTCCCGCCAGGACGGCGACGATCGAGCCCGCGAGGCCCCGGAACGTCACGTCCCGGGTCCATGTAGGCAGCTCCCCGGGCTGAAGCTCGAGCCGGGCCGCCGCGGCGGGAACCGGCGCGCCCGTGGGAAGGCGCGGATCTGGCGGCATCAACCACGCCGCCCCGGCCGCGACGCACGCCGTGACCGCAAAGACGATCGCGAGCGGCGTGGAGATGGAGCCGGCGTTCCGCGCGTCAGAGACCCCGCGCTGGACGCCCAGCGTCGCGAGGCTGATGCCGGAGAAGAATAGGGCGAACCACACCGATAGCGCGACAGCAATGCGGCGCGTGAACGACTCGCGCCCCGCGAAGAACCCCAACGCCCACAGAAGGATCGACGTCGCGGCGGGGACAATCGTGAGCGCAATCACGTGCGACGAGAAGCTCCCAAATCCGTCGGCCCCATCGGTACCCCAATGCACCGCGATGGGGTCCGGCATCTGGGAGCGCCACGACCAGGTGATGGCGGCGGTCACCGCCACCACGGCAAGGGGAAAGCCGAGCGCGAGGACCGTCGTGCGACCGCGGAACGGCGTGGTGCGCCGCGTCGTCAGGGTGAGGGTGTCGTTCATTGCGGTGCCTCCTTGACCGGGGGCGGCTACTTGGTTCCGCCGCCGAGGAGTCCGCCGAGAATGTCAGTGATCGCGTTGCCCGTGCTGGCCTTCGAGGAACCGCCGCTCATCGCGCCGCCCAGGACCTGGCCGAGGATGTCGCCAATGCCGCCCCCGGAACTCGAGCCGCCGCCCGTCGCGCCACCGAGGATGCTGCCCAGGATGTCCTGGAGGCCGCCGGAGCTGGCGGTCGTCGTCTTGTCCTTCGAGCCGGTCATCTGCTTGACGACGAACGCGAGGACGATCGGGGCGAGGATCGGGAGGAGCTTCTTCATCATGCCCGAGCCAAGCGCACTCGCGCCGCCGAGCTTGGCCGCGACGTCCGGGGTCGCGGCGCCGAAGATGTGCTTGACGATCTTCTTGCCGTCGGCGGTGTCGACGTCGGCGAGGGCGATTCCGCCGTCGACGAGGCTCGTGTCCTTGCCCTCAAGCGCGGTGAGCAGGGACGCGGCGCCCTTCGGGTCGGAGGCGTTGGCGTGGAGGCCGCTGACGAGCGCGGGGAGGGCGAGGGCGACGCCCTTGGCGGCCTCGTCCTTGCTCACGCCGAGCTCCTTGGCAATCTCGCCGATGGGGAGTTGGGCGAAGAGGTCGTTGATGTCGGTCACGGGTACTCCTTGGTTGTTGTGCGGGGTCGGGCGGGCCTGGAGTCGATGACTCAAGACCCTACGCGATTGGGGCCGCCCCGTCGCTGGTGTTCGCGCTAGGCCTACGCCACGCCGGGGAACCCCAACTGCCGCCACGCCTCGTAGGCCGCGATGGCGGCGGAGTTCGACAGGTTGAGGGAGCGTCGGCCCGGGCGCATGGGGATGGTCACCTGCGCCGTCACCCGCGGGTGGGCTAGGACCTCGTCGGGCAGGCCCGTGGGCTCGGGTCCGAAGAGCAGGACGTCCGACGGCTCGTATGCGACGTCGGTGAACCGCGTCGTCGCGCGGGTGGTGAACGCGAAGACGCGCGAGGTAGGGAGCGCGGCGAGCATCGCGTCGAGGCTCGCGTGCACGGTGACCGATGCGAGGTCGTGGTAGTCGAGGCCGGCGCGCCTCAGGCGCGGCTCGGTCAACTCGAAGCCGAGGGGTTCGATGAGGTGTAGGGCCGCGCTCGTGACGGCCGAGAGCCGGATGGCGTTTCCGGTGTTCTCCGGGATCCGCGGCTCGAAGAACGCGATGGCGGGGATCGGGGCGGCGGGGATCGGGGCGGCGGGGATCGGGGCGGGCGTGGCGTCGGTCACGCGCCCATTGTGTCAGCGAGCGTTGTGTCAGCGAGCGAAGGCGGAGAAGAGAACATGGGCGATGATCATGAGAGCGCTCATCCCCATCCCCACGACGATGGCCGCGACCGCGAGGCGGCTGCTCGACTCCGCGCCACGCCGGATGTCGAAGGCCATGAGAATCCCGGCGAGGACGGCAACGAGGGGCGTGGCCAGCGCGGCGGCGAGGGCCGCCACGAACGGCGCGCCGTCGGGGGCCGACGAGGCCAGCGCCGCGAGGTTCGGGGGGAACACGACCGCGATGAGAATCCCCGCCCACCCCTTCCAGTTCGTGTTGTGCACGCGAAAGCGGACCACCCGTGAGCCGTCCTTGGGGGGAAGCAAGATGGCGGGAATGGCGGGCTCGTCGCGCGCGACATCGTCCTCTCTCATGCCGCCACCCCTGCCGAGTCGATCCTCCATCGTCGGAGTGTAGTAGTTACGTTGAAGTTCACTGGTTGATCCGCGGCTACTCCTTGACGAGCCCGCCTTCGTAGGCCAGCTCGTACACACGCTCGCCGCGTCGGGTGATCCACTCCGTGCCGGAGAAGCGAGCAACGTCGCCCGTGTTCGTGTCCGTGTAGACGTCCTCGCCCACGGTGTGGACGTGCCCGCCGAGGAAGCGCCCCTGGAAATAGAGCGCCGAGAGGCTCTCCTTGATGACCGCGCCCGCCCTCGCCGCGTCGATAAGGTCGGGCCGCAGCAGGTAGCCGTAGTAGTTCATCGCCCAGGCGGGCTTGCCCAGGAACGTGACGAGTTCCTGGCCCAGGAAGTCCGAACCACCCACGTTGCTGTCGAGGTAGGCGAAGGATCCGCTTGCGAAGCGGAGGTCGTGCGACCCCGGCCTGGACGAGGGCTCTTCGTGCCAGGCCCCCACGTAGGTCGCCGCCTTCGCGCGCACGATGAAGGCCTCGAGAGCCGCAAGCACAAGGTCCGCCATGCGGCCCATCCCAGGTGTCGCCTAGGGCGCGACCACCCACGAGGTGATCCCGACGGCCTGCTGGGTGTCGCTGACCCCGACCTCCGACGCGGGACCCGCCGGGGGCGACGGCACCAACACCGTCTGGCGTCCCGTCTTGACGTTGTAGGCGACGACGGTCTCGGGGCTCGCTTGGTCCACGGCGGCCTGATGTCCCACGAAGTAGGCGACGCCGTTCACGGCCACCCTCGGCCACACCGTCTGGAGGGGAGCCCCTGCGGCGTCGACGAGGACCAGCTTCGTAAGCGTTCCGTGATCGTCGATCCCCACGGTGCCGTCGGCGTCGGTCCACATCAGGGCCCCCTCGATGCCGTACAGCCCCGCCCACACCCCGGGCGTGACGGAAACGTCGTGGCTCACGCTCAGCCCCGCGTCGGCGGGCAGCGGGGACGCCACCTCGCTCGCGACGAGCGTCGCGGGGTCCACCGTGAACCACCGGTCGCCCGCCGGGTCGCCCGTGCACCATTCGAGCACCTGATTGCCGTCGGTCCACTCGTATGGCTGGCAACTGAGGCCGGGCTCCGGCGCCGGCGCGATCTGGGCCGCGCCTGTGGAGACCTTCAGCACGCCGGAGGCGGCGTACTCGGTTCCCGCGGGCTTCGGATCCCAGTGCTGCAGGGAGACCCAGGCGCCATCGGGCGAGGTCCGGGGCACCGTCCACCCGCCGCCGAAGTTCGAGAAGGAACCGGCGCGATCCAGGAAGCCGTCGCCCGCGTAGGGGTAGGCGTCGCCAGAGGGCCGGAACCACAGGCGCGCCGAGTCGGGAAGCGTGAGGCCGACGTAGTCGGCGCCCGCCGGGGCGTCCGCGGGCTTGGTGGCGCCGGATACGAGGTCGAGGACGTAGGTGGGGCCGGTCTGCGTCTGGCAGAAGGCCGCGGCTCCGCACTTCTCGATGTAGGCGACGTCCTCGCCCGCGGTCCATGACGAGATGCTCAGCTGGTCGTTGGGGTCGAGCTCGAGCACCTGGTACCGCGTGCCGGTGGGGCTCACGAGGTAGACGACCTGGCGGGTCCGCTCCACCGTAGGCTCGTTTGCGTCCCCCGCGTAGGTGATGACGGCGGGCGAGTAGGTGGCGAGCACCCACCCCGGGCCGGTCTTGGACCAGATGTTGGCGGGGAGCGGCAGGGCGCTCGGGAGGGAGGGATCCACGGTGACCTGACCCGGAACGGCGACGCCCGTCGTTGAGGGGCTCGCCAGCGGGCTGCCCGACGGTTCGCCCGATGGCGCCGGCAACACAAGAGAGACGGTGGGAGTGATGATGCTGTTGTGCGGCCGCGTCCCCACCCAGATCGCGCCGACGGCCACGAGGACCGCGAGCGCTGCCACGGCCAGCCACAGCCACGCGAGCGAACGCTTTGCGCGGAGGGGGGTGGCGTCGGGCACGCTCATCGCTACATCGAACTCGCCACGAGCGCGGCGAGCGCCTTCGTGATGACCGTGACGTCCGACGAGTCTCCCGTCGAGTAGGTGACCTGGATGTAGTACGAGCGCTTGATCTTGTTGGCATTGACCTTCTCGAAGCCCATCCCGACCACGCTCCCATTCTTCACGACGAAGGCCTCTGTCCCGCCCGCGACGACGGCGTCGCTCGCTACCCCAAGGGAGGCCTCGACGGACGCGCGCTGCGCGGCGACGGAGCCGTTTTCAGCGGATGGGCTCGGATTCGGCGCCGGTGTGGGGGCGGGGGTTGCCCCGGGGGTCGGCGCCGTCCCGGTGTCGAAAGACGTGATCAGCAGCTGGATGGACGGCAGGTCGGCCTTGGCGCCCTTCCATTCGCAGACGGAGGTTCCGGGGATCGAAAGATCCTTGTTCAGCGTCCCCTTCGCCCCGGTGACGCCGGTCGAGGCCTCGATCAGATCGGCGCTCAGGAGGGAACACGCCGCGGGCACCCTGGGGTCGGCGCTGACGGACGGCGTGGGAGCCGGAGTGTCGCCTGGCGTGGCGCCGCCGCCGGCTGCACCGCACGCCGCGAGCGGTAGGCAGAACGCGAGTGCGCTCGCGGCAAGCAGGGCGCCGCGGATCCCGTCTTGAGCACGCGCGATGCGTATGGAGCGCATGAGCCAAGCCTCCCCAGGGTTGCATTCATTGCGTTCTTCCCATTATGGACGGATGGGCTCGCGAATGGGTTCCGAATGGGCTTCGAATGGCGATTCCTTTCCCCGGTACGCTCTCCGGGTGGGTCACCTCCAGGTCTCTGACGTCGGCTTCGTGCTGGGCGACGGCCGACGCCTGCTCCGCGACGTTTCGTTCAAGGTCGGTGCGGGGGAGCGGGTGGCGCTCATCGGGCCGAACGGCACGGGCAAGACCACCCTCACGCGCGTCGTCACCGGCGACGTCGCCCCGAGCGAGGGATCGGTTGCAGTGACGGGGAGCCTCGGCGTGATGCGCCAGTTCATCGGCTCCATCCGCGACGACTCCTCCGTGGCCGATCTCCTCCTGTCGCTCGCCTCTGCCAAGCACCGCGAACTCGCGGCGCGCGTTGCGCGCACGGAGGTCGCGATGCACAACGCCATGTCGACCGCCGACGCCACGTCGTCCGCCGACGCCACGTCGTCCGCCGACGCCACGTCGTCCGCCGACGCGGAGCGGGAGCAAATGGCCTACGCCGACGCGGTGATCGCGTGGGGCGACGCGGGCGGGTATGACGTGGAGAACCTGTGGGACGTGTGCACCGTAGCGGCGCTCGGGATGCCGTTCGACCGCGCGGGCGCGCGCAAGGTCTCGACGCTTTCCGGCGGAGAGCAGAAGCGCCTCGCCCTGGAGGCCCTGCTGCGCGGCGAGCACGAGGTCCTCATCCTCGACGAGCCCGACAACTACCTGGATGTTCCGAGCAAGCGCTGGCTCGAGGAACAGTTGATCGCGTCGCGCAAGGCGATCCTGCTCGTCTCGCACGACCGCGAGGTGCTCAACCGCGTCGCGACCAAGGTCGCGACGATCGAGCGCAACGCCAACGGCAACACGCTCTGGATCCGCTCCGGGACCTGGGACACCTACCGGGGCGCCCGCGAGGACCGCAACGCGCGCATGGCGGAGGACCTGCGCCGCTGGGACGAGGTCCACCTGGACATTCTGGAGGAGGTTCGCGTGATGCGCGCGAGGGCGGCTATCAGCCCCGACCTCGCGTCGCGCTACCAGGCCGCCAAGACCAAGTTGAGGAAGTTCGAGGAGGCGGGCAAGCCCGAGCCGGTCCCGCTCGCCGAGAAGGTCTCGATGCGCCTCCAGGGTGGGCGCACCGCCAAGCGCGCGGTGACGGTCAAGGCGCTCGAACTCACCGGGCTCATGAAGCCGTTCGATTCCGAGATCTGGTTCGGCGACCGCGTCGCGCTGCTCGGGAGCAACGGGAGCGGGAAGTCACACTTCCTGCGCCTCCTCGCGGCCGGCGGCTCGGATCCTGACGAGGAGCACCGCCCCGTCACGGACCTCGTTCCCGCGCCCGTCGCCCACACCGGGAAGGTCGCCCTCGGGTCTCGCGTTCGCCCGGGTTGGTTCGCCCAGACCCACGTGCACCCGGAGTGGAGGGGCAAGACGCTCCTCGACGTCCTCCACCGGGGCGACGACCACCGCGCGGGACTCGCCCGCTCGGGCGCGACGAGCGTGCTCGACCGCTACGGGCTTGGCGCGTCGGCGGAGCAGGCGTTCGAGACCCTGTCCGGCGGCCAGCAGGCCCGATTCCAGGTGCTCCTGCTTGAACTCGCGGGGGCCACCCTCCTCCTGCTGGATGAACCCACCGACAACCTCGACCTGGAGTCCGCCGAGGCGCTGGAGGTGGCCATCGCCGCCTTCGAGGGCGCCGTCATCGCCGTCACCCACGACCGCTGGTTCGCGCGCTCCTTCGAGCGCTACCTCGTGTTCGGCGAGGACGGCCGCGTCGTGGAGGCCGCGGAGCCCGTCTGGGACTCGGGGCGGGTGGACCGCGAGCGGTAGTCTGCAGGGCGTCGCCGGACCCGCTCCGACCGCCTCGCGGCGGTCGGCCGGTGGATGCCCGCGGATCGCTGCCCTAGACCTGGGAAGTCGGGGGCGGGGGAGCGACCTCGGTCGCCTTGGTCTCCATGACTTCGTGGTGAGTGGACTTGCCCCGCTGGGCGTTCATCCAGACCGATAGTCCGAGGGCAATGACGCCCGCGGCCATACAGATGTATCCGATGTTGTTGAGGTTCACGGAGTCGAATTTGAGGCCCACGCCCCACCTGAGGATTGCGCCGACGACGATCAAGAAGATTCCGGTACCGAGTGCCATGGTTCCACCTTGGGTTGGGGCGAGGGTTTAACGAATACAGGTGATCCGTTGGGTCCCGCTTTTCCAGTATGCGCCCATGGCGTCGAATACTTTACATCGAGAGGGGATGGTGTTGGTCGCGGTCTTAAGGGGTTAGCCTGAGGAGATGGGACTCTCCCGTTTCGGCCCACTCCTCGCGAGCGTCAACTGGGCGCAGGTCGCCCTGATTCTGCCGGGCGTCGCGGCCCTTGTGACCGCCATGGTGCTCGTCCATACCGCAAGGCGGGACCGCAAGGCCGCCGCGCGTCGAGAACACCTCAAGTACCAAATCGAAGCGCTTTCGGTGATTGCCGACAACACTTCGCAGGCGCTCGCCGACCAAGAACTGGACGGGCGCCTCCTTGCGTACATCTACGTCATAGGGGAGAAGCGCGTGCCCCTCACCTACGCGTGGGCAAGCGGCGCTCTCGCGGACGTGTCCGAGGTGGCGCCCGGCGAGAAGCCATCCCGTCAGGAGGTCGTGGATGAGGTCAGTCGCGTCATGGCCGAGGTGGCGAACGACCTCAAACGAACGACGTAGCGCCAGCCAGGTGGCTCGGCACCGCCCGCACACTCAGGCCCAGGGCAGCGGGATCTCAGGGTAGAGAGTCGCGTCGTGCAGGTCCGCGAGCGGCGCGCCCCCTGCGCGGATGCACACCCAGCGGAGAGCGCCGGGGCCGTCGCTGTTCGCCTGCCAACTGCGCCGCACGCCCTGGGCCACGCGCACGGCGGTCCCCGCGCGTACCGGGACGATCTCGGCGTCGAGCGCCATGACGCCTTCGCCCTCGAGGAACAGGTAGAGCTCCTCGACGATCGCGTGGGAGTGCCAGTAGTGGGCACCCTCGCCCGGCTCGCGCGAGTTGACGGTCACGCCGATGAACTCGAGCGGCATCTCCTTGTCGAGCACCCTGCGCCCAGGCGCCATCGTGCGTTCCGAGTGCCCGCCGAAGGTGTCGCCCCACGCGGGGCGCGGACCGGCCTCGAAGCGTTGGCAGCCCTCGGGAAGCGGCGCGTCCGGGGGTTCGACGGCGAGCGGCGGCTGGCCCGACGACCAGGGGAGCGGCGCGTCCCGAAGGGGCTGGGCGTCCGACGGAATGGCCGCCAGGGGCGCTCCACCCGCGCGGACGCACAACCAGGCGAGCGGCTTGGGGCTCTCAGGCAGGCAGTACCAACTGCGCATGACGCCCTGGCCGACACGAATGGCCGTGCCTGGCCCGACCGGGTAGACCCTGTCGCCGAGGAGCATCACGCCTTCGCCTTCGAGGAACAGGTACAACTCCTCAAGGACGGAGTGCGCATGGCGGTAGTCGGCGCCCTCACCGGGCAGGCGCGAGTTCACGGT
>JADGOS010000088.1 GCA_017882825.1 Demequinaceae bacterium | reverse complement strand
TCTTCATGCCGCCATTCTAACGCGCTGTACAGACTTCTGTACAAGTCGAGCCGGCGTCGGCGCGGGGCTTCAGGCCCCGCAGGGCGGGCCCAGCCGCGACCCCTACGACGGACTCTTGCGCACCTTCTCGAATGACCAGGTGGGGTCGGTGAGAAGCTTCGCGATGACGAGCCCGACGGCGATGGCAAGCATGACGAGCGCGGCGTCGAGCCCGCTCGCGACCGCCTCGGTGGAGACCCCCTGGTTGAGGTTGACCATCGTCTTGTAGATCCGCGCGCCAGGGATCATGATCAGGGTCGCCGGCACCGAGAGCGTGATGTTCGGGTACTTCTTCCAGTTCGCGACGAGCGCGGCGAGCACGCCGACCACGACGCACGCGAGCACGGTCGCGGCCTGGATCACCACCCCGCGGTCAACCAGCGCGAGCCGCCCCACGTTGGCGAGGGCGCCGATCACCGACGCGACGACGGCCATCTCCAGCGAGGCATTGAACATCAGGGCGAACCCGAGAACACCGAGGAAACTCGCCACGAGGCGAATCGCGAGTACCGCGCCTCCTGACACGGCAAACGGCTCCCCCGGCCCCGAGTGCAGCCCTCCCACGAGCGACACCCCCCACAGCCCGATTCCGGAACCCACGAAGATCATGACGGCAAAGGCCGTGCGGGATACGCCAGCCGAGAAGTCCAACTTGGCGAGGTCGAGCGCGCCCGTGACGATCGCGAACCCCGGCACCAGGAAGAGCACGGCCGAGACGTACCCTGCGGATTGCGTCGCGGAACCGAACGGAAGCACGTTGATGGCGTCCACCGCGAGCAGGTAGCAGGTCGCGGCGGTCGTCGCGGCGATCATCGAGGTCCCGAAGTGGTTGA
Source organism: Demequinaceae bacterium (assembly GCA_017882825.1). Taxonomy (GTDB): domain Bacteria; phylum Actinomycetota; class Actinomycetes; order Actinomycetales; family Demequinaceae; genus JAFGBM01. The sequence continues at coordinate 7,066 of JADGOS010000088.1, read as the reverse complement.
AGCCCCGCTGCACCAGCCACCGCCGCAAGAACTGGCCCGCGGTCGCCGCGAGCATGACCGCGATGATCTCGAAGAGGCGCGCGTTGTTCAGAACCGCGAAGGCGCCACACGCGAGTCCCGCGAACGAGGCGTTTGCCCACGCGGGGTACGGATGCTTCTTGGCCTCGATGGCGTCGAGCGCGGCGTTGAGCCTCTCGGGCGTCCAGCCGGGCGCGAGTTGGTCCTTGAGGTTGTCCAGGCGCGCGATTCGGTCCGCGTTGACGGTCACCTGGCGGACCTCGGTAACCTCCGTGCGGAAGACCTGGCCCCGGTGGCTCGTCGCGGTGATCTCGGTCAGCGTGACGTGCGCGTGGTGGCGCGTGACGCCGAGCGCCTCCGCCGCGCGCTGCATGGCCTCCTTGACGCGGTACGACGCCGTGCCGGCAGAGAGCATCAGGCGGCCCATGCGGAGGATCGCCCCGGATTGGCCGACGAGCTCGACGGGCTCACGCGCGCGCTCGTGGACGTCGGAGTCCCCCCAGCCGTCGAGCCCCTCTTCCGTCATCACGCTCTCATCATGGTCCGACGATGTGGCCTTCTACCCCCACCTTGGTCCCATGTGGCCTCGGGTGCCCCTCGGGGTGGCGTTACGCGTCGATGCGGGTGCGGTCGAGCCCCGCGGCCCCCGCGACGATGAATTCCTTGCGCGGCGCGACGTCGTTGCCCATCAGGAGCTCGAACGACGCCTCGGCCGCCACGGCGTCGTCCGCCCTGATCCGACGAAGGCTTCGCTTCTCCGGGTCCATCGTCGTCTCCGCGAGTTGGTTGGCGTCCATCTCCCCGAGGCCCTTGTAGCGCTGGATGTCGTCGCTGTACGAGCGGCCCGCGCGCCGAAGGGACGCGAGCGTCTGCTGCAGTTCCCGCTCGGAGTAGGTGTAGATGTGCTCGGGCTTCTTGCGAGCGCTACCGGAGACCTCAATCCGGTGGAGCGGCGGGACGGCGGCGTACACGCGCCCGGCGTCCACGAGCGGGCGCATGTAGCGGAAGAACAGCGTGAGGAGCAGGGTGCGGATGTGGGCGCCGTCGACGTCGGCGTCGGTCATCAGAATGACCTTCCCGTAGCGCGCGGAGTCGAGGTCGAACGTCTTGCCCGAGCCCGCGCCGATCACCTGGATGATGCTTGCGCACTCGGCGTTGTGGAGCATGTCCGTCATCGACGCCTTCTGGACGTTGAGGATCTTGCCGCGGATGGGCAGGAGCGCCTGGAAGTCGGAGCGGCGGGCGAGCTTGGCCGTGCCGAGCGCGCTGTCGCCCTCGACGATGAAGAGTTCGCTCGCCTCAACGTCGTTGGAGCGGCAGTCGGCGAGTTTGGACGGCAACTGCGACGTCTCGAGCGCGTTCTTGCGGCGCGTAATCTCCTTCTGCTTGCGCGCACTCACACGCGCCTGCATCTCGTTCACGATCTTCTCGAGGACGGCCGTCGCCTGGGCCTTGGTCGCGCCCCGGGTGGACTCGAGGATCTTCGCGAGTTCCGTCTCCACGACCTTGGAGACGATCCCGCGCACCGGCCCCGTCCCGAGCACCTCCTTGGTCTGGCCCTCGAACTGCGGCTCGGGCAGGCGCACGGTCACGACGGCGGTGAGGCCCGCCATCATGTCGTCCTTCTCGATGCGCTCGGACCCGTCGCGCCCAGAGAGTTTGAGGCGGCGCGCGTTCGCGGCGACCTGGGCGCGGATCACCTTGGCGAGGCCCTGCTCGAACCCGAGGACGTGCGTGCCGCCGTGCGGCGTGGAGATGACGTTGACGAAGGAGCGCTCCACCGTGTCGTACCCGGTGCCCCACCGGAGCGCGATGTCCACGAAGCACTCGCGCTCCACGTCGCGGGTCTGGAGCGCGCCGGTGGACGTGAGCATCTGTGCGGATTCGACGAACGTGCCGGAGCCCTTGAGTTCCCAGGTCTCTGTGATGGCCGCGTCGGGCGCGAGGTGGTCCACGAAGTCCCTCGCGCCGCCGACGGAGCGGAACGACTGCTCGGTGGGTTCGAGGGGGTTGCGCAGATCGGTGAGAACGAGTTCGAGCCCGGGGACGAGGTAGGCGGTCTGGCGGACGCGCGCCACGAGCTCGTCGAATTGGAACACCGCCTGCTTGGAGAAGACCTCGCGGTCCGCCCAGTATCGGATCCGCGTCCCCGTCTTCGCCTTGGCGGTCTTGCCCACCTGCTCGAGCCGAGATTCGTCGGTGAACGGTTCGAAGGGGGCGTCGGGCGTGGGGCCCGACGCCGGGTCGCGGAAGAAGCCGGGCTCGCCGCGGCGGAAGGCCATGTGGTGCGTCGCGCCGTCCCGGTCCACCCAGACGTCGAGCCGCTCGCTCAGGGCGTTGACGACGCTCGCGCCGACGCCGTGGAGCCCGCCTGACGCCGCGTAGGACCCGCCGCCGAACTTGCCGCCAGCGTGAAGTTTGGTCATCACCACCTCGACGCCGCTCAGCCCGGTCTTGGGCTCGGCGTCGACGGGGATGCCGCGGCCGACGTCGCGCACCTCGACCGAGTCGTCGGGGTGAAGGATGATGTCGATCCTCGCGCCGAACCCCCCGAGGGCCTCGTCCACCGAGTTGTCGATGATCTCCCACAGGCAGTGCATGAGGCCGCGCGAGTCCGTGGTCCCCACGTACATGCCGGGGCGCTTGCGGACGGCCTCGAGTCCTTCGAGGACGGACAGGTGCCGCGCGGAGTAGTCGGAGGAAGCCACGACGTCAGCCTATGCGGCGCCCCCGACGTCCCGGGTCAGCCTCGCCGCCCGGCCGTCGCGACGCCAGCCCGTCGCGCGGCGAGCCCGCCCTACGCGAGGTGCTTGAGCAGCTGATAGATCACGAACGCGGGCCACAGAATCGCCTTGGGAAGGGCGAAGACGTAGCTCCAGAAGTCGCTCGCCTGCTGGAAGTAGTACACGGCGGCGCCGATGAGTCCAAGGCCATAGACGGCCCCTCCGCTCGCGCCCGCCGCCTTGCGGCTGTCGTTCGACACTCCACTCTCCCTACGGCGAGACGACCACGGCGATGACGATGTTGACGAGCGTCAGCCCGAGGACGCTTCCCCACACCGCGACGTTGTTGGTGCGCTTCTTGCGATTCATGAAGCACAGGACGGCGATCACGAGGGCGATGAGGAGTTTGACGCCGAACCAGGCGTCGTTGATCGCGGGCTCGGAAGCCTTGTGGCTCGCGTGGAGCAGCCCAAGCAGGACTACGCCCGTCAGCAGTTGGGTGTAGGCGCCGTCCAGCATGGGCCGAACGATGTTCTTGGCCTTCTCGCGGACCTGGTATAGCGCGCCGCCGAGCAGCATGGACAAACCAATGAAGTGCAGGACCAGAACGGCCTTGATCGCGATCTCCATGTCAGACTCTCCCTCCGGCTCCGCGACTGCGGGGCGCGCTCGGAGGCAAGTCTAAGCGGCGACGCCCCTAGCCCGGGGCCGAAGGCGCGCCGCGCAGGGGGTCCCGAGCACCGACGCTGTTAGGCCTTGGAGGCCTTGAGGTTCGCGACGATCTCGCCGACCCGGGCCGCCGTGAGGCTCCCGACCGCAGCCTGGTCCGCCAGGAGCGCGGGCGCCTGGTCGCACATGCCGATGCAGTTTGCCCACTCGAGCGTGACCTGGCCGTCGGCCGTCGTCTCGCCCATGGAGATTCCCAGCTCGGCCTCGAGTTTCTTGGCGATGCTCGTGGCGCCCGCGAAGGAGCAACTGAGGGTCCGGCACACGCGAATGGTGTGCTGGCCCGTCTCTCCGACTTGGAGGAACGAGTAGAAGGTCGCGACGCCCTGCACCTCGACCGGGGAGAGGCCGAGGCGGTCGGCGATCACCTGCATGGCGAGATCGCTGATGTCGTGGCGCTTCTTGCGCAGGTCCTGGAGGACTGGGATGAGGGCGTCACGCCCACCCCCGTGCTCCTCGATCAGTGCGTCGATGTTGTCGATCAGGTCCGACTGCTCGGTCGCAAGCGCCACCGGTACGTTCAGCATGTCTACTCGCCTTTCGCGTTGTCGCCGGTCGCGATGAACGTCCCGCGTGCGGTGTAGTCGGTGTGGAGAAGGTGGTGGGCGGTGTGTCCGCCCGGGCCCTCCGTGAGGAACTCGCCGTAGAGGTTCAGAACCGCCTGGTTCTCGTGGCTCTTGCGCACCGCATAGGCCGAGTCCTCGGAGTAGATCGCCCGTGCCCGCGCCGCGCGGATGTCCGCGCTCGTCGGGATGGGCTGGCCGCCTCCACCGATGCATCCGCCGGGGCACGCCATGAACTCGATGAAGTGGCACTCGCTGAACTTGCCGCCGGCCTTGATGTCTTCCATGACCTTCTCGGCGTTCGCCGTGCCGTGGACGACGGCGACCTTGAGGGTCGCGCCCTTGAGCCAGTTCCAGTCGGGGACGAGGTGCGCGAGGATCGCGGGCACCGGACCGACCTCATCCGGGATCGTGACCTCGACGTACTTCGCGCCCTCGAACCCGCGAACGGGAAGGATGTCGGCGTGCGCGAAGATGTCTTCCGCCTTGAGCCCGGTGACGAGTTCAATCACCGTGCGGAGGGCCGCCTCCATGACGCCGCCCGTCGCGCCGAAGATGACGCCGGAGCCGGTCGCCGTCCCGAAGGGATCGTCGAATTCGCCGCGCGGGAGGTCGGGCAGGTTGAGCCCGTGCTCCTTGATCATCTTGCCCACCTCACGAGTGGTGAGGGCGTAGTCGACATCGGGGTAGCCGCTGTCGGTCATCTCCGGACGGGAGACCTCGAACTTCTTGGCCGAGCACGGCATGAGCGAGACCGAGACGACGTCCGCGGGGTCGATGCCGTTCTTGTCGGCGTACCAGGTCTTGATGAGGGCCCCGAACATCTGCTGGGGGCTCTTGCACGTGGACATGTTCGGCAGGTACTCGGGGTACTTGTGTTCGATGTACTTGACCCAGCCGGGGCTGCACGAGGTGAACTGCGGAACGGGCTGGCTCGAGTCGCCGAGGACTAGGTTCTTGTACAGGCGAAGCAGGAGCTCCGTGCCCTCCTCGATGATCGTGAGGTCGGCGGTGAAGTTGGTGTCGAAGACCTTGTCGAAGCCAACCTCGTGAAGCGCGGTATTGAGTTGCCACGTCATCGGCGTGCCCGGCTCCTGGCCGAACATCTCGCCGATCGCGGCGCGCGGCGCGGGGGCCGTCTGGATGACGACGTGCTTGGTCGGGTCCTCGATGGCCGCCCAGACGTCGTCCGTGTTGTCGACCGCGGTCAGCGCGCCGGTGGGGCACCGGTTGATGCACTGGCCGCAGTTGAGGCACGTGACCGCGGACAGCGGGGTGTTGAGGTACGTACCGATTTCAGTCTTGTCGCCGCGGCCAAGGACGCCGAGCGCCGCAACGCCCTGGAGCTCGGCGCACGTGCGCACGCAGCGAAGGCACTGGACGCACTTGTCCATGTCGCGGACGACCGACGGGCCGAGGAGGTCGATGCAGAATGTCGACTCTGCCTTGTGGCCGAAGACGAAACTGTCGACGCCGTACTCGGCGGCGAGGTCCTGCAACTCGCAGTTGCCGTTGCGGGCGCACGTGCGGCACTCGCCGTAGTGCTCGGAGATCATCAGGTCGATGACGTCCTTGCGCGCCTGGCGGACGCGGGGGCTGTGGGTCTCCACCTCGACGGACGAGGTGAGGGGGAACGCGCAACTCGCCTGAAGGTTTCGCTGGCCCGAGACCTCGACGACGCACACGCGGCACACCGCGGGATCGGGAAGGTCGGGGTGGTGGCAGAGCGTCGGGATCCGAACGCCGCTCTGGCGGGCAGCGTCGAGAATCGTCGTGCCCTTCGGCACCTCAATCGCCTGGCCGTCGAGCGTCACCGTCACGGTCTCGAAGGTGTCCTGTCCCGCGTCAACGCGGTTCGTCTTTGCGTCCTGCACGGTCATGTGTGTGCTCTCTTCGTTGTCAGACGACGGTCGCGGCGTCGCGCTCGAGGATCTCGGACTGGTAGTGCTTGACGATGGACAGGAAGACGTTCGGGGCGGATTGCCCGAGTCCGCACTTGGAGGCGATCTGCATCGTGCCTCCGAGCGAGACGAGGTCGCCCAGGTGCTTCTGCGAGCACGTGCCATCCTTCAGCGCGCGAATCCCCTCGAGGATCCGGACGTTGCCAACGCGGCAAGGGGTGCACTGGCCGCAGGCCTCGTCGGCGAAGAATTCCTGGATGTTCTCTGCGACCTCGAGCAGGTTGCGGTTCGGGCCGATCACGATCACGGCGCCGCCGGTCGAGATGTCCTCGTAGCTGATCTTGCGAGAGAAGTCCGCCGACGGGATGCACTGCCCCGACGCGCCGCCGATGATCACGGCCTTCGCGTCCTCGCCGCCCGCCGCCGCGAGCAGGTCGCGAATGCTGATTCCGAGGGGGAACTCGAAGACGCCGGGCTTGGTGACGTCGCCGGAGATGCTGAACATCTTGGGGCCCTTGGACTTCTCGGTGCCGATGGCGGAGAACCAGTCGGCGCCGTTCGCCATGATCGCCGCTGCCCACGCGAACGTCTCGACGTTGTTGACCGTGGTGGGCGCGCCGTTGAGGCCGGCAACCACGGGGAACGGGGGGCGGTTGCGAGGTTCGCCGCGCTTGCCCTCGAGGCTCTCGATGAGCGCCGTCTCCTCGCCGCAGACGTAGGCGCCCGAGCCGAGGTGCAGGTGAATGTTGAACGAGAAGTCCTTCAGGCCGAGGATTTCCCTGCCGAGGAGGTTCGCCTCGCGGCGGCGCTTGAGGCAGGCCTCGATCGCCGGCTCCATGTAGGCGTACTCGCCGCGGAGGTACAGGTACCCCTCCTCCGCGCCGATGGCGTAGGCGGCGATCGTCATGCCCTCAAAGACCAGGTCGGCCCACTTGTCGAGGATGACCCGGTCCTTGAAGGTTCCCGGCTCGCCCTCATCCGCGTTGCAGACAACGTACCGGCGCCCGTCGGGGGCCGGGGCGGCAGCCGCGAACTCCCACTTGAGGCCCGTCGGGAAGCCCGCTCCCCCGCGGCCCTTCATCCCGGACTGCTTGATGGTCGCGACGACGCCAGGGGCGTCCAAGGCGAGTGCGGC
>JADGOS010000017.1 GCA_017882825.1 Demequinaceae bacterium | reverse complement strand
CCGCACTCCTCGAGGAGGGGCTCGCGACGCCGACGACCGAAATCACCGCCCCCTACCAGTACACGACCCCAAACAACCAGACGTTCCACGACTCGCACTCCCACAAGAACATGCGCCTCACGCTCACCGGCGTGCTCGCGCAGTCCTCGAACACGGGAACGGTGATCGCGGGCTCCGCGCTCACGGCTCAGCAGCGCTACGACTATCTCACTGCGTTCGGCTTGGGCACGGCGACGGGCGTCGGCCTGCCGGGCGAGTCTAAGGGAATCCTCAGCGATGTGAAGAAGTGGGACGGACGCACCAAGTACGCGGTGCTGTTCGGTCAGGGGGTCTCGGTAACGGCGCTCCAAACGGCCCAGGTCTACGCCACGGTCGCGAACGGCGGCGTGCGCGTCCAGCCAACCGTGGTGAAGGGATTCACCTCCCCGGACGGAACCTTCGTCCCGCGCAAGACAGCCGAGCCCGTCAGGGTGATCTCCGAGCAAACATCCGCCCAGCTCCTCACGATGCTGGAGTCCGTCGTCGACGATGGCACCGGCACGCGGGCTCAGGTACCCGGCTACAGGGTCGCGGGCAAGACCGGCACCGCGCAGGCCGCGAGCCCGGACGGGCTGATGTCCAGCGTCGTCGCCTCCTTCGTGGGGGTAGCACCGGCCGACCAGCCGCGTATCGTGGTCTCCGTGATGCTCTACAACCCGAAGACGTCGCAGTGGGGCGGTACGGTCGCAGGCCCCGTCTTCTCGGACGTCATGGGCATGGCGCTGCAATCCCTCGGGATTCCGCCGAGCGGGAGCGCGGCCCAGTTGTACCCGACGACGTGGGGGTGAGCGTGGAGGGCATGGCGGTGCGTCCGACGCGCGTCGGCCCCGTGCCCGCTTCCGAGGTCGCCGCCCGGGCGGGCGCGCGCCTCGACCCGCGGGGCGCGAACGTGAGCCTCACCGGAGCGACCGTCGACAGCAGGGGCGTTCTCCCCGGCGATCTCTTCGGTGCCGTTCCCGGATTCTCAACCCACGGCGCAACCTTCGCCAGCGCGGCCGTGGCCGCCGGGGCGGCCGCGGTACTCACCGACACCCAGGGCGCCGCGCTCGCCAGCCCGACCGGCGTCCCCGTGATGGTGTCCGACGATCCTCGGCAGGCGCTCGGGCTGGCCTCGGCCGCCATTTACGGCGATCCCTCTCGTGCGCTGACCCTGATCGGGATCACCGGGACGAACGGCAAGACGACGACCACCTACTTCATCGACGCCGCACTGCGCAGGGTCCACGCGAAGACGGGACTGCTGGGGACCGTGGAGATGCGGATCGGCGGAGAGTCCCTTCCCGCCGTGCGGACCACGGTCGAGGCCCCCGCGTTCCAGGCGATTCTCGCGAGGATGCTCGAGGTCGGGGTGAGCGCCGCCACGATGGAGGTCTCGTCCCACGCGCTCGAGCTCGGTCGCGTGGCAGGCTCCCACTTCGCTGTCGCGGCTTTCTCGAACCTTCAGCGGGACCATCTGGACTTTCACCCGACCATGGAGGACTACTTCCGCGCCAAGGCGCGCCTCTTCACGCCCGAGTTGTCCGAGCGCGGCGTCGTCTGCGTGGACGACGAGTGGGGGGTGCGGCTCGCGAAGGAGGCCTCGATCCCCATCGTTCGCCTCGCGACGCGACCCGAGGGGGGCGCGGCGGAGTGGAGGGTCGGGGACATGCGCCTCGCCGCCGACGGCGTCGGGACGGACTTCGTTCTTGTGGGGCCCGCGGGGGAGCGGATCACTGCGTCGAGCCCCTTGCCCGCCCGCATCAACGTCTCCAACGCGGCGCTGGCGGTCATCGTCGCGATTGAGGCGGGAGTCCCGCTCGCCGAGGCCGTCGCCGGCGTCGCGAGCGCGCCCGGGGTTCCCGGCCGAATGCAGCGCATCCTCGAGCGGGACGCTGAGACGCCGCTGGCGATCGTGGACTACGCCCACACGCCGGACGCGCTCGAGCGCGCGCTCGAGGGCGCCCGCACGGTGACCCCCGGGCGCCTGATCTCCGTCTTCGGCGCGGGCGGCGACCGCGACACGGGCAAGCGCCCCCAGTTCGGCAAGGTCGCCGCCGCCCTCGCCGACGTTGTCGTCGTCACCGACGACAACCCCCGTTCGGAGGAGCCCGGCGCGATCCGGGAGGGGATTCTCGCAGGCCTGCGCCAGGAGCGTCCCTCCATGCGGGATGTTCACGAGGTCGCCCCGCGCGAGGACGCGATTCGCTTCGCGCTCGCGCTGGCTGCTCCGGGCGACACGATCCTGCTGAGCGGTAAGGGCCACGAGGACTATCAGGAGGTCGCTGGCGTCAAGCACCCCTTCAGCGACCCGGAGGAGCTGCTGAAGGCGCTCGCCGAATCGGGGAGATCGTGATGCGGCCCGTCACCGCGCGATGGATCGCGGAGGTCACGGGGGGCGCGCTCGCCGCGGACCCCGAGATCGAGGTCACCTCCGTCTCGCAGGACTCCCGCTCCTGCCAGCCGGGCTCGCTCTACGTCGCCTTCCCGGGCGCGAACGCGGACGGTCACGAGTTCGTTCCCAGCGCCGCAGGTACGGGCGCCGTCCTTCACCTCGTGACGCGGCCGGTCGACGCGCCACACGTCCTCGTCGTCGACGCCACGGTCGCGCTCGGGCAACTGGCGCGCGCGTACCTCGCGAGCCTTCGCGAGGACTCGGATCTCGCGGTGATCGCGGTGACGGGCTCCGTGGGGAAGACCACGACGAAGGACCTGCTCGCGCAGATGCTCCCCGCGTGCGTCGCGCCCGCCGGTTCGTTCAACAATGCCATCGGGCTCCCGCTGACCGTCTTCCGCGCCGACGATTCGACGCGCAACCTTGTGCTGGAGATGGGGGCAAACGGAGCGGGACACATCGCGTACCTCGCGAGCATCGCCCCGCCCGACATCGCGGCGATCCTGGTCGTCGGGAGCGCGCACCTGGGTGAGTTCGGCTCGTTCGATGACGTGGCGCGGGCGAAGGCGGAGTTGATCGAGGGCTGCGCACCGGGCGCGACGGTCGTGCTCAACGCCGACGATCCGAGGGTCGCGGCGATGGCCGCGCTCGCGCCGTCGGTGACGACCTTTGGGCGTGGCCCCGCCGACGTGAGGGCAACGGACGTGAGGACCGAGCGAGGAAGGGCCCGATTCACCCTGGCAGCGGAGGGCGCGGAGGCTCCGGTCGCGCTGCGACTGATGGGGGAGCACCATGTCACCAACGCGCTTGCGGCCGCGACCGTCGCCCTGTGCCTCGGGATGCACGTCGACGACGTTGCGGAACGCCTGAGCGCCGCGACGGCGTCGAGCCCGCATCGGATGGCGGTGGTGGAGCGCCCCGACGGCGTGACGATCCTCGACGACAGTTACAACGCCTCGCCGGAGAGCATGAGGGCCGCCTTCAGGGCGGTGAGGGACCTCGCGGGTTCGGGCAGATCCTTCGCGGTGATCGGCGAGATGCTCGAGATGGGCGAGCGGTCGCTCGCGGCTCACGACGAGCTGGGGCACCTGGCCGTGCGGCTCGGGATCGACCACCTTGTCGTCGTGGGGGCCGGCGCGCGCGCCGCCTACGATGCCGCGGTGCGCGAAGGGTCGTTTGGGGATGAGGCCGTGTTCGTCGCTACCATGGAGGACGCGCGGGCGTACCTCGACTCGAGCGTGCGTTCCGGGGATACGGTGCTCGTGAAGGCGTCGCACGGCTCCGGGCTGTGGCGGCTCGCAGATGCCCTGACGGGAGGACTCGCGTGATCGCGATCGTTTTCGCGGGCGGTACCGCCCTGTTCGTCTCGCTTTTCGGCACGCCGCTGTTCATTCGCTTCCTCACCCGCAGGCACTATGGGCAGTTCATCCGCCACGACGGGCCAGCCTCTCACCACGTCAAGCGCGGCACCCCGACCATGGGCGGCGTGATCATCATCGTCGCCACGGTCACGGGGTGGCTCGTCGGCAATCTCGCCGGCGAGCGGCGGCCCCACATGTCGTCCGTGCTCGTCATCGGGCTCATGATCGGCCTCGGCGTCGTGGGTTTCCTCGACGACTTCATCAAGATCCGGCGCGAGCGATCCCTGGGCCTGAGGCCCATCTGGAAGGTTCTCGGCCAGGGTGCGGTGGGGGTGACCTTTGGGGTGCTTGCGTTGCAGTTCGCCGATGGCCACGGATGGACTCCCGGGTCCCACGCGATCTCGCTCCTGCGCGACACGCACATCACCCTCCTGGCATGGGGGACCACGGTGGGCCTGATCCTGTTCATCCTCTGGGCCAACTTCTTGATTACGGCGTGGTCCAACGCCGTCAACCTGACCGACGGCCTCGACGGCCTCGCGAGCGGCGCGTCCGTGATCTTCTTCGGCTCCTACGTCCTCATAGGAATCTGGCAATTCAACCAATGGTGCGGCGCCACGATCGCGGCCGAGGGCTGCTACACGGTCCGCGACCCCCGCGACCTTGCCGTTCTCGCGTCCGCGATCACCGGCGCCGCGTTCGGATTCCTCTGGTGGAACGCGCAGCCGGCTCGCATCTTCATGGGGGACACGGGCTCGCTCGCGCTCGGCGGTGCCATCGCTGGCCTCAGCATCGTCTCGCGCACCGAGTTTCTCGCGGCCCTGATGGGCGGCCTGTTCGTCATCATCCTGCTTTCGGTCGTCATTCAGGTAGCGGGCTTCAAGATGACCGGTAAACGCGTGTTCAAGATGGCTCCGCTCCATCATCACTTCGAACAGTTGGGGTGGACGGAGGTCACCATCGTCACCCGCTTCTGGCTCATCGCCGGGCTCTTCACGGCCGCTGGCATGGGCCTGTTCTACGCCGAGTGGGTGAGGGTGGGGGTGTGACGCTCACCGGGCGGCGCGCGCTCGTCCTGGGCATGGGGATCACGGGGACGGCGGCGGCGGAGGCGCTCAGGGCGTCCGGGGCGAGCGTCGTGACGATCGATCGTGCCCGGCCCGCCGACCACACCGACGTTTCGCAGGTTCGACTCGACCAGTTCGATCTGGCCATCGCTTCCCCAGGTTGGCCGCCGCACGGGGATGCGCTTCGCGCGGTGGAGGCCGCGGGGCTGGAGGTCTGGAGCGAGATCGAGCTCGCGTGGCGACTCCGGCGGGAGGGTATTCCGTGGCTCCTCGTCACGGGCACCAACGGCAAGACGACGACGGTGCGGATGATCGGAGCGATCGCCCGCGGGGCTGGCCTCGAGTGCGCGGTCGTGGGCAACGTGGGCGAGGCCGCGGTCGCGGCGGCGGGCCTGTCTCTGGACCTGGTTGTAGTCGAGGTGTCGAGTTTTCAGCTTCACTACACGTCGAGCGTCGAGCCCCTCGCCTCCGTGTGCCTCAACATCGACGACGACCACTCGGACTGGCATGGCAGTCGTGAGGCGTACGCGGCGGCGAAGGCCAGGGTCTACCGGAACGTGAGGGAGGCGTGCGTGTACCCGGCCGCCGACGCGGCGATCGAGGCGATGGTGCGCGACGCGGAGGTCGCCGAGGGGTGCCGTGCCGTCGGCCTGACCCTCGGCGCGCCCGCCCTGGCTCAGATGGGTTTCGTCGACGGCGTCATGGTCGACCGGGCCTTCCACGACGCCCGGCAGCACGAGGCGATCGAGCTCGCGTCGATCGCGGACCTCGAGCACCTGGTCGCGGGCGCCGTGCCGCCCTATCTCGCGTTCGACGCCCTTGCGGCCGCCGCCCTTGCCCGCGCGGCGGGCATCGAACCCGAGGCTATCCGAGACGCGCTTCGCTCCTTCCGGCTCGACGCCCACCGCACGGCCGTCGTAGCCCGCGTGGACGGCGTCGCGTACGTGGACGACTCCAAGGCAACGAATCCCCATGCGGCGCGCGCGGCACTCGACGGCATCCCGCCGGGCACGGCGGTGTGGATCGCCGGGGGTCTTGCCAAGGGGGCGGACTTCGATCCGCTCGTCCGAGAGGTCGCTCACCGCCTCCGCGCGGCCGTGATCATCGGTGTTGATCCGTCTCCCATCGCTGGGGCCCTCGCGCGACACGCACCCGGAATCCCGGTCACCGTCATCGAACCGGGTGAGACTGTGATGGAGCGGGCGGTGGGCGTGGCGCGCGCGTGGGCACGCGAGGGCGACGTGGTGCTGTTGTCCCCCGCGTGTGCCTCGATGGATCAGTTCCGCGACTACGCGGATCGCGGGGATTCCTTCGCCGCGGCGGTGGGAGAGATGGCGTAGGAGGAGAGCATGGCGGTCGCCACACACGATGTCGCGACCGCCGCACGCACCCGCACCTCCCCGGTGGCGAGTTACTACCTTCTCGGCTCCGCGACCGGGCTGCTGGTCTTGGTGGGCCTCGCCGCCATGCTTTCGAGCTCGTCGATCGACTCGATTGCGGAGGACGGCGACCCTTACACGCTCTTCAAGCAACAACTTGCCTTCTTGCTCGTCGGGGTGATCGGCATGGCGATCATGAGTAGGGTGTCGCCAGCGGCGCTGAAGGCCGCCGCACCGTGGATTCTCGCGACGAGCATTGTGCTGCTGTTCCTCGTGGCCGTGACGCCGCTCGGGCACTCCTCGGGCGGAAACAAGAACTGGTTCAAACTGGGCTGGGTGACGGCGCAACCAAGCGAGGCCGCGAAACTCGCCCTGGCCCTCTACCTTGGGCTCGCCCTGTCACGGCTGAGGTCGCGGCTCAGGACGGTGAAGCAGGCGATTGTCCCCGCCGGCCTGGTCGCCGCCCTCGTGGTGGGCCTCGTGCTCGCGGGCAAGGACATCGGGACGGCGGTCGTCCTCATCCTTCTGATCGCCGCCGCGTACTGGACGGCGGGGTTGCCGGTGCGCTTCTTCGCCGTGGGCACCGGCCTCGCGATCGCCACGGTCGGCATCCTCGTCGCGTCGCGCGGGGCGCTGAAGGTGCGGATCACCACATGGCTCTCGCCCGACTGCGGGTTAGATACGTGCTGGCAGACCACCCACGGAACGTGGGCGCTCGCCTCCGGGGGAATCTGGGGGCTTGGGCCGGGCCTCTCGCGCGAGAAGTGGTCCTACCTTCCCAAGGCCCACAACGACTTCATTTTTGCGATCCTCGGGGAGGAATTTGGGCTCGTGGGGACGATCTTCGTTCTCATCGCGCTTGCGATGATCGCGATCGCGGTCAACCGCATCGTCCAGCGCCACAAGGATCCGTTCATCCAGATCGCGGCGGCGGCGATCGGCGCTTGGATCGTCGGCCAGGCGTGCCTAAATATCGCGGTCGTGCTCGGGCTGGCGCCGGTAACGGGCGTGCCGCTGCCACTCGTCTCATCTGGGGGGTCATCGATGATCATGACTCTTGCGGGGATCGGAGTACTCGTCGCGTTCGCGCGACGCGAGCCCGGAGCCGCGGAAGCGCTCGCCGTGCGCCCGTCGCTCGTGCGGCGCTCGCTGGCGGTCGTCTCGGGGAGGCGCCGTGGGTAAGAGGATCCTGCTGGCGGGGGGAGGCACCGCGGGACACGTTAGCCCGCTCCTCGCGACCGCCGCTGAGCTCACCCGCCGGGGTCACGATGTCGTCGCCCTGGGGACGGCTACGGGGCTCGAGGCCGACCTTGTGCCGCGCGCGGGGGTGGCGTTCCGTGCAATCCCGCGCGTGCCATTCCCTCGCAGGCCTAACGGTGCGGCAGTCCGGTTCCCCGGCGCGATGGCGGGGGCACTCCGAGCGACCGGTCGCGTCATCGACGAGGTCGCCCCGGACGTCGTCGTCGGGTTCGGCGGATTCGTTTCGACCCCCGCCTACCTCGTCGCCCACCGACGCGGGATTCCGATCGTGGTGCACGAGGCGAACTCCAAGGCGGGTCTCGCGAATCGCCTTGGCGCGCGCTATGCGGCGGGGGTGGCGACGAACTACGCCTCGACCGAACTGAGGGGGGCGGTCGTCACGGGAATGCCCCTTCGCGAGGAGATCGTGGCCCTGGCCGAAGCGCTGCGGCGCCCCCGCTCGGCAACGGTCGCCCGGATCGAGGCGAGGCTCGCGCTGGGGTGGCCCGAGGACGCACGCGCGGTCCTGGTGATGGGCGGCTCCCTAGGCGCCTCCCGCCTCAATTCCGCGACCGCAGAGGCCATCCCCGCGATTGTCGGTCATGGGATCTACGTTCTTCACATCACGGGACGCGGCAAGGACGACAGCCCCGCCCGCGCCCTCGGCGACTTGGCGGCGAAGTACAGGACGCAGTACGTGGTGAGGGAATACGAACACGACATGGCCAGCGCGTACGCGTCCGTCGACGCCATCGTGTGTCGCGCTGGCGCCGTCACCGTCGCCGAGGTCTCTGCCCTCGGACTTCCCGCCCTCTATGTTCCGCTCCCGATCGGAAACGGAGAGCAGGCGCTCAATGCCGCGCCCGCGGTCGCCGCTGGGGCAGCATTCGTTATCGAGAACGAGTGGCTCACGTCGGCGGCCGTGACGCTGGCGCTTGAGGAGATCCTCCTCGACGAGGACGATCGCGCCCGGATCACCGAGGCCGCGCGATCGCTGGGCGTGCTCGACGGTACCGCGCGCCTTGCCGACATGATCGAGCGGGTGGCGACGTGACCGAGGGACGCGTGCACTTCATCGGGGTGGGCGGGGCGGGAATGTCGGCCGTCGCGTGGTTGCTGGCGAGCGCGGGGGTCCCCGTCACCGGCAGCGACGCCGCGAAGGGTCCCTACCTCGCCGCCCTGCGCGACGCTGGTCTCGACGTTCGCGTCGGACACGATCCGGCGCTCGTCGCTGGGGCCGCCGCCGTCGTCGTGACGTCCGCGGTGCGCGAGTCGAACCCCGAACTGGTCGCCGCGCGCCGGCTCGGTATCCCGGTCTGGCACCGCTCGGAGGCACTGGTGCGCGCGGTCGCAGGAAAGCGCCTCATCGCCGTCGCCGGCGCGCACGGCAAGACGACGACGTCGGCGATGACGGCTCACGCGCTAAGGGAGTGCGGGATCGACGCAACTTTCGCCATCGGCGCGCCGGTGTTGGGGGTGCCGGGGGCGGTCGGTGGGGCATACGCGGGCGCGAGTGACGTGGCTGTCATCGAGGCGGACGAATCGGACGGCTCTTTCCTGGCGTATCGCCCTCAGATCGCGATCATCACGAACGTCGAGGCGGACCACCTGGACCACTACGGGACCGTCGAGGCGGTGGAGGAGGCTTTCCGGCAGTTTGCTGCCTCCGCGGCCTTGGTCATCGCCTGCGGGGACGACACTCCCGCTGGCCTCGTGGCGGCCGATGCAGCGGGACGCGGCGTTCCCGTCGTGACGTACGGGACCGGCGAGGCAGACGTGACGGTGGATGCAACATCGGTGGGCCGCGGGGCTCAACGATTCGCGATGGCGGTCTCGCAGCCGGGGGCCCACAATCGCCTCAACGCCGCCGGGGCGTGGGCCGCGGCCGTTGCGGTGGGCGCCGACCCGCTGGCGGCGGCGGCGGCGATGGGCAGTTTTCCGGGCACCGGCCGGCGATACGAACTTCGGGGCGAGGCGGGCGGGGTCCGCGTGGTCGATGACTACGCCCACCACCCCACCGAGATTGCGGCGCTGCTGGCCGCGGCTCGCGAGCGTGAGCCGGGGCGCCTGGTCGTACTGTTCCAGCCCCACCTCTATTCGCGTACGCGCCTCCTGGCGCCGGCGTTTGCGCGCGCGCTGGACGAGCCGGGGGCTCACGTGATTGTCTCGGGCATCTACGGGGCCAGGGAAGACCCAGAGCCGGGGGTGGGGCCGCGCACCATTACGGACCTGATGGGCGCCACGAGGGCGGCGTCGGTCGAGGCGATCGAGGACCTGCGCTCCGGCGCCGAGCGCGCCGCGGAACTGGCGGAGCCGGGGGACACCATCCTCACGGTGGGAGCGGGTTCGGTCACGGATATCGCGTCGCGCATCCTCGATCGCCTTCGCACAAGGGCGCGTGATCGTGCCTGAACGAGCCGGTACCGCGGTGGCGGCGCCCCCCCGCGAGTCTTCCGCTGGCTCGGAGCGCCTCCGGAGGGGCGTGGAGCGGGCGGGCGCGCGCGCCAGGGGGCGTCGCCGCCGCACGGCGCGGCTCGCCCTCACGATCTCGACGGTCGCTATCACAGTGTGGGCGGGCTGGTTCTCTCCGCTGTTTGCCCTCGACGCCTCCAAGGTGGAGCTCGCGGGGTTGGGGGGGTCGGTGGATGGCGCGGCGGTTCGAGCCGCGCTCGGGCCCTATGTTGCCACCCCGCTTCCGCGCCTTGATCCCGGAGCGATGGCCGCGGCGGTCGAGGGTATCGACGGCGTGCGATCCGCCGCCGTCACGAGGAAGTGGCCAAACGGTGTCAGGATTGCCGTCACGCCGAGGGTCGCGATTGCGGCCGTCCCCGGCGAAGGCGGGGCCTACATCTTGGTGGACGCAGAGGGCGTGGCGGTCGGCCAGCCCGCCGCCGATCCCGGCGCTCTCCCCGTCGTCGAGGTGGTCGTCGGCCCAGATCACGCGAGGGCGCTCGATGCGGTGGTCTCGGTCCTCGGGGGGTTGCCGACCGAACTCGGCCAGCGCGTGCGTTCGGCGGGGGCGCAAACCGAGGACACCGTTGAGTTGACGCTCGGCGATGGCACGAGGGTGGTGTGGGGGAGCGCGAGCGATGCGGCGCTCAAGGCACGGGTTCTTCTGGCGATGCTCGACTCGGCTGGGTTCGCCGCCGCCGTCATCGACGTCTCTGCGCCGACGCTGCCCGTCACCCACAACTAGCGCGAGAAATGCGCCCGACACGCGCGGCGATCACGGCGCGGCGCGGGGCGTGGCCTTACCGTAACGGTGGATCTACTTGA
This sequence comes from Demequinaceae bacterium, assembly GCA_017882825.1. Lineage (GTDB taxonomy): Bacteria > Actinomycetota > Actinomycetes > Actinomycetales > Demequinaceae > JAFGBM01. The sequence continues at coordinate 9,526 of JADGOS010000017.1, read as the reverse complement.
CATAACTCTAACCCTCAAGTTGAAGGTTAGAGTTGAGCGAAAGGCCGGTATCGTGGCGTCACCGCAGAACTACATCACCGCGATCAAGGTCGTGGGCGTGGGCGGCGGCGGCGTGAATGCCGTCAACCGGATGATCGACGTCGGGCTGAAGGGTGCGGAGTTCATCGCCATCAACACCGACGCGCAGGCGCTCCTCATGTCCGACGCGGACGTCAAGCTCGACATCGGCCGGGAGATGACCAGGGGACTTGGCGCCGGAGCCGATCCCGAGGTGGGGCGAAGGGCCGCAGAGGACCACTCGGACGAGATTGAGGAAGCGCTTCGCGGCGCGGACATGGTCTTCGTGACCGCGGGCGAGGGAGGAGGCACCGGAACCGGCGGCGCTCCCATCGTCGCGCGGATCGCGCGTGCGCTCGGGGCGCTTACCGTCGGCGTCGTCACCAAGCCATTCAGCTTCGAGGGTCGTCGCCGCTCCGACCAGGCAGACGCCGGTGTGGAACTGCTCCGCGACCAGGTGGACACGCTCATCGTGATCCCCAACGACCGCCTGCTCGACATCTCGGACAAGCACCTGTCCGTCCTCGGCGCGTTTGCGGCCGCCGACCAGGTCCTTCAGGGCGGCGTCCAGGGCATTACGGATCTCATTACCACGCCCGGGCTGATCAACGTGGACTTCAACGACGTGCGGAGCGTGATGCACGGAGCGGGAACCGCGCTGATGGGGGTGAGCTCCGCGCGCGGGGAGGATCGCGCGACCAAGGCCGCGGAGGCCGCGATCTCGTCGCCCCTTCTCGAGGCGAGCATCGAGGGCGCGCATGGGGTTCTCCTCAGCATCGCTGGCGGCTCCAACCTCGGCATCAAGGAGGTGGAGACCGCAGCGAAGCTCGTACGCGAGGCGGCCCACGCCGAGGCCAACATCATCTTTGGCACCGTGATCGACGATGCGCTCGGGGACGAGATTCGCATCACCGTCATCGCCGCGGGCTTCGACGGGGGCGCGCCGCCCGTGCGACGCCACCCCGGCGCGCTCGCCCAAGTGGACGGCGCGCAGCCGAAGGAGGCGAAGACGAAGGAGCCCGTCGACGCCGTGCCGGAGGCGCCCACCCGATCGCGGACATCGAAGGCCGAGCCTGTCCAGAGCGAGACTGAGGCGCTCAAGGTCCCGGGCGGCCTGTTTGAGAGCGAAGAACTCGACATCCCGGACTTCCTCAAGCGGTGACCTCGCAGCGCGTTCCGGTCCCGACGCTCGACGCGGGACTTCCGGTTCGGGCGTTCTTCACGACCCGGGACGGCGGCTTCAGCGCGGCCCCCTTCGACTCGCTCAATCCGGCCGGTCACGTGGGCGACATCCAGGAGGCGGTGGACGCGAATCGGGCGCGGATCGATGGCCTCGCGCGCGCTCGCGTCGCCTACATGAGTCAGGTTCACGGAGATGTGGTCGCCCGCGTCCATCATGCCGACGAGCGCCCCGAGGCGGACGGCCTCATCACCGACAGCCCCGGCCTAGCCCTTGGCGTCCTCGTCGCCGACTGCGTCCCGTTGCTCCTGCACGACGCCTCAACGGGAGCCGTAGCGGCCGTCCACGCGGGCAGGCAGGGCATCGCGAAGGGCGTGGTCCTGCGTGCCGTGGAGGCCCTGGGCGCCTTGCACTCGCGCCAGAAAGGGGCGATCACCGCGGCGGTCGGTCCGGCGATTTGCGGTGCTTGCTATGAGGTTCCCGATCAGATGCGCCAGGAGGTGGCGGACCTTGTACCCGCCGCCTTCGCGACCACCTCGTGGGGGACTCCCGCGCTCGATCTCCGGGCGGCGGTCGAGGCCCAGCTGCGCGCGGCCGGTGTTGAACTCGTCCATCGGGTGGGTGGATGCACACGCGAGGACCCACATCTGTTCTCGCACCGCAGGGATGGAGTCACAGGCCGCTTTGCCGGCGTCATCTGTTGCCAGATCGACCCGAGGCCGTAGCGCCCGGGCGTGTCGTTCCCGCATACCAAGCGTGCGGACACCTAACGTGGTGTGACAGGAGTGATTCGTTGGACCAAGGAAGGAAGACCATGGGCGCACTTCACAAGGCGATGGTGTACCTGGGCTTCAGCGCGGACGAGCGCGACGGCTACGGGTACGACGAATACGCCGACGAGGAACTCGCCCCCGTCACTCACCTCCCCGGGGTCCGCGCGGTCCGCGAGGAGCAGCGCCGAGGCTCCCTTGGGGCCACCGACCTTCGGCGCATCCAGACGATCAAGCCGCGCACGTACAACGACGCCCGCGTGATCGGCGAGGCATTTCGCCAAGGCATCCCGGTCATCATGAACCTCACGGAAATGTCCGACGCGGACGCCAAACGCCTCGTCGACTTCTCCGCTGGCCTGAGTTTCGGCCTCGAGGGCTCGATCGAGCGCGTGACCACATCCGTGTTCCTCCTGTCGCCCGCGCATGTGGAGATCGGCGTGGAATCGGAGCCAGTCGCCGTTCAGGAGCGCAGTTTCTTCAACCAGAGCTGACCGGATGCGCCTCGTCGTATCCGGAGTGACTTTCGCGATCTACCTCTACATCTTTGTCATGCTTGGTCGGGCCCTCTTCGGGTGGATCATGTACTTCTCCCCGGAGTGGAAGCCCCGCGGCGCGTCGTTGGTGATCGTAGAGGGCTGCTACGCGGCGACCGATCCGCCCATTCGCGTCCTCCGGCACGTGCTGCCCCCCATCCGCGTGGGCCACGCCCGGGTGGATCTCGCCCTTCCCGCGCTCTTCCTTGCCTGCTACCTCTTCCTCTACCTGCTCCCGTTTGTTCCAGGAGGGTGAGGCACGCGTGACGTATAGTGATGTGCTGAGAGAGTCGCCCCTGGAACGATGGAATGAGCGAGGACGGTAGTCGCCATGGCATTGCTCACAGCTGACGACGTTCGGGAGAAGGAGTTCTCCAAGACGAAGTATCGCGAGGGCTTCGACCAAGATGAGGTCGACGACTTCCTCGATGCCGTCGCGGAGACCATCGAATCGTTGACGCGCGAGCGAGACCGCGCCCAAGCCGACGTTCGTGCGGCCGAGTCGAATCCGGTGAGCCCGGGTGCATCGGCGCTTCTCCAGGCGGCCACGGATACGTCAAATCCCCCCTCGCCCGCATCGATGCTCGCCATGGCGCAGAAGCTTCACGACGACTACGTCCGCTCCGGCGAAGAGGAACGCGAGCGCATCATCTTCGATGCGAAGGCCGAGGGCGACCGTATCCGCACCCGCGCGGAGCAGGACTCGCGTTCGCGCCTCGAGAACCTGGGCGCCGACCGCGCGGACCTCGAACGGAAGATCGACGACCTGCGCCGATTCGAGCGCGACTACCGCACGCGCCTCAAGAGTTACCTCGAGAACCTCCTCGGAGATCTGGACCACGGAGCGGGTAAAGACCGCATGCCCAACTCCCTCCCGACCCTGTAGGGTCCGAGATTGCGGTGAGCGCTAGAGCCGACTAGTCTCACCTAACCGAATCAAGGAGAGTCATGACGAGCACGGACGTCACCATCATCGTGGTGGACCCCGGGGACATCAAAGCCACGGATGCGCGCGCGCTTCCCGTGCGCGAAGGCGACGAGCCGTGGAAGGTGTCGGAGTTGCGAGCCATCGTGAAACTCCTCAACGATGACGTGGAGCGGCTCGTGGACGAGGTCGAGGCGAATGCGGCGGAACTTGATGACCTGCTGCACACCGCCGACGGTGCTGGCGATGATCAGGCGGATGCTGGGTCGACGGCGCTCGAGCGCGAGCAGGAGATGTCGATCGTCCACAACACTCGCGAGATGCTCGAGCAGAGCGTCGAGGCACTGCGCCGTGTCAAGCAACACCACTTCGGCGCCTGCGTCGTCTGCGGCGAAGGAATCGGCAAGGCGAGGCTTCAGGCATTCCCGCGCGCGACGCACTGCGTCACGTGCAAACAGCGCGAAGAGCGCAGATGACACTGCGACCAGCCGTCTGGCTGGTCGCGCTCGCGGTCGTCGTTCTTGATCAGACCTCGAAGTGGTGGGCCCAGTCAGCCTTGGCCGATGGCCACCACGTCCCCCTCATCGGGGACTACCTCACCCTCCAGTTGGAGTACAACTCCGGCGCCGCCCTTTCGGTGTTGCGCGGGAACACGTGGGTGGTCACGGGGGTCATGATCGTCGTCACCGTGTGGCTCATTTCTCACGTCCGCAGGGTGCGCGGGCGGCTCGGAGTCGCGATCATCGGCTTCGCGCTCGGAGGAGCGCTCGGCAACCTCTCCGATCGCCTGTTCCGTACCCCCGGTCCGGGCCGGGGTGAGGTGGTGGACATGATCGGGTACTACCACTGGTTTGTGGGCAATGTCGCGGACATCGCGATCGTGGGTGCCGCCGCGGCGGCCATCCTCGCCGTGTGGCGCGGCGTCTACCTCCTGGAGCCGACGGCCAAGCAGGCGCGGGCGGCGGCCGAGGCCGCTGCGGACGGCGCAGCGGAGGACGCAGCGGAGGACGCAGCCGAGTGAGTGACATGCGGCGCATCGTGGTGCCCGAGGGCCTCCTCGGGATGCGCGCGGATGTGGCCATCGCTCGCGTGTTGGGACTGAGTCGCACCGCGGCCGTAGCGGTCCTTGACGGCGGCGGCGCCGATCTCGACGGCCAGATCCTCCGAAAGTCGGACCTCCTCTCGGACGGCCTCCTCACCGTCGTCCTGCCCTCGACGGAGGGCGCTCGTCCCGAGCCAGCCGTCCAGGGCGGCCTTCCGATCGTGTTCGAGGACGACGACATCGCCGTTGTTGACAAGCCTGTCGGGGTCGCCGCGCACGCTTCGCCTGGTTGGGGGGGGCCGACCGTGGTCGGGGCGCTGGCGTCGGCGGGCGTGACGCTCGCGGACTCCGGTCCCGCCGAACGTCAGGGAATCGTCCACCGGCTTGACGTCGGGACCTCCGGGCTCATGGTCGTCGCCAAGTCGAACCCCGCCTACTCTGCGCTCAAGAGGGCCTTCCACGATCGCGAGGTCGACAAGACCTACCACGCCCTCGCGCAGGGGCACCTGGACCCCACGGAGGGCACGATCGATGCGCCCATCGGGAGGCATCCCACCTCGGACTACAAGTTCGCTGTCACGTCGGACGGCCGCCACTCCGTCACGCACTACTCCGTCCTAGAGATGATGCCGGCGGCGTCGCTCCTTGAGATCCAACTCGAGACGGGCCGCACCCACCAGATACGGGTGCATATGACCGCCCTTCATCACCCGCTCGTGGGGGACCTGACCTACGGGGCCGACCCCGCCCTCGCCCAGAAGGCGGGCCTCACGCGGCAGTGGCTCCACGCCGTCCGCCTGTCGTTCGCCCACCCGGTCTCTGGAACGCGGATCGAGTTCGTGAGTCCGTACCCCCTGGATCTCATCCGCGCGCTCGAGGCCCTGAGGGGATAGCGATGCGCGTCATCCTCGCGACGGAGCCCGCCCACCTTGACGCGGCGCTCGCGCTGAGGTTCGTCGTCTTCGTTGGCGAGCAGGGGGTCAGCCCCGAGGGGGAGCGCGACGCGCTCGATCAGGCGCCCGACACCGTGCACTTCCTGGCCCTTTCCGGCGAAGGTCCGTCCTTCGACGGACCAGGAGACGTCGTCGGAGTGGGCCGCCTGCTCGGTCCGAGGGCCGACGGCCACCCCCACATCGGGCGCGTCGCGATCGCCCGCAATCAGCGCCGAAGCGGCGTCGGCCGCGCGCTGATGGACGCGATCGAGCGGGAGGCCCTCGCGCGCTTCGGGGAGGGCGGCGCGGTCACGGTCGCGCTCAGCGCCCAGGTCCAGGCGATTCCGTTCTACGAGGCGATCGGCTACGTCATCGTGGGGGAGCCGTACCTCGACGAGGGGATCTGGCATCGCGACGGAACCAAGGTCGTGAGCCACCCCGCGGCCGATGCCCAGGGCGCGTCGGGAATTGCGCCGAGCGACTTTGCTCGGCGCGCGCCGGGCCAGCGTCGGCGCCGCGCACCCCGAGCCTAGAATCGGGTCCATGCCCCCGAGCGAGTTCGTCCACCTGCACGTGCACACGGACTACTCGATGCTCGACGGCGCGTCCCGAGTGGACGACCTCTTCGCCGAGGCCGAGCGCCTGGGCCAAACCGCCATGGGGATCACGGACCACGGATTCCTGTTCGGCGCGTACGACTTCTGGGCCAAGGCAAGGGCGGCGGGGATCAAGCCGATCATCGGCATCGAGGCCTACCTCACGCCGGGGACCGCGCGGGGCGACAGGACCAGGGTCAAGTGGGGCGACCAGACGCAGTCGGCCGACGACGTCTCCGCGACCGGCGCATATACGCACGCGACCCTCTGGGCCCGCGACAACACGGGACTCCACAACCTGTTCCGCATGGGTTCGCTCGCGTCACTCGAGGGCCAGTTCTACAAGCCCCGGATGGATCGCGAGCTCCTGAACCGGTACTCGAGCGGACTGATCGGCGCTACGGGGTGCCCCTCTGGCGAGGTCCAAACCAGGATGCGCCTCGGGCAGTACGACGCCGCGCTCAAGGCCGCGGGGGAGATGCAGGACATCTTCGGCAAGGAGAACTACTACGTCGAGTTGATGGACCACGGCGCCGAGATCGAGCGTCGCGTCGTCGCGGACCTCATACGGCTCAAGAAGGACCTCGGGGCTCCCTACCTTGCGACCAACGATTCGCACTTCACCAAGGCGGGCGATGAGGACGCGCAGGCGGCGCTCCTATGCATCCAGTCGGGGACGACGCTCGCCGACGAGGGCCGATTCAAGTTCGACGGGCACTCGTACCACCTGCGCGACACCGAGGACATGCGCCGGACCTTCGCCGACTTCGAGGGGGCATGCGACAACGCGCTGGTGATCGCCGAGCAGTGCGAGGTCTCGTTCGACACGAGCGCGGACTACATGCCTCGCTTCGACTGCCCGCCCGGCGAGGACGAGCACTCCTGGTTCGTCAAGGAGGTCGAGCGGGGGCTCCGCGAGCGATACCCCGCAGGGGTCCCGACGGCCGTGCGCGAGCGCGCGGAGTTCGAGATCGACGTCATCACCCAGAAGGGGTACGCGGGCTACTATCTCGTCGTCGCCGACTTCGTGCGCTGGGCGAGGGCGAACGGCATCCGCGTCGGCCCCGGCCGCGGATCGGGCGCCGGCTCCATGGCGGCCTACGCGATGCGGATTACCGACCTCGATCCCCTCGTCCACGGCCTGTTCTTCGAGCGGTTCCTCAACCCCGAGCGCGCGACCAAGCCGGACTTCGACATCGACTTCGACGAGCGTCGGCGCGGGGAGGTCATCCGCTACGTCTCGGACAAGTACGGCGAGGACAAGGTCGCCCAGATCGTCACCTACGGAACCATCAAGGCCAAGCAGGCTCTCAAGGACGCGGCGCGCGTCCTGGGCAAGCCCTTCTCACTGGGGGAGCGGCTCACCAAGGTGTTCCCGGAACCCCTCCAGGGTCGCGACATGTCGCTCGTCGCAGCGTTCGACCCCGAGAGCGACCGCTACAACGAGGCCGGGGACTTCAGGGCGGCCGTGGAGGCGGACCCCGACGCCCAAGAGACCCTGGACCTCGCGCGGGGCCTCGAGAACCTCAAGCGCCAGTGGGGCGTGCACGCGGCCGGGGTCATCATGTCGAGCGAGCCGCTCATCGACATCATCCCCATCATGCGCCGCGAGCAGGACGGCGCGATCATCACCCAGTTCGACTACCCGACGTGCGAGGCCCTCGGGCTCGTCAAGATGGACTTCCTGGGGCTCCGCACCCTGACGCTCCTGGACGACGCGCTCGAGAACCTCGTCAACAACGGCAAGGGCGAGCTCGTTCTTGAGGACCTGCCGCTCGAAGACGAAAAGACCTTCGCTCTCCTGGGGCGCGGCGACACGCTGGGCGTGTTCCAACTCGACGGTGTCGCGATGCGACAGTTGCTACGCCAGATGCGGCCGGACTCGTTCGAGGACATCTCGGCCGTCCTCGCCCTCTACCGGCCGGGCCCCATGGGAATGAACTCCCACACGAACTACGCGCTCCGCAAGCACGGCCAGCAACCCGTTGGCGGCATCCACCCGGAGCTCGAGGCGCCGCTGCGCGAAGTCCTGCAACCCACCTACGGCCTCATCGTCTATCAGGAGCAGGTGCTCCGCGCCGCCCAAATCGTGGCGGGCTACTCGCTCGGCCGAGCCGACCTGCTGCGCAAGGCGATGGGCAAGAAGGACAAGGCCGTGCTCGACAAGGAGTACGAACCCTTCCGCGCCGGCATGATCGAGCGCGGCTACAGCGAGGCCGCCTGCAAGGCGCTGTGGGATACCCTGCTTCCCTTCGCCGACTATGCCTTCAACAAGGCCCACACGGCCGCGTACGGGGTCATCAGCTTCTGGACGGCCTACCTCAAGGCCCACCACCCCGTCGAGTTTATGGCGGCGCTCCTGACGTCCGTCGGCGCGGACAAGGACAAGTCTGCGGTGTACCTCGCCGAGTGCCGCCGCATGGGCATCACCGTCCTTCCCCCGGACGTCAACTCCTCCTTCTCGACCTTCTCGGCGGTCGGCGCGGGAATCCGCTTTGGCCTGACGGCCGTGCGAAACGTCGGCGCTAACGTCGTCGAGGCAATCATCAAGGCTCGCGAACGGGACGGCCACTTCACGTCCTTCCAGGACTTCCTACAAAAGGTGCCCGCCTCCGTATGTAACAAGCGCACGATCGACTCGCTCATCAAGGCGGGGGCGTTCGACTCGCTCGGGGCGACTCGCCGCTCGCTCAACGCGGTCCACGAGCAGGCGGTCGATGCGGTGATCGGCATCAAGCGCCAGGAGGCGACGGGGCAGTTCGACCTCTTCGGCGGCGAAACCGAGTTCGGCGCCACGGTCAACGTCGTTGTCCCCTCGCTCGAGGAGTGGGATCGCAAAACACTCCTCGCCTTCGAGCGGGACATGCTCGGGCTCTACGTCTCCGATCACCCGCTTCGCGGCCTCGAGCACGCGCTTCGGGCCGAGGCGACCCACCAGATCCTCAACGCGACGGCCGCCCACGGCGTGGGCGAGGGGGACCAGGTGACGTTCGCCGGGCTCGTGACGCGCGTGGACCGGCGGGTCGCCAAATCGGGCAACGCCTACGGGATAGTGACCATCGAGGACATGAGCGGCGAAACGGAGGTCTCGTTCTTCGGCAAGGTCTACGACCAATTCGCGCGGGACCTCGCCGAGGACGCGGTTCTCGCCATTAAGGCGCGGGCGCGGGAGAGGGGCGACGGAGGATTCCAGTTCTCGGCGGTCGAGGTGCGGGTGCCGAACATGCAGGCGATCGACTCGAGCCCCGTCTCGATCACCCTTCCGGCGACGCGAGTGACGACGGACATCGTGGACCTGGTGAAGGGCATCCTCCGGGCCCACCCCGGAACCGTGGAGGTGAGGATGGTACTGACCGGCAAGGGGGATCCGGTCACCATGCGCCTGGACGACGACTACCGGGTCACGCGGTCGAGCGCGCTGTACGGCGACCTCAAGGCGGCGCTGGGGCCGTCCTGCCTCTCGGGTTGAGCAACCGGGTGGGAATGGA
>JADGOS010000087.1 GCA_017882825.1 Demequinaceae bacterium | reverse complement strand
AGGATGCCGAGGACCATGGGGGCTGCCGACGCGGCGACGAGGTCCTTGGCGATGTACATAGAACCACCGTACATAGAACCGCTAGGTATGGCAAGCGCGCGATGGGGGGCGTGAGGCAGATGGGTTGGAGTGCGGACGTGACTCAGGCGTCGGCGGGCTCTTCGGACTGGCGCTCCAAGGCCGCTTCGGCGCGCATGCTACGGACTCGCCAGACGATCAGGGCCGCGATCGCGATCACCACGACCACGGCGGCGGCGTCGCGCCCCACGGTCTTCGCGACCGTCTGGTAGGAGTTGCCGGCGAGGTAGCCAAGCAGCACCGCGCCGGTGCCCCAGATCGCACCACCGGCGGCGTTGAAGACGAGGAAGCGCGGGTAGGGCATCCGGGCAGTGCCAGCAAGTGCGGGCATCACCGCGCGGAAGAACGCGATGAACCGGCCGAGGAACACGGCCCAGCCGCCACGGCGCGCGAGGAAGCCTTGGGCCTCGGACAGCCGACGTCGATGCCCGCGGAGTATCCGGATGTTAAGAACGCGGGCACCGAAGTGGCGGCCGATCTCATAGCCGACGGTGTCGCCGACGATGGCGGCCACGACGACGATTGCGAGGATGGCGGCGAGGCTGGCGTGGTGTTGGCTGGCGGCGACCCCGCCCAGGATCGCTGCGGTCTCTCCGGGAAGAACGAAGCCGATGAACAGCGCGTCCTCGGCGAACACGAGGAGCCCGACGAGTGCGTAGACGACGCCGCTGGGCGCGGACAGAATGTGGCCGACGACGCTACTCATCTCGCCGCCGAGTGATCCTCGCCAACGTCCATGGGACCAAAGCGGGCACGGTGTTCCTCACGGGTCGGCGGCCGATCCTGGGAAGACGACTGCTCACCCTCGGGAGGGAATCGACCGTGGTGGAAACGCTACAGCACTCCACTCGGCAGGCGGAGGGGCTGGCCACGTCTCGGAGCGGGTCTCCGCGGACCCGTTCCGGACCCGTTGCGGACTCGCCGCGAACGCGCCGCCTAGAACCCGACGAGCAGGAGCACCGCGAACACCGCGGCACCGGCGAGCATCGTCAGCGCGAGGTTCCGCTTCCACGCCGCGAAGCCGACGGCGACGAGCGCGGCAATGTGCCACGCGCCGAAGGGCCGCCAGGCGCCGTGGTCGAGGAGGAGGGAGTTGCCGACGATGGCTCCCATCGCTCCCGGCCCGATCATCCGAAGGGCGCGGCGGACGAGCGGTGGGATGCGGTCCTCGTCGCGGAACAGGGCGAGGCCGGACACGCGTATGGCGTAGGTGCCGATCGCGGCGAGAATGAAGATGAGCCAGATCCTCATGTGGAGTCCGCCGAGTCCTGGGGGTGGGCGGGCGCCGGTGTCGCTACGGGAAGGGCGGGGCCCGCCTTCATGGGCCCGTGCAAGAGCAGACCCGCGGTCATGCCGAGCAGCGCAGCCCCGACGATGTTGAGCCCGAGCGGCAGGTCCTTGAGCGCGACGACGGCGACCACCCCGGTGACGCCGGCGACGAGCTCGGGCAGGCCGCGGATGCTCGGGATCGCCAGCGCGATGAACATCAGCGGCACGATGACGCCGATCTGCCACGCGTCCGGCACCACCGGCCCGAGCAGGATTCCGGCGGCCGTCCCGCCCACCCATCCGCCTCGCATCGGCACCGTGACCCCGAGCATGTAGTACTGCTGCAGCGCCGGCGTCGTCCATCGCTCCTGGCCGCGCCCGTAGAGGCCGACGGTCTGGTCGGAGACGAGGTACGCGAGGCTCCAGCGCCAGGGGCGCGAGAATCGCCCGAACATCGGCGCGAGGGCCGCCGAATACAGGGCGAACCGCGCGTTGACGACCAGCGCACTCAGGACGGCGATCGCGACGGTTCCGCCAGCGACGACCACCTCGACGGCGGCGGTCTGACCGGCCCCCGCGCCGACGATGAGCGAACTGACCGCCCCGGCGATCGGGTCGATGCCGCGCGATCGGATGAGCGCGCCGTAGGAGAGCCCGAACACCGCGACGCCGGGGACCAGGCCGGCGACGTCGCGGACGCCGTCGGCGAAGGCGGCGCGGGAGGTCATGCCTCCGATGCTAGGGCCGCGACGAGGATAGACGTACGGGGCGAGCGCGGAGGGCGCTCGCACCGCGCGACCCCGGGCGCGACGTGTGCCACCATCGAAATGCTAGGGAAGCAGGAGGGCGCACGAGGGGTCGCTCTCCCGCGCGGCCCGCAAGAGGTTCGCGCGGAGGGCCTCAGCGTCGACTCCAGGCGCAATCGTGCACCGAACCACCTGACGTCCCCGCCTTTCGACCAGGTCGAGCGAGAAGTCGTGCGCCCCCAGGTCGGCCGCGCGCGCGGTTAGGTGGTCGTGGAGCGCGGAAGCGGAGCCCGCGCCGGGCGCGAACCACATCACGCTGGATTGACGCTGCTTGTGCGCGTCATAGGCCAGGCTGACGCCCTTTGCCGCCGCGTCGACGGCCGCCCCCGTGGCCGCGCGGATGGACTTGACCACGAAGCGGTACACCCAGTAACCGGCCACCATCAGTAGAAGTACGACAAACGTCCCCATCGCAATCAGCCCGCTGCGAGTTCGGCTCGGAGCACGTCGACGAACTTCTGCATGATCTTGCCAGCGTTGATCGTCGGCTTCATCCCTAGCGAGCCTTTCTTGAAGAGAAAGTCGCCGACGGTCAGTTTGACCATCATCTGGTTGTCCGGCGCCTTCACGCCGACCACCACGAACTGCATGATGGTGAGGAGGTGCCCCACTCCCTTGATGGCGTAGACGCCGGAGAACGTTCCGTCGTCGCCGATCTTGATCTTGACTGGCGTGGTGCTACCTCCCATCCGGATAGTCGCGCCCTCGGCTGCGCGCGCGCACGCGGCGGCCAGGCCGTCGGGCGAAAGCGCGAGGACGGTCTGAAACTCATATCGCTCCTGGACAATTGCGCGGGCCTTTGCCTTCTGGCTCATGTTCTTCTCGATTCTCTTGGATGGTCGAACGCGGTCGCTTCACCTCAAGAGTAGGGCGGGGGCCAGGCGCGCGGCGGCAACGGCGGAGGACTCCCGAGCTGGTGGGCCGTCGCCAGAGCGTCACCTCGACCAGATCCGTTGCGGAACGAAAGCCAGGCGGGCACAACCATGCGCCAGCGCGTCAGGCGTAAGAGCGTCGCGCCGATCGCGACCCCGACGACGATGCCGTCGTCGACCATCGCGACCGGCGCGTGACCGTCGGCCGGGTCCTTGAGCGGATACGGAACCCAGCCATCGGTCGCGCCACGGATGAGGGACAGTGTGATCCACACGATCGGGTGCAGGAGGACCGTTCAGACGCGCTTCAGCGGATGGTCCTTGAGGGGCCCACCGGGCGCCACGTTCGCACGACGACGTACATGCCCGCGATCTCAAACGCGTCGCGGGCTACATCTCCTCATGCGTGGTCGGGTCGCCGCCGAAGATTCGCCCGTTGCGGCGCGTAAGCGCCGAGATCGCCGCGACCTCGGCGTCGGTTAGCTCGAAGTCGAAGACGTCGAGGTTCTCCTCCTGGCGGGACGGGTTCGCGGACTTCGGCAGCGGGACGTTGCCCAACTGGATCTGCCAACGCAGGATCGCCTGTGTGGGGGTGACGCCGTGGGCGGTCGCCGCATAGGCGACCGCAGACGCGGCTGCCACGGAGCTCCCCTTTCCAAGCGGGCTCCATGACTGGGTGAGGATGCCAAGCCGCGCGTGCTCGGCACGCAACTCCGGCTGGGTGAAGTAGGGGTGCAGCTCGATCTGGTTGACCGCCGGCGTGACGCCAGAATCCTCGATGATGGCCGCGAGGTGCTCGGCCGTGAAGTTGCTGACGCCGATCGACCGCGCCACGCCCTGCTCCTGGAGCGCGACCAGCCCGCGCCAGGCGTCGCGGAACTTGTTCGTGATCGGGTTGGGCCAATGAATGAGGAGCATGTCGATCCGGTCGAGGCCGAGGAGCGCGAGCGAGTCGTGGCCCGCCTGGACGGCGAGTTTGTAGTCATGGTGACGCCCGGGGAGTTTGGTCTGAACGGTGAGTTCGTCGCGGGGGATGCCGGATTCCTTGAGGAACTCGCGCGCGGCCCGACCCACCTCCTCCTCGTTGCGATAGTTGACCGCGGAGTCGAGCACGCGGTAGCCGGCGTCAAGCGCGGAGCGCAGGGCGGCGTAGCCATCGTCGCCGCGGAGCGGGTACGTGCCAAAGCCGATAGCCGGCATCGCGTGGCCGTCGTTGAGGGTGAGCAAGGGGATCGTCATGCGTTCAGGGTACGTCGCGACCCAACGCGGAGATCCCTGCAAACTCGGCGTCGGTGAGCGCAAATCTGAACACGTCGAGGAACTCGCGTTGCTGCGCAAACTCCGTCGACATGGGCAGGGGAACGCTTCGCTGCTGAAGGTGCCAGCGGAGCACGACCTGCGCGGGCGTTACCCCGTGAGCGGCCGCCGCGCCGGCGACCGCTGGCTCCGCGAGGGCGGGGGTCGCGCCTCCGAGCGGGCTCCACGACTGCGTGACGATCCCGAGCCGCGCGAACTCGGAGCGCATCGGGTGCTGCTGCGAGTACGGGTCCATGGCGACCTGCCCGACCGCGGGGACGACGCCGGAATCCGCGACGATCGTGGCGAGTTGCTGGGCAGTGACGTTACTGACCCCGAGGCTGCGCACGACGCCCCTGGCGCGCAGGTCAACAAGGGCTCGCCACGCGTCGCGGTACGCGTCGGTGGCGGGGTCCGGCGCGTGGAGCAGAACGACGTCGATGCGGTCGAGTCCGAGGAGTGCGAGGGAGTCGTCGCACGCCTCGATGGCGTCGTCATAGTCGTGCCGCCCGCCGGGGACCTTCGTCTGGACGAAGATCTCGTCCCGGGGGATTCGGGTCTCGGTGAGGAACTCGCGCACCGCGCGCCCCACCTCCACCTCGTTGCGGTAATTGGCGGCGGCGTCGAGCAGGCGGAAGCCGCTGTCGAGTGCCGCCCTGACCGCGACATGCCCAGCGCTGCCGCGCAGCGGGTAGGTGCCGAAGCCGATCCATGGCAGGGGGTGACCGTCATTCAGCGTGAGCAAAGGCGCGTTCATGCGCCCAGGCTATTACGTTCGGCGTCGGCGTGCCGTGTGCTGCCGCCACACCTCCCGCAGCGTTGGCACCAGGATCCCATCCTCCGCCATCCCGGCCCTGGTGTCGCGCCTGCTGAGGTACACCCCGATCACGCCGATGGTCCAGGGCACCGCGAGCGCCGCGAAGGCGAGGCGGTATTCGCCGACGGTGTAAATGGAGGCGCCGCGGGGCGCCGTCACCTCAAGCACCACGCCCACGAGCAGAACGCTGATGATGGTCGCGATGAAGCCGCCCATGTTGACGAAGCCGGCCGCGGATCCGGCCTTGTGTTCCACCGCGAAGGATCGGGCGAAGTCCATCCCGACGAGCGACATCGGTCCGCCCGCGCCGATGACCAGCACGAATGCGATGAGTTGCCACAGCGGCCGGGGGGTGGTCGGTAGCAGCAGGGCCGTCCAGCTGAGAGCCGTGACCGAGGCGCCGCCAAGGACGAGCCACGATCGGTGTGTCGGGATCGCCGCCGTAGCCATCCCGATGAACGGCGCCACCGCGATGTTCGCGAGCACCATGCACGTGAGGAGCAGGCTCGCGTCCGCGGGAGAGCGCCCCTGCGCGGTGGTGAAGTAGGGCACGCCCCATACCAGGGCGATGGTGTTCGCGGAGAAGGGGCCGAGGAAGTGGCTCCAGAAGCCGAGCCGCACCCCGGGGGTGCGCCAGTGCGTCGTCAGCGCGTCGGCAACGGAAGCCGAGCGGGGACGATCTGCCGTTTCCGCGCCGCGGGTCGACGGCACCAGAACCCGCCAGACGACGCCCGCCGCGACAAGCCCCAGGCCAGCGAGCGTCGCGAACGCCGCGCTCCACCCCGAACGATGGAGCAGGTAGGCGAGCGGAATGGCGGAGGCGAGCTGACCGGTCTGGCCGATAAGTCCCGTGATCTGCACCATGACGGGGACCCGTCGGGGAGGGAAGTGGATCGCCACGAGGCGGGTGACGGCGATGAAGACGGGGGCGTCTCCGGCGCCGACGAGGGCGCGCGCAGCGAGCGCCCAGCCGAAGCCGGGGGCGAAGGCCATAAGCGCCTGGCCGGTCGCCATGACGAGCGATCCCGCGACAATCACGCGCGCGGGGCCCCACCGGTCGAGCAACGTTCCGCCGGGAACTTGCATGGCCGCGTACACGGCGATCTGGACGACGGCCAGCATCGACAGCGCGGTCGCGCCGATGCCGAAGCGGTTCACGGCCTCGGCGCTCGCCACGCCAAACGCGGTGCGGTGGAGGACGGCGACGACGTACGCGGCGACGGCCACGCCCCAGAGCACCCATGAGGCGCGGGGGGTCCTGGCGGAGGCGGCGACGGTCATGGACTCAGGTTACGACGGCTCGGAGGGGCGTCGGACGGACCTTGTGCGGGGCCTCCGGGGGGACGGTCGCTCCAAACTACGCGGCGTTGCGCCGCGCACGAAGCGCGGGCGCGACCACGACGAACGCCGCGCCGAGGGCGAGTTGTGTCCACCAATAGGCGACGGAGGTGGTGTCGGAGATCACGAGGATTCCGTAGACGGCCTCCCCCATCGCGATGCTGCCGAGCGGCACCACCGCGAGCCAGCCCCTGACGTCGCGCCGCCCGCGCGGCGCCGAGCGGAACCATGCCGCCGAGGCGCCCAGCACGGGACCCACGACGACCGTCGCGGCGATCCATATCGTCGTGGTGGTCAGGCCCACCGGATATCCGCGCAGCGACGAGGTGGCGTAGTAGCCCACCAGGAGCATCGCGAACGACGCGGCGCCGAGGAGCGCCGCCCGCGAAGGTCGCTTTGCGGCGAAGGCGGCGACGAAGGCGATCACGCTCCAGCTGGTCGCAGAGTTGAAGAGCGGGGCGATGGCATCGGGCCTGTACGTCTGGCCGAACGACGTCAGCGCCCCGAGCGCGAGGGTTGCCGGGGGCACGATCAGCCAGGCGTGCCCACCGCCTGAGCGGAGAGTCATGCGCTCAGGCTACGACGACGCGGAGGGCCGTCCGACCGAGGCGCGGCGCGGCTACGCCGCGAGCGCGAGGCTTTCGGCACCGACGTCGGCGTCCACGTCCGCGCCGAAGTTGATGTGTCCGTGGAAGCGGGCGCGTCCGCCGCGGAAGGGCTGGCGCTCGCGGTCGACCGACAGCGGCGGCACGAACCACACCTCGCCGGTGAGCACTCGGATGTCCCAGCCGTCGCGATGCACGCGATGATGGCAGGCGGTGCAGAGAAGCACGGCGTTGTCGAGGTCGGTCGGCCCCGCGTCGCGCTCCCACCATCGGATGTGATGGGCCTCCGTCCAGCTCGGTGGGGCGTGGCAATACGCGCATCCGCCGTCGCGTTCGACGAGCGCCAGGCGCTGGGCTCGCGTGAAGAGCCGTCGCGACCTCCCGAGGTCCAGGACCTCGCTCTCGCCGCCCATCACCTCGGGGATCACTTCCGCGTCGGCGGCGAGGCGTCGGATCGCCCCGACGGAGATGGGCTCGTCGGTGCCGTCGATTTCGCCAAGGCCCGCGCCGGCGCGCAGCTCTGCGAGGCCGACGCGTACGACGATGGTGGTGGTGGGCAGGGTTCGGTCGGTGGCGTCGCAGCCGAGCGCGTGCCGGGCGAGGTCGGCGAGGGCGTCGGCGCGCATCTGTGGAGCGGTGCGGTGGTCGGCGAGCGGCGCGGCACCGTCTAGAGTGCCGGCGTCATCTAGAGAGCCGGCGTCGCCGCGTAGCTCACCCCTATCGCGCCTGCGCCGGAGCGCCTCGGTGACGAGGCCGTCGAGCGCGGCTCGGACGGGGGCGGCGGTTTCGGGGTCCAGTCGGCCGTCGATCACGACGACGCCCGCGCGGTTCTCGTAGATGTTGAGGTAGCGCTCGTCCCAGCGCGCCTGCTCGCGGCGCAGGTGGGCCTCGCGGTCGAGGCGCGCCTCGACGTGCCGGACCACGACCGCCAGCCCGTCGAGCGGGAGTTCACGTGCGCGGTCCACGAGATATCGCTCCGCGTCGGCAATCGCCTCCGGGCTGGCCGCGTCGGCGACTCGGGTGAGCGCGGCCGTGATCATGCTCGCCGCGTCGACGCTCATGCGCCCCTGGTTGACGGCGTCGGCGACGTGGAAGAAACGGAGACGCGCAGTGCCGGCTCGCGCAACGGCCCCG
>JADGOS010000003.1 GCA_017882825.1 Demequinaceae bacterium | reverse complement strand
CGGCGCCTCCGTGGACTACTGGGGTGCCATCGGTGAGGAGCACCGCCTCGACCTGACGGTGGTCCACCCCGACGTCGATCCACGCTGGGCCTTCATGACCCTGGATTGGGACGGCAAGATCCGCATGGACTGCTCTTCCCCCTACGCCATGGCGAGCCTGAGGGCGCTCATGTCCCACGACGCGCCGTACGACATCGCCACGGGCAACGACGCGGACGCGGATCGCCACGGGATCGTCACTCCCGATGGCGGACTCATGAATCCCAACCACTTCCTCGCCTCCGCGATCGCCTACCTGTACGGCGGCGCGCGGCCGGCGTGGCGGGACGACGCGGCGATCGGGAAGACCCTCGTCTCGTCGGCGCTCATCGATCGCGTGGGGCGCGACCTCGGGCGCACCGTGATCGAGGTCCCCGTGGGTTTCAAGTGGTTCGTGCAGGGTCTCCTCGATGGCTCGATCGCGTTCGGCGGCGAGGAGTCCGCGGGCGCGAGCTTCCTCCGGCGCGACGGGCGTGTGTGGACCACCGACAAGGACGGCCTCATCCTCGCCCTTCTCGCGAGCGAGATCTCGGCCACGACGGGAGCCTCGCCCGCGGCCCTTCACCGCGGGCTTGTCGATCGGCTGGGCGAAAGCTGGTACGCCAGGATTGACGCTCCGGCGACTCCATCGCAGAAGGCCGCCCTCGCGGCGCTCTCTCCCGACCGGGTTCGGGCAACCACGCTCGCGGGGGGGCGCATCACCGCGACGCTCACGTCGGCTCCCGGAAACGGCGCACCCATCGGCGGGCTCAAGGTCGCAACGAAGGACGCCTGGTTTGCCGCGCGCCCGTCCGGCACGGAGGACGTGTACAAGATCTACGCGGAATCGTTCGTGTCGGAGGCGCACCTGGGTGAGGTTCAAGCGGCCGCGGCAGAGGTAGTGGCCGAGGCGCTCCAATAGCCGCGGCGCCCCCCTTCTGCCAGGATTGACGTGACCGCCCGCCCCGGCGCGGGGGTCTTCACGGCGGAGAGGGAAAACTATGAACCTCAAGAAGATGGGTGCGATCGTCGCGACCGCAATTCTCGTTCTGAGCCTGAGCAGCTGCGTTCGCATCATCAGCGATGTCACCCTGCATGAGAACAACACCGCGAGCGGCGAGATGATCGTCGCCGTCCAGGAGGGCATTGGCGCGTCGATGGGCATGACGGACCAAGCCTTTGCCGACCAGTTGAACGCGGACTCCGGCACCAACACGATGGTCAACGCGAAGGTCACCCCCTACAAGCAGGATGGATACGTAGGAACCCGGATTACCTTCAGCGACGAACCCCTCGCTTCCTTTAAGGGCGTCGATGGCACGATCACGCGCGAAGGCGACACCTTCGTGTTCCAGGGGAAGGCGCCTGATGCCTCGCAGACTCAAGGACTTCCGGCGGGTTCGGGTGCGATTGCGACCATGGCCATCACGTTTCCTGGAAAGGTCACCGAACACAACGGAACCCTCAAGGGCACGACGGTCACCTGGGACCTTCTGACCCTGACCGAGGCGCCCCACGCCACGGGTTCGGCGATCGGTGGCGGCACGAGTTCACCGGTGGCCGTGATCATCATCGTCGCCGTCGCGATTGTGGCACTTGTCATCGTGGGGATCGTCCTGCTGAAGCGCCGCAAGGGCGGCTCTCCCACGGACGACGCCCGTCCCGAAGACGAAGCGCCGGGTGCGGTCGAGCCTTCGGCCTAGCGACGACGACGGCCGGACGCGATCGGGGCGAGGGATCGCCTTCCGCGCTTCCGGCCGTCGTCGTTGCCACATGAGAGCCTAGGGCGATGTTCGACGACTACCGCAGGTTGCTCAGCAAGCCGGGGGCGTCGTCGTTCGTTTTCGCCGGCCTCCTCTCCCGGCTCGTCGGCTCGATGTTCAACATCAGCCTCATCCTGATGATCCAGATTCAGTACTCGTCGTATGCCGTGGCGGGCAGGGTCGCCGCCATCGGGGTGTTCGTGTGGGCGCTTCAGACCGTGCCGACCGCGCGGATCGTCGACCGCGTCGGCCAGCGCGCGGCGATGTGGCCGATGGTCGGGCTCCACATCGTGGGGGTCGTGATCGCGATCTCCACCGCGATGACGCGCGGGCCGGAGCCCGTTCTCTGGATCGCGGTGGTCTTCGCGTCCTTCACGGGACCCCTCGGCTCGCTGACCCGAGCGCGCTGGTCGCACATGCTCACGACGGATCAGGAGATCCATGCGGCCTTTTCCCTCGAGGGCGCCCTCGACGAGACCCTGTACATCGCCGGGCCGTCGCTTGCCGCGATCCTCGCGACGAGCGTCCACCCCGCCGCAGGGCTCGTGGTGTCGTCCGCCGCCCTCGTCATCGGCATGGCCATCCTGCTCCCCCAGAAGGCGACGGAGCCCCCGCCCCGGACGGGCACGGAAGGGGCGAGCCTCGGGTTTCACGTGCCGCCTCCCGTGATCGCGGTGAGCCTCATCGCCGCGGCGCTGGGGCTCATGTTCGGTGCCTTCGATATCTCCACGGTGGCGTTCGCCGACTCCCTCGGCCAGAAGGCGTGGGCGGGCGCGGCGCTCGGTGTCCTCTCTCTCGGCTCCTTCCTCGGCGGCCTCACCTATGGATCCCGGAAGTGGAAGTCCCCGCTGTGGAGTCGGATCGTGGCCGTGTCGCTCCTGGTCGCCGCGGGATTCTCACTGCTCGCGGTGCAACCTAACCTGGTCCTCTTCAGCGCGGTCGGGTTCTTCGCTGGCTCGGTGATCGCGCCGCTTCTCGCGAGTTCGGACAACGTCATCCAGCGATCGGTCAAGAAGGACCAGTTGATGGAAGGGCTCGCGTGGCTTCGCATCGGCATCGGCATCGGGGTAGGAGCTGGGGCCTGGCTAGCGGGTGGGCTGATCGAGAAGACCGGGGCCCGCGCCGGGCTTGCACTCGCGGGCGGGTCGGCCCTTCTCGTCGCGGTGGCGGCGGTCGCGACCATTCCGTGGCTGCGTTCGGTGCGAGGCGCCGAGGCCGACGCGGTTGACTCGGAGATTGAAGTCCCGCCCGTCCCGCCGAGCTTCTGAGTCAGGACCCTGCCGCTCATTTCGCCTTCGCGGTAGCGTGAGCGTACGTCAACAAAGGAGATGACGATGCGCCACAAGTTCGTCGCCGCGTGCCTCGCCGGGCTCGCCCTTCTCGCCCTCACGGGGTGCCTGCGCCAGAGCGCCTACTACTACATTCAACCGGACGACACGGTCGACGGGACCGTGTACATCGCCCTTGACGAGGCGTACACCAGCGCTTCGGACCCCTACCGCGGGACGGGCGCTGGCGACATCGCCGCGTTCTTCGCCAACGCGACGGTCACGCCCTTCGACAACGGGAAGTGGAAGGGATACCACGTCGACTTCGTCGACGAACCGGTCGCGACCTTCTCGGGGGCCGTGGCGAACACCTGGGGCATTCAGATCCTCAAGGACGACAACAACGAGTACGTGGTCAACGGCTACACGCCCACGCCCGGTGATGACTCGTCGCGGCAGGCGATCATCGACGGTGACGGCTTCATGCAACTCACCGTGAGTTTCCCCGGGAAGCTGATCCAACAGACCGGTGCCAAGGAGACCTCTGCCGCGGGCGAAACGCCCGGGTGGGCAGCATGGGACATGGTGACCTTGGCGAACGCGCCCACCGCCCGGGGCAAGGGGGGGACCCTGGTCCACCTGATTCCCGGTATCGGGCAGCTGTTCTTCCCGAGCGGGGACCCGGTGCCCAACCCCGTACCCAGCGCGGCACCCCAACCGGTCGTGACCGTGGTGGTGACGCCGAGCGCCGAACCGAGCGCCTCGCCGTCGCCCGTTACGAGCCCAAGCCCGACGCTCATCACGGCACCGGGCGAGGACTCGGGCTCGAGCATTCCGCCGTGGGTCTGGATTGCGGGCGCCGCACTGCTCGCGGTGCTCGCCGGGCTCGCCGGAGCGCTCGTCGCGACGACGCGAGGGCGGAAGGCGATCCCGGTTCCACCGCTCGCCTCCGATGCGCCCCCCACCGAGCCAGCAGGTGCCAAGGCGCCTGCGACCGCGGCGGAGGGGGAAGGCCAGAAGCCCGCGGACAAGTAGATCGCGGACAAATGGCCCGCAGACGTATAGACGCAGAGGCGGGCGGGGCAACTCGGCCCCGCCCGCCTCTGCGTCCCGCCCCGCGATCGCGACATCTCTTGGTGCGCCCCCTGCAGTCTGCATGAGAGGCAGGCGGGGACCTTGGTCCCGGCCCCGCGATGGCTCTGATGCATAGTCTGCATGGTATGAGGATTATGCAGGAGCAGGGCGGGGCGGACCTCATGTCCGCCGAGGACGTCGAGTCCCTGTTGGGGATCGACAAGTCCACCGTCTACCGAATGGCTCAGGACGGAAGGCTCCCGGCGATCAAGGTCGGTCGCCAGTGGAGGTTTCCCGCCGGGCCCATCCGCGGACTGCTGGAAGGCGCGGGGATCGAGTTGTCGTCCGCCGCGGCGGGTCCGCGTACACCGTCCACCGGAATCCTCTCCGGTGCCGACGCGCCGCGCCTCCAGCCGCTCGTGGACCTCGCCGCCGAACTCCTGGGAGTGATGATGGTCGTCACCGATATGGAGGGCAACCCGGCCTCGGAGGTCGCGAACCCGTGCGCGTGGTTTGCCGAGCGCCAGGATGACCCGGCCGTCCTCGAGGCGTGCCTCAAGGACTGGCGCGCACTCGCGAACGAGCAGGCGTTCGCGCCGACGTTCCGCGTCGGCCCCCATGGATTCGAATGTGCGCGCGCGCTCGTGCGCGAGGGCAACCAACTTGTCGGGATGGTCCTCGCGGGCGGAGTTGCCCCCGGCGACGTTCTCCCCGCAGGATCTCGAGACGTCTCGGATGGCCTGTACCACCTGACGGCCGCGGACCGCGCCGTCGTGCTCGCCGCGCTGCCCCGCGTCGCGGCGAGCCTCTCCCGTGTCGCTTCGCGACCCGAACCCACCACTAGGAGCGAATGATGCGCAGGCTGCTCGTCATCGGTGCCGGCACGGCCGGAGTCATCACCGTCAACAAGCTCAGGAAGAAGCTTCCGCGCTCCGAGTGGGAGATCACGGTCGTCGACCCGGCCGACACCCACGACTACCAGCCCGGATATCTGTTCCTCGCAGTCGGCATGTACACGCCAAAGAAGGTTGGCAGGCCGCTCGCGAAACTCATCCCGAGGGGCGTGAACCTCGTCAAGGCGGCCGTTCAGGACGTCAAGCCCGCGGAGAACGTCGTCGTCCTCACCGATGGCACCGTCCTCGCCTACGACTACCTCGTGATCGCGACCGGCACCACGCCGCGTCCCGACCAGACGCCCGGGATGGACGGCAAGCTTTGGCACGACAGCGTCCATTCCTTCTACACGTACGCCGACGCGCTCGCGCTCCGCGACAAACTCGAGAAGTTCGAGGGCGGCAAGGTCGTGGTCCACGTGACCGAGATGCCGATCAAGTGCCCCGTCGCGCCGCTCGAGATTGCCTTCCTCGCCGAGGCGTACTTCACCAAGCGCGGAATCCGCGACAAGGTCCAGATGACGTACGTGACCCCGCTTCCGGGGGCGTTCACCAAGCCCGTCGCGGCCGCGGCGCTCGGTGACATGCTCGGCAAGAGGAGGATCACCGTCGAGCCGGACTACATCATCGAGCGAGTAGACGAGGACGCCAAGGCGATCTTCTCCTACGACGAGCGGGAGATCCCGTTCGACCTGCTGGTGACGATCCCGCTCAACATGGGCGCGGACTTCATCGGCCGTTCGGGCCTCGGCGACGAACTCAACTTCGTCAGCGTCAACAAGGAGACGCTCCAGTCAACGAAGTTCGCGAACGTCTTCGCCGTCGGGGACGCGACGAACGCCCCCACCTCCAAGGCTGGCGCCGTCGCGCATTACGAGCTCGACCTCTTCCCCAAGAACTTCCTCCAGCTCATCGCCGGCAAGGAGATGACCCACAAGTTCGACGGGCACGCAACGTGCTTCGTCGAGTCCGGACACGGCAAGGGTCTGCTCATTGACTTCAGCTATGACGTCGAGCCCCTGCCCGGCTCCTTCCCGATTCCCGTCCTTGGCCCCATGCGCCTTCTCAAGGAGACGCGCCTGAACCACCTCGGCAAACTCGCCTTCCGGTTCGTCTACTGGTGGCTCCTGCTCCCCGGTCGCTACATCCCCATCTCCCCCTATATGTCCATGCGAGGCAAGCGGCGCCCCGCTGGTAACTAACCGCCGCTCGAAGAAAGGAATGAGTCATGCCAACCCAAGACATGCTCGGACGCGAGGTCCACGTCGACGACGAGGGCTTCCTCACCGAGTACGACGAATGGGACGAGAAGCTGGGCGCCGAACTCGCCAAGAACATCGGCGTCGCGATGACCGACGAGCACTGGAAGGTCATCACGTTCCTGCGCACCGACTACAAGAGCCAGGGCACGACGGCAACCACGCGGCGCGTCGACGCCGTTGGCGGATTCCCCGTGAAGCTCCAGTTCCAGCTCTTCCCGGCGAAGCCCGCCAAGAAGATGGCATACATCGCTGGGCTCCCCAAGCCCGCCGGCTGCGTCTAGGACGCGGAGAGGACTGAATCATGGCCAACACCCAGCCCATCGTCCCGAACTTCGGAAGCGAGTCCACGGGCCGCAAGATGGCGATCATCTGCTCCAAGGGCAACCTCGACATGGCGTACCCGGGCCTCATCCTTGGCAACGCCGCTCTCGGCGAGGGCGTGGAGGTTCACTTGTTCTTCACCTTCTGGGGCTTCGACATGATCCACAAGAAGCGTCAGAAGAAGCTGAAGTTCAGCCCCGTCGGGAACTTCGCGATGCACCTGCCGATCGGAGGGATCCGCATGCCCCAGTGGCTCGCGTGGATTCCCGGGATGCAACCGTTCGCGACGTGGTACCTCCAGCACGAGATCAACAAGCTTCAGGTGCCCGAGGTCCCCGACTTCCTTGATCAGATCAGCGCATCGGGCGGCCACCTGTGGGGCTGCAAGATGAGCGCCGACATGAACAAGCTCACGATGAAGGATCTTCGCGAGGACGTGGAAGGAATCATCACGGCCGCCGATTTCATCGAAATGACGGACGGGGCTCAGGTCCTGTTCATCTAGCTCAAGACTCCCGCAGGGCATCCCCCCATCCCGCCTTGCGGGCGGGCGCAGCGCTAGACGCCGCCCGTACCGTCAGCCCGGCGCCCCCCCGCGCCGGGCTGACGTCTTTCCGCGGCGGGAGCACCCTACGACAGGACCGACGAGGGCGCGGGGTGGGACAGCCCGTTGACCATCGCCAGTTGCCGGAGCGTGTAGTCGCGCAACGCCTTGAGGCGACGTTCGACGAGACGCTCGCACACCCAGTCCCAGTGGAGCGAGCACCAGTCGCCCGGCACGAGGTTTCCGGCGAGGCCGAGACCGTCGAGGCCCACGAGGACGCGCTCGACGCAGGATTCGCCGAGGGTGAGCTTCCGCCCGTCCCACTCGAGGCGCCGCGAACGAACGAGGGCCTCCTCGCCGACGACCTCCACGACCTGCCCCCATCTAATCCTGCAGCGATCGAGGACCCGGAGCGGCTCGTCGAGGCGCCCCTCCCGAAGCAACCCGAGCCACGGGTAGACGGCGAACACGTGGAAGCTGTGATGCGGAACGGCGCCGGCGGGCACCGCCTCGGCGAGGTGATTCCATGATCCGGCCGCCCGCTTCTTGAAGCGCGCCTCGAGCGAGTCGCCCATGAGTCGCGGGCCCACGCCGTCCAGCAGATGATTGCCCACCCAGTAGGCCTCGACCACGCGCTCGTCGAGCGGATCGGCGATTCCCGCCGAGGCTGCAATGAGCTCGAGGTAGGGCCACGCGCCCTCGAAACCCTTCGCCAGTTGTCGGAGCCCGTCGTCGGACGCTCCCGCCGAGACCTGCTCGAGCAACTGCTGCGGCCGGTCGGGCCCGCAATAGCCAAGTTCGTTCGGTGGGTACGCGTACCTGCTGAAGAGGAGGACTCCGTCGACCATGACCCCGCCCTACGCAGAACACCCCGCGGTCAGCCGCGGCGCGGGACGCGCGCGCCACATCTGCACCGCGAGCATCACGGTGCCGGCGAGAATCAGGCCATTCCACGGAAGATTCGGCGCAAGGCTCACCCCCTTGAAGGCTCCCGAAAGGAGGGCGGTGATGAGTGCGCCCGCGACGAGAACGGCGGTCACGTCGACGGCCTGAGCGCGGGCGAGCGCGTTATGCCAGGTCGCCACGTACGCCGCGAGGAGGACGCCGGTGACGGCCACCCAGCCCCACTGCGACGACGAGGAGGGCACGATCTTCCCGATCGTCCCGGTGATGGCCGACCACGCCACGAGCACCACGGCGCCACCACCCATGCGCGCGATGGACAGCGTCCAGGGGGTGACGTCGGCGAGCACCCGCTTGGAGATGATGACCTCCACCGACCAGAGCAGGGTCGCGCCGAGCACCATCATCGCGCCCGAATCCGTGAAGACGGCGAGGAGGCCAGCCAGGCCGCCGTTGAGTCCGATCTGGCCGGCGATCAGGAGCGCGATAGCGGCGTAGTGGACCCAAGACAACTTCTCCCGAAGCACGACCACGGCGAGGATCGCCACCCAGATCACCAGGCTCTTGTGGAGGAATGCCGCCTGCGTGGCGGTCGCGCGAGCGAGGCCCTCAAAGAAGAGAACGAAGGGCACGCTGCCGCCGATCACGGCGACGGCGGCGAGGGTCGCCCACTGGCCGCGGCTCGTGGGCCGGGAGAGGCGCGTCCCGTGTCGCGTCCCGACGGCGACGATCGCGCCGAGGATAATCGCGGCCGCGATGTTCTTGGCCGTGGTGTACACCGCGGCGCTTCCGTAGGCCTTCACCCCGTTGGAGTTGACGAAGATCGAGACGCCGCTGATGCACGCCGTAGCGAGCGCCAGCAGGAGTCCTGTTCGGCGGGAATGTGTCATGGTGAGACCTCCGTCTGGGTTGATGGGGTGGAACGAATCGCGAGCGCCTCGCGCGCCTCATCCGCAGAGACGCGATCGAGGGCGAAACCGGAGTGACACACCAGCCAGTCTCCCGGCGCCACGTTGCCGCTGATCGTCATGAGGAGCACCTCTTGCTCGCGCCGGTCTCCCCGGACCAGCGCGCGGCCCCCGGGGCGAATCTCGGTGACCTCACAGATCTCGCCGAGGCACATCAGGCGACACTCCTCACTCTGTCCCGCGCGACCGCCCCGACGATCGCCACGGCGTCGTCGACGGAGGCGGCGACCTCCGGGCTCAGCGCCGTGCCCTGAGCAAAGGAGGCGGCCTCGATCCCCACGACCGTGACGCGTCGCGGAAGCCGCCCAAGGACGCGCGCGAGCTCGACGGCCGTCGCGAGCCCGAAGGCGTGAGTCCCGCCGCGACCGGTCGCGGCCCACGCCTCGGGCGGGAGTTGCGCCTTTCCGGCGCCAACCTCGATCACCGTGATGGCGCCCGGGGGCCTCCCCGTCATGACGGCGTCGACGACGACCACGACGTCGAACCCTTCCCACAGGTGCAGGAGGGCGGTCGGATCCTCGTGAATTGCCGTGCACACTCCCGGAAGGCCCAGGGCCTCGACGGCCCGGGCGATCTCGAGTCCGACGGCGTCGTCGCCCTGGTCGGGACTACCGAGGCCGACCACGAGCGGCCCGCCGCGCGGCGCGGCCTGGTCGGTCATGACCTCTTGATCCTGAGATCGAGGAAGTGGGTCGCGCACGAGATGCACGGGTCGTAGTTGCGGATCGCGTGCTCGCACAGGTGGGTAAGGGCGTGGTCGTCCATGTCCACCCACTTCTGGGCTGCCGTCTTGAGGTCGAGCTCGATGCTCGGCTGGTTCTGGGACGTTGGAGGGACGATTTGGGCGTCCTCGATGATGCCGTTCTCGTCCGTGACGTATCGGTGGAAGATGATTCCGCGCGGCGCCTCGGACGCCCCCATCCCCTCGCCCTTCGCGGGGCCAACCGGCACGGAGGGCGCCGCACCGTCCTTCCATCCGTCGATGATGCGCAACGCCTCCTCGAAGGCGTAGGCGAGTTCGACCGCGCGAACGATAATGGACTTGAACTGGTTGCGGCACGTCTCGCCCAGGCCCGCCGCGAGTGCGGCCTCCTTGCAACGATCACTCAACTGGTGGAAGTTCAGCGTGTAGCGCGCGAGCGGCCCGACCATGTACATCGTGTCGTCGAACTTCGCGTGGAGCGCGTTCGAGTGCTCCACGTGGAATTCCTTGATGTGCTTGGGGAATTCGCTGACTGGGAAGGTGACGCCCGAGGTCGACACGACCGTCCCGCGCTCGATCGCGTAGTAGTCCGGGTGACGAAGCGCGACGTACTCGTATGGTTGCTCCATGTCGGGGAAGTCGAAGGTCGAGACCAGCTTGACCGTCTCGAACGCTTCCTCGAGCCCGCGCTCCAGGGCGGGGCGGAGCGCGAGCATCTGGGCCTTGGTGGGCATGCGGTAGAACCCGCCCACCTTGACGTTCACCGGATGGATCGCGCGCCCGCCGACGAGCTCCATGAGGTCGTTGCCCGCCTTCTTCAGCCGCAGCGCCATCTCGACGACGGGGCCGTAGTCGGCGGCCATCTCGATGACGCTGTCGTAGCCGAGGAAGTCCGGGGCGTGAAGCATGAAGATGTGGAGCGAGTGGCTTTCGATCCACTCCCCGCAATACAGGAGGCGACGCATCGCCTGGATCTCCGGCGTCGTGACGGCGCCAGCGATGGCCTCGATCGCCTCGGTCGACGCCGACTGGTACGCGACGGGACAGATCCCGCAAATGCGCGCCGTGATGTCCGGCGGCTCGGTGTACTTGCGCCCGCGCAGGAACGCCTCGTAGAAGCGGGGGGGTTCAAAGATGTTGAGCTTGACCGACTCGACCACGCCGTCCTTGATCTCGATGTGCATGCCGCCCTCGCCCTCGACGCGGGCGAGCATGCCTACCTGGAGGACCTGGCTGCCATCCTTGAGTTGGTGCGTCATTTCGCGGCTCCCTGCTTGGACGGCCCTGGCAACGCCTGGAGGCGGTTGGACTCTGCGCGGAAGGCGTCCGCCTCGGCGTTGAACGTCCGGTAGACGCGAATGACATCGTCATTGGTCATGCCGAGTTCGATCAACTGGTCGGAGAGCGCGGGCGCGTTCGGGCTGTCCTGCGGGCCGAAGCACCCGTAGCACCCCCGCGCGAACGACGGGCACAGCGCGCCGCACCCGGCCTGCGTGACGGGTCCGAGGCACGGCGTCCCGTTCGCGACCGGGACGCAGATGTTGCCCTTGCGCTTGCATTCCACGCACACGGAGTAGGTGGGGATGCGGGGCCTGCGGCCCTGGAGGTGGGAGGCAAGCACCTCGATCAACTGGTACTTGTCGATGGGGCAGCCGCGCAGCTCGAAGTCGACGTTGATGTGGTCACCGATCGCGGTCGACGTTGCCAGGGTCGAGAGGTACTCGGGGTGCGCGTAGACGATCGATCGGTACTGCTCGATGTCGCCCCAGTTGCGGAGCGCCTGGATGCCGCCCGCCGTCGCGCACGCTCCGATGGTCACCACGAGCTTGGACTCCGCGCGGATCTCGTGGATGCGCTCGGCGTCCTCCGGCGTGGTGACCGAACCCTCGACGAGCGAGATGTCGTACGGACCCTCGACGACCGCCCGCGTCGCCTCGGGGAAGTACGCGATGTGGACGGCCCCGACGATCGACAGGAGTTCGTCCTCGCAGTTCAGGAGCGACAACTGGCAGCCGTCGCACGACGAGAACTTCCAGACCGCGAGTTTGGGAAGGGGTGCGTCGGGCATGTCAGAGCTCCCACTTCTGCATCAGGGGGGCGAGGACCTCGTAGGTGAGGATGGGGCCATCCGCGCAAATGAAGTGCTCGCGAAGTTGGCAGTGTCCGCATAGACCGATGCCGCACTTCATGTTCCGCTCCATCGAAAGGCGGATCTTCCCCGCAGGGACGCCGCGCTGACGCAACTCATTTGCCGAGGCGCGCATCATCACCTCGGGGCCGCAGACGAGCGCGATGGTCTGGGCGGGATCGAAACTCGCGCGAGAAATGAGCTGGGTCACGAATCCGACCCGACCCTTCCACCCGTGGGGACCGTTGTCGACGGTGACCTCGACGGTCATGCCGAGGCGATCGGCCCACTTGCGCATCTCGTCGCCAAAGAGGATGTCCTCGGGGGTGCGGGCCCCGTAGAGGAGCACGACGCGATTGTACTGGTCGCGCTCGGCGAGAAGTTCCAGGATTGCGGGTCGGAGCGGCGCGAGTCCGATGCCGCCTGTGATGATGACGACGTCGCCGCCCTTGGCGTCGGTGACATCCCAGCTGGTTCCGAACGGGCCGCGCACGCCGAGCTGGGTCCCCGGCGCCGAAGTCACGATAGCGTTCGAGACGCCGCCGACGCTACGGATCGTGTGGATCAGCGGACCGTCCTCGATGGGGCTCCCGCTGATGGAGATGGGAACCTCGCCGATGCCGAACGCGCTGAGCATGGTGAACTGACCCGCCCTGAACTCGAGCCGCACGCCGTCGGTCGGCTCCAGTTCAAGCGTGAAGGTGTCGCGCGTGTCCGCATGGGTTGAGAGCAGGGTGAAGGTCCGCGGCACCATCGGGTCGGCCGCGACGGCGCCGCTCCTGGAAACCGTCGACGTCACCTCAGCTACCCACCGTCCCGTACAAGTCCAGAAGACGCATCCGCGCCGCCTGGAGCCGGTCGTACATCACGAGCATGACCCGATTCATGAGCGCGTATCCCACCGCCGGGTCCGCTTCGCACTTTCCGCGGAGGCACTCGCCGTCGAAGGCGACGGCGCTCGTTTCCTCGGACGCGGAGGCGTCGAAGACCCACTTGTACGGCGGCACGAGCCACGTCCAACCGACGACGTCGCCAGCGTCGGCCGTGTCGAAGATCATGCCTCCGCCGGCCGGGTTGTGTACTTGGATCGCGACGCGCCCCTTGCGGATGACGTAGAACGTGTCCGCCTTGTCACCCTCCCTGAAGAGGATCTCGCCTTCCTTGAAGTGAACGTTGCGCGCGCACCCGGCGAGGAACTCGATCAGATCGGGGTCGAGCCCCTTGAAGAACGGGTGCTCCGGCATGTAGTCCTTGATTTCCGTGATGGTGCCCATGAGCGTTCTCCTACTTCCTCGCCTTTGAGGGGGTGCCGCGGAGGGCGGCGGCCTCGGCCGTGATGTCGATTCCTACCGGGCACCACGTGATGCATCGGCCGCAACCGACGCACCCCGTCATCCCGAACTGGTCCTCCCAGGACGCCAACTTGTGGGTGATCCACTGGCGATAGCGCGAGCGGGGACTCTCGCGCACGCTGCCACCGTGGATGTAGGAGAAGTCCTCGGAGAAGCACGAGTCCCAGACCCGGTGTCGGGACGCCTCTTGGCCGGTCAGGTCGCTGACGTCCTCAACCGAGGTGCAGAAGCAGGTGGGGCAGACGAGCGTGCAGTTGGTGCAGGAGAGGCACCGCGACGCGACGTCGTCCCAGTGCGAACTCTCGGCGTTCGCGTACATCAGGTACTTGAGGCCGTCGGTGTTGAGTTCGCGACCCATGTTGAGGGCGGCGTCCTTCGCGATGTCGTCGGCGGCGGCCATCTCGGCTTCCGAGGCCGTCGAGGCCCCGAGCGCGTCCATGATCTCCGCGCCGCGCTCCGTACCGACCGCCACGACGAACGTGTGGGAGCTTCCCTTGATGACCTCGGTGAGGCTCAAGTCGTAGCCCTCCGATGGCCTGGGCCCGGTTCCCACCGATGCGCAGAAGCACGTCCCGGCGGGCGAGCCGCAGGTGACGGAGATGAGAAGGGCGCCCGCGCGTCGGGCGGCGTAGTGGGCGTCCGAGAAGCCTCGGCTCGTGAGAACCGCGTCATGGATGTGGATGGCCTTGAGGTCGCACCCGCGAACGCCGAGCAGCGCGTAGGGCCCGCCCTCGTTCGAGGCGGGCTGGACGGTGAATGCACCAGCGGCGTCGCGCTTGCCGCGCCACAGGAGTTCCTCGGCGGGGAAGAGGACGGGCTTCATCGACTGCGCACCGGCGGCGTATCCGAAGTACGCACCGTCGGCGCGCTCGGTGAGCCGGTAGTGGGCCGCGTCCTGCTGGTCCCCCACGCCGCGAGGAAGTTGGTCGATGGATTCGATGGGCGCGTTGACGATCGCTCCGTCCCGCACCGTGGGGGCGATCACGGTGAACCCGCGAGCGCGCAGTTCCTCGACGAGCTTCCGCAGGCCCTCGACTTTGAGGGTTCGAGTGGTGCTGGTCATTCGCCGCCTCCAGTGACTCCCGATTTCACGGTAAGGTTCGCCTCGCCTCAGCGGGGGGGACTTTGGTCACGACGCCCCCGAAGGCCCTCCCCCAATCTGGCACGAACCACCCGGGAAACCTAGCGTCCGGAAGCGTCCCGCAATCGCGGCACGGTGACCGTGACGATGAACCCGCCGCCGGGGCGCGGCGACGCCGTCGCCGCGCCCCCGTGGGCCTCAGCGACGCGCCGCAGGATCGGCAGGCCAAGGCCGTGGCCGTCGCGCTCCGTCCGAGTCTCGCCACGCTCAAAGCGCTCGAACATGCGAGGGATCTGGTCCGCCTCCACGATGGGTCCGGAGTTGGCGACCCTGATACACGAGTTGTCGCCATCGACGAAGGTCGCGCATTCGATGGTGCCGCCGGAACGAAGGTTGTACTTCACGGCGTTGTCGAGCGCGTTGAACGCCATGCGCCCCAGCAGGACGGGGTCGCCCTCCGTCGGAGCATCCGAAAAATCGAGGCTGATGGCGACTCCGGCTCGCGAGGCGGCATCCGCGACGGCGCTCACCGCCTCCGCGACGACGTCGGCCAGGTCCACGCGCTCTCGCGTGTTGCGCACGTCGTCCGCCCGCGCGAGGGTCAGGAGGGAGTCCACCAGCGACTCGGAGCGGTCCACCTGTTCCCGAACCTCGACAGCAAGGTCCTTCGCGGCGCGTGGCGTGCGCGCGCCGCTGTCGAGGACGTTGTCCGCCATCGCCCCCAACACGGCCAGGGGCGTTCGAAGTTCGTGGGACGCGTCCGCTGCAAACCGTTGCCGGGCCTCGAACGCGGACTCGAGGCGATCAAGCATGCCGTTGAAGGCGGTCTTGAGGCGCCGGAACTCGTCGTCGGGGCCGTCCGCGGGCAGCCGCCTCGACAGACTCGTGGCCGAGAGCGTGCTGGCCTCGCGGATCACCTCGCTGATCGGCCGCAGGACGCGTCCCGCGAGCCACCACGAGAGTCCAACGGAGACGACGGCGACGATCAGGAACGCGAGGATCGATACCCGGAGAAGGTCGTGGAGCGCGTTCTGTCGCGCCTGCTCCTCGACGCCCCGGATCGCGATTTCCACCTGCGCCCCGGGACCAAGGGGGACCACACCTGCGTCTCCGCCATGGCCCACACCGGGGAACTGTTGCGGCTGCTCGGGAAGAGCCACGCCCGCATGGGTTAGCGCGGACCGGAAGGCCTGCGACCGGGCCTGGGCCTCGGCCTCTGGCGTGGTCCTCGCGGCCATGAACGAGTACGCGGTCGCCACCAGCACGGCGGCGAGTACCGTGAAGAGAATCGCGAAGAGCGCGGTGATCTTGAGTCGGACGGTAAGCCTCACGCTTCCCCCTCTTCGGTCAGCCGGTAGCCGCGACCCTTCACGGTCGAGATCAGTCCCGGCTCTCCCAGCTTCCTGCGCAGCGTCACCATCGTCACGCGGACCGCGTTGGTGAACGGATCGGTGTACTCGTCCCAGACCTTCTCGAGCAGGTGCTCCGCCGAGACGAGGCGCCCCGGCGCGGCCGCGAGCACCTCCAGGACGGCGAACTCTTTGGGCGAGAGCGAGATCGAGCGTCCGTCGCGCGTCACGATCTGCGTGTTGGGGTCGACGACGAGGCCGCCTAC
Source organism: Demequinaceae bacterium (assembly GCA_017882825.1). Lineage (GTDB taxonomy): Bacteria > Actinomycetota > Actinomycetes > Actinomycetales > Demequinaceae > JAFGBM01. Next base: position 26,555 of record JADGOS010000003.1, on the reverse strand, counting down.
GGTCAGGATCGGACTCACGACCGACGCCGCGCGCCGGGCGAGAGAACGCACGCGGGCGACCAGTTCCACCATTGCAAACGGCTTGGGAAGGTAGTCGTCGGCGCCGAGTTCGAGGCCAGACACGACGTCTCCGATGCCGCGTGCGGCGGTAAGCATGAGGATTCGCGGGGCGCTCTCCCGCGCCACCAACGCGCGGCAGACATCATCGCCGTGAACCTTGGGAAGGTCGCGGTCGAGCACGATCACGTCGTACGCGGTGACGTCCACCTTCGCGAGGGCTTCGGCTCCGTCAACGGCGACGTCGACGGCCATCCTCTCCCGGCGCAGGCGCAGAGCGACCTCGCGCGCAAGAGCCGCATGGTCCTCAACGACGAGCACGCGCATGGCGCCCTCCTCCTCCGTCAGGATCTCACGTCACCACTACCGCGTCGCCCTCGGCAAGATCGGAGGAACTGACCGCGGAGTTCTGTCCCGCGGTCGCGATCACCGTCACGACCACCGCGGCCACCACGCCGTCCTTGATGACGTTCACCGTCGTCGTCCCATCGTCTCGCACCACGAGCGCGGTTGACGGAACCAGAAGCGCGCCGATCGCGAGGGGCACGGATGCCTTGACCGTCACGTCGACCTTGTCGCCGAGACCCTCGATCGGCTCGGAGAACGAGGCGACGACGTCGTACTCGTTCGTCGTCGCGTCAATTCCCGACGAGATGGACGCGATGGTGCCCGAGACGTTCTTCCCGGTGGAAAGACGCATGGTCACCGCGTCACCGACCGCGATCTTGTTGCGATCCGCAGGCGCGAGCGAGAAGGTCGCGATTCGGGAGGTGTCGCTGATCGTCAGGACGGAGGCCCCGGTGGTCACCGTGTCGCCCACGGCCAGCGCGATGGCGGTCACGATCGCGTCGCTTGGACGCATGACGACGGTCGCGTAGGGGAACGACGTGGTCTTGGCAAGCCCGTATGCCGCCTCGAATCGCTGGATCATCGAGCGAGACAAGGACGTGAACTTCTGGTCAATCGTGACCGTGCCGCTGGGGTCGTAGCCGAGCGCGACGAGCGCGCTCTCGACCGCCTGGACGTCGTCCCCCGTGTAGCCAACCTTGAGGTCCCTCCACAGCACGCCGTCGCCCTCTACGAAGACGACGGGAACGTTGTCGACACGATAGAGGACGTCACCGCTCTTGAGCACCGAAGCCGCGGGCGCGACCCACGTTATGGTCCCGCTCGCGGAGCTGGTGACGGTGGTCGTCTTGGTGGTCGCGGCCGCCGCTCCTCCGCCCCCCGGCCCGGCGGGGCCCCCTCCGACCGACGACGTCTTCGTCGTGGTCACCGTTTTCTGATAGACCGCGTCGAACGGGTGGTCGTACGTCAGGACGCCCGCGAAGGAAATCGACTCGGAGAGGTCGCCACGCGTGACCGGGGAAGTCTGGATGCCAGCGGAGGTGCCGACGGAGGAACTGACCGAGGGGCTGCCGGAAGGGTCGGCGGCGGAACATGACGCAAGAACTACTGCGGCCACGGCCACCGCGGCCCCCACGGCGAGGCGCGCAGAGGCGCGCCTCGCCGATCCCACGACCACGGTTCGCCGGAATAGATGCGCGCGCATGTCAGGACCTCAAGGCTTCCGTTGGGGACAATTGCGAAGCGCGAACCGCCGGGTAGAGCCCGGCTACCGCCCCGATGACGAGGGCGCTGACGATGCCACCCACGATTGCCACGGCCGGGAGAACGACCCCCCAGCCTTGGCTCAGGGCGTAGATCACCGTCACCAGGCTTCCGAGCCCCACTCCCACGAGGCCGCCGAGGCCAGCGAGCGCGAGCGCCTCGAGCAGGAATTGGCCGCGAATATGCCGCCGTGTCGCGCCGAGGGCACGCCGCAGGCCGATCTCGCCGCGGCGCTCCATCACCCCGATGACCATCACGTTGGCGATTCCGACGCCCCCAACGAGGAGCGCGACGGCGCCCAGCCCAAGGAAGAGCGACGTGAATGCCGAGTCGGCGGCGAGTTGCGCCTGGAGCGCGTCAGAAGGCCGGCTCACCTGCGCCTCCTCCGGGTGCTCGGGGTTGGCCGTGGCGCCGAGGACTTTGCGGACGTCGTCCACGTATGCGGGATCCGCGAGGACATAGACCGTGCTCGGATTGAGGTCCGCGCTCAGGTACGTGGCCGCGGCATTCATTCCGATGAGGGCCGAGCGGTCGAGGTCTGCGGCAAGCGGGAAGGGCTTGAGGATGCCGACCACGGTGAACCATGTCTTGCCTATGAGAATCTGCTGGCCCGAGCCAACGTCGGCGATGCCCAGCCGCTGTGCGGCGACCGAGCCCAGGACCACCACGGGGAAGTCGGCGGTGGCCTTGTTCAGCCATTCACCCTTCGCCACCGAGGAATTGAGGGTGTCGAGGAGCGAGAGGTCGACCGCGGCGGCCTGAAGACCCCCCGTCGCCTGTGCGTTGACCTCGGAGTTCCGCAGGACGGTATCGCTCAGCGTCACGACGGAAGACACAGACTCGATGGGCCCGATGCGGGAAATGGCCGTCGAGGCGTCCGCTGGCAGCGTCCCATCCCCCGCGCCGAAACCGCTTCCCGCCTGCACGGTCAAGAGACTGGTTCCTAGGTTCGCAATCTGCGCCTGCAGGTCGGCCCTGCTCGACTCGCTCAGCCCGAGGACCGCGACCATGGCGGCGATGCCGATGGTGACGCCGAGCGCCGAGAGCGCTGTGCGAACGGGGCGCTGCCCGAGCGAGCCGAGGCTGGCCCTCAGGAGCTCGACGAACCTGACCTTGCTCACGCCGACCTCGTACGAGGCCTCGGGGCCGCGCGCCTTGGCGGGGCTGATGACGCTCATTGCGTCACCGCCGCACGCGTGCGCTCGTCGCTTTCGATGCGACCGTCCCGAATATGTACCTGCCGAGGAAGGGTCGCGGCGAGTTCGCGATCGTGGGTGATGACCACGATCGTGGCGCCTTCGGCATGGAGATCGCGGAACAGGTCCATGGTTGCTTGTCCGGTGTGGGAATCAAGGTTGCCCGTCGGTTCGTCCGCAAGGATGATGGCCGGGCGATTGACGAGCGCCCTCGCGATCGCGACGCGCTGTTGCTCGCCGCCGGACAGTTCGGTCGGTCGGTGTTCGATGCGGTGCGCGAGGCCCACGCGGCTCAGCGCCTCGAAGGCGCGGTAGCGCCGCTCCACGGGGCCAGCGCCGGTGTACAGGAGCCCGGTCGCCACATTGTCGAGCGCCGACATGCTCTCGACGAGGAAGAACTGCTGAAAGACGAAGCCGATCAGCCTGCTCCTGGCCGCAGAGAGCCTCCGATCCGACAGGGCCGACACCTCGTTCCCGCCGATGCGCACGATCCCGGAGGACGGTCGATCGAGCGTGCCGACGACGTGGAGAAGCGTGGACTTGCCCGAGCCCGACGGCCCGACGACGCCGACCAGTTCCCCCTGATCAACCCGGAGCGTGACGCCGTCGAGGGCGCGGACCGGGGGGTGCCCGGGGTATTCCTTCACGACGTCACTCAGTTCCAGGACCGCGACCCCCGCGCTCACGCGGGCACCATGACCATGTCGCCCGCTGCGAGCTTGCCTGTCACTTGTACCCAGCCGTCGGAGAACAGGCCGGTCTCCACGCCGACGTAACTCAGGGTTCCGTCCGTTGCCTGGCGTTGCACCGCGTAACCGCCCTCCGCCAGGGCGACGAGCGCGCGGACCGGGACCATGAGCGCCTGCTTCGCGCTCTGGCTCGGCACGTGGACCGTCACCGGGCCCTCGATGAGCCCGCCCGCCGGTTCGTCGGGAATCGCAACCGAGACGTCAACGTAGAGGGTGCTGTTGGGACCGGAGCCCGAGCGCTTGACCGTGGTGCCCACACTGCTTACCTTCCCGGCAACGGTCGTCGCGTCGGCGAGTTCCACCTGAACGGCTAGTCCGGCGCTGAACAACGACTGATCGGTCGTCGTGACCTGCAATGCGACTTCCTGGGTGGCCGACGACGCTGAAGAGACCCCGTGGTCACCAACGACGGTGTCCGTCACGTTATCGGTTACGGCAACGGTGAGCACCTCCGTCGCGTTCGTCGCGACGGTCCCGCGCGTGACGACCGAGTCGACCCTCACGCTCCCCGGCAAGTAGACGGCCTCGCTCGCGTCGAACGTGGTGTCCGGCTTCGAGAAGCCCATCGCGGTCTCCCACGCCTTGAGCGCCACCCCCGTGTAATAGGTGAAGTCATCGTCGACCGTCATGTGGCCGTTCGCGGTGAAGCCGAGCGCCGCGAGGTTTGTTTCGAGTTGGAGGATGTCCGGACCGTTGCTCGAACTCGAGTTGAGGCTCCGCCAGATCGGCAGGTCGCCATACAGGAGGGCTACCGGTTGCGAGTCGACGGCGAACAACACGGCTCCTCGCGCCAGGTCGGTGCCGGTCGCGGGCACCGCGGTCACCACGCCCGAGGCGGGAGACCGCACGCTGACCGTGGCGCCGTATCCGAGCGTCCCCGCGAAGTCCGTGTAGATATCTACATCCCGCTGCTCCACGGCGATGGGGGCAAGCGATACGGAGAGGGGGGTGGCCCCGCCGGTGTTCGCGGCAGCGATCGCGAACCCGGCAGTGGCCAACCCGCCGCCGACAATGAGGCCGACGGCACCGACGAGCGCCAGGTTGCGCCGAAAGTGGCGCGACCGGGCGTCGACGATATCTGCGAGTCTCTCAAGCGTGAGGTCGCCCGCGGGCCCCCCAACCGCGGGGGCCACTAGCCCTGCCCGCCCGTCGTGGTCGCCCCCGGGAAGGCGCCCGACATGGCCTTCTGGAGGGCGGGCTCGCACACGGCGTTGGCGGCGATCCACGCGGGATCGGTCGGGTCCTGGCCGAGCATCTCGGCGAACCTGCTGGTCGAGTCTCCTCCGCCCTGCGCTACTCCGGCGGGCGGACCCCCACTCGGCTGCACGGTCGGCTGCGGGTCGGAGCCCGAGGTTGAGCCCGAGGTTGAGCCGGAACCCGACCCGTTCCCCCGAAGCCCCGGACCGCCGAAGGTGATGTCGCCCACGTCGAGACCCTGGGCCCTGAGGCACGTTGTGTAGGTGAGCATCGCTTCTTGGATTGCTGTCGAGTCGAAGGCGCCGCCGGAGCGGCCTCCTCCCAGCGTGAGGCCAGTCATGAGGTCCCGGCACGCGGTCATCGCGGCGCGGAAGGTCGTGTTGCCCGGGTCGAGCCCGCCCCCTTGGGCCTGCTGGAACGCGCCCGCGAACGAGAGGTTGCCATTCGCGTCGACCGTGGGGTCGGGGAAGTCGACCCCGTTGTCGCGCATGCATTGCGCGAACGCGAGCGCCTGTTCTTCTGAGGTGCCGGCGCTCGGGCTTGCCGACACCGTGGGATTGCTCGATGTCGAGAGGTGCGCGATCCCCGCGTCGCCGGACTTGCTGCAGGAGGCGAGGGCGAGGACGCCCACGGCGATCAGCGCGGTCCGCCTCATGGTCAGTGCTGTCATTTTGTTCCGCTCACTCTCCCGCGGGGCTATGGCGCCCCGATCTGTGTCTGTGAGTGTCACGCTATGGTGCGAGGCGTTTGGGCAACGTAAGGGAGTCCCGGCGACGGCGCACGGGCGGGGCAGGGATTGCTAGGTCGCCCTGCCCTCTCGGGGCTCATACGGCGCCTGGCCCGCGAGCGCCTCGATCAGTTCGGCGCCCGACCCGACCACCACCGCGGCCGACCGGCCCTCGGGAGGCAAGTCCGGGATGATCGAAGCGTCGGCGACGACGGGGGTTCCCCCCACGGGGATGATCGCCGCCCCATTGGCGCGCGCGATCGCCACGACAAGGTCCCAGATCTCGTTTCCCGTCGCGCCGACGACCGCGAGGCCGCCGTCGTCGCCGTATCCCCAGATCTCGGCGCCGCCGTCGGTCATCAGCACGGATCCGACGCCCGTGCGAGTGGCGAGCAGGTAAGGGGCCACGAGCGCCTCGACCGAGGCGTGCCGGAGGAAGACCGGCGAGCCGTCGTGGAAGGCCTGAATGAAGACGTCTCGTGACACTGGCGGACCTCCAACGCCGAGGCTATACCCGCGCCGTTAACCCAGATGGGGTCACCAGCGCCCTACCCACTAGACATCCCGGACGTATCGGATTTCCGGGACGGGATAGCCCTCCAACCGCTCCGTACGCTCCGTCCCCTCGCAGGTCCACCCGTGAGACTCGTAGAAGGCGCGCGCCCCCGCGTTCTCCGGCACGACCCACAGAACCGCCTTGCGGAAGTTGAGGGTCTGCGCCACCCCCAGGATCGCCTCATGGAGCCCATGCCCGAAACCGCGACCCATCCAGCGCGGATCGACATCGATCATCTGCAACTGCGCGACCTCATCCGCCGGACCCTCGATGCCCGCGCTGGACTTCTCGCCGGCCGGGCCGAGCGCCGCGTAGCCCACGACGCGGTGGATCGGTCCGCGCCCGCCCTCCGCAATCAGGATGACCCGGCGAGGGCGAGGGTTGGCGAGCGTCTGGACGAAGTCCTCCGTCAGCGCCTTCGCGTCGAGCGACTCAAGAAGCGCGTCGGGAAGCATCCCCCGATACGCGGACCTCCAGGAGCGCACGTTGACGGCGGCCATTCGTCGCGCGTCGGCGATTGCGGCGGGACGCACCACGGGCGTCGCCCGCCGCCGCACGATCACCGTGTCGGACACCGCCTCAGCCTAGCCCGCGCGCCTACCGGATGGCGATGAGCCGCTTGCCCGACGTGTGACCGTCGTGAAGCGCGAGGATGGCCGTCACGAATGCCCCGAGCTCGGTCACCTGGTCGACCACGACCCGAAGGCTCCCGTCGGCCATCATCCCGAGAAGCGCCGCGAGTTCGGACGCCCGCGGCTCGACGAGCATCGTCTTCACTCGCACGTCGTCGCGGCCAGCGCCAGCCGGAGCGAAGCCAACGATGCTCACGTGCACCGAGTTCGGGCGCATTGCCGCGACCGTCGCCTCCGCGACAGCCCCGCCCTGGGTGTCGAGGACGAGGTCAACGCGTCCAGCAAATCGCCCGGGCGGCGTCGCGTGGTAGTCGATGGGATGGTCGGCGCCCAGTTCGGCGAGCAGGTCGAGATGGCGGGAGGAGGAGGTCGCGTAGACGATCGCGCCGCGCCGCTTCGCAATCTGGATCGCCAGATGCCCCACACCACCGGCGCCGGCGTGAATGAGCACGCTTTGGCCGGCTTCGAGGCCCGCGAGGTCGAGCGCCTGGGAGGCGGTGAGCCCCGCGAGGGGCAGTCCCGCCGCCTGCGTGTCGCCTATCTCGGCCGGGACGACCGCGACGTTGCGCTCCCGCGCGAGCACGTACTCGGCCGCCGTACCCGGCGCCATGATGTCCGTCATGAGGCAGACGCGATCGCCCACGGAAACCGACGAGACCGCGGAGCCGACGGCCGCGACGGTTCCGACGGCGTCGAAGCCGAGGGTGAGCGGAAACTCGCGCCCTCCGCGATGACCGTGCAGCGCAACCTTGTAGTCGATGGGGTTGAGCGCGGCGAAGCCCACCTTGACCAGGAGCTGATCCTCGTTCGGAACGGGAACGGGAACGTGCTCCACGACGATATCGGCCAAAGAACCGATAGCGAGCACACGGGCAGCGCGCATGATTTCCTCCACTTCACACCGTACGTCCTGGCGGGCCGATGGCGTGGAGCCCTGGTCCCGCCCTACCCCCTCTTGCGCTTGAGCTTTGGCGCCGGGAGGGCGTCGGCCGTCGCCTGGACGACGCGCCTGAACTGCTCGTCGTCCTCGATAACCGCCGCCCCGATCACGAAATACTCCTTCGCCCCGGGGTACGGGGGCGCGGGCACCAGGTGAATCCCCATCCTCGCTGCCGCGGGCGACGGCTTGAGGAAGAAGGTGTCGTCGCAGACGAGCGCCACGATCTTCTCGTCGCAGTAGACGCCGTACTCGCCGAACATGGCGCGCGCGCGGACATGGAGCGGCTCGAGTTGCTCGAGCAGGTGCGCCACCGTGTTCCTGGATGTTGCCACGGCTCCAGGCTAGGCCCAGCCTCCGACGCTTCACACGATCTTCACGGTTCGGAGCCTCGTCCCTCCATGCACGCGGGGTGGAATGGAGGCATCGCTCCACCCGACACGAGAGGCATGTCATGAACATCAGCAACAAGGCCCTGGCGATTATCGGCGGCGCGGCCGCATTGGTCATCGTCCCCGCGGGCGTCACGTTCGCCGTGGTCGCCGCGCACGACGAGTTCCGTCCGGGGATTAGCGAGCGCGCCCCCGCGCGCGCGGGCCAGCAGGACAATTCCGGGATGATGCGAGGCGGGATGTTCGGCGGTTCCGGCCGCGCCGGCACCCGTGACCAGATTCGGGCCCGCGACGGCGCCAGCTGCGACGGTAACGGCGCCATCGGCCAGGCCGGCAATGGCGATGCGCGGGGCCCAGGCATGATGGGCGGCCGCGGGCAGGGCGCGAGGGACGGCTCCGGCCACCGGAGCCGCTGACGTGAGCCGGACCATGGCGCGGTGCCCCGTTGGGGCACCGCGCCAGTCCGCGTCCGAGGCGCCGACCTATCATGAGTGACGTGGCCTCTCCGCGGATTCTGGTCGTCGACGACGAAGAGAACATCCGGGCGCTCGTGGAGACCTACCTCAAGAACGACGGCTACGATGTCGTCACGGCGGCCACGGGTGAGGACGCGGTCGAGATGGTTGCGAGCGCGGCGCCGGACCTGGTGATCCTCGACGTTCGCCTGCCGGGCATCGACGGCTTCGAGGTCCTCCGCCGGCTTCGCAAGCAGTCGGACGTGTTCGTCATCATGCTCACCGCGCGTGCCGAGGAACTCGACACCCTGGTCGGCCTCGAGGTGGGCGCCGATGACTACGTGACCAAGCCCTTCAGCCCGCGCGAGCTCGTCGCGCGCGTTCGAGCGATGCTGCGACGGACCAGGGGCGAGCCGCGAGTCGACCAGGCGCTCCACTTCGACGGACTCAGCGTCGACGAGGCTCGACGCGAGGTGCTCGTCGACGGCGAGCCCGCACCCCTGACGGCACTCGAATTCGACCTCCTCGGCGCCCTGGCGTCGGCGCCAGGGCGCGTCTTCACCCGACGCCAACTCATCGAACGAGTATGGGGCTGGGACTTCTACGGGGAGGAGCGCGTCGTGGACGTGCACGTTCGCAATCTGCGCAAGGCGCTTGGCGACCCCGCCGACTCCCCCCGCTTCATCAGCACCGTTCGCGGGGTCGGATACAAACTCACGGCGCGACCGCGGTGACCACCACCCTTCGCTCTCGCCTCCTCGCCTCGCACCTCATCGTTGCCGCGGTCGGCGCGGGCGCCCTCGTCATCGTCGCCGCGATCGTCACCAACGTCGCCTTCAACGTCCGGCTCCGGGACCGGATGGGCATGATGGGCAGGCCGCCCGCGGCCGGCAACGTCGCCACCACCAATCAGCTTCAGAGCGCGCTGTCCGAGTCCCTCGCCTGGGCGCTCGTGATCGGCGTGGTCGCCGCCGTTGTCACGGCCGGCGTCGCGGCGATCTTCGTCGCGCGTCGCATCTCACAGCCCGTCGAGCAGATCCGGGCCGCGACCCACCGGATGGCCAGGGGTGAGTTCCGCAGCGAGATTCCCCTTCCCGCCGACGCCGAACTCGCGGAACTCGCGCGGGACGTGAATGCCCTCGGCGCCCGGCTCGCCGAGAGCGAGCTCCACCGCAGCCGGCTCATCGGCGAGGTCGCGCACGAACTTCGCACGCCGCTCACCACCATCCGAGCGTCGATGGAGGGCCTGATTGACGGCGTCGTTGCGCCCGATCCAAAGGTCTTTGCCCGCATCGCGGAAGAGGCGTCACGACTTCACCGGCTCGCGGACGATCTCACCCTCCTCTCGCAGGCGGAAGAGAGCGCGATCCCGCTGCGGCCGGCCGCCATCGATCTCGGGACGGTCGCCGCGTCCGCGTCCGCGCGCCTCGCGGCCCAATTCGAGGACAAGGGGGTGGCGCTCGTCATCTCCGGCTTTCGGCCCCTTCCGGTTCGCGCGGATCCCGACCGCGTGACGCAGGTCCTTACGAATCTCCTGGGCAACGCCATGACGCACACCCCCGACGGGGGGTCCGTCACGGTGAGCGGGGGCCGGGCCGACGGCACAGCATGGATCGCCGTTGCGGACACCGGGGACGGTATCCCCGCGGATCAGATGGATCGCATATTCGAGAGGTTCTACCGGGTTCCCGACGCCACGCACCCGGCGGGCAGGGGAATCGGCCTAACGATCGCGCGCGGCATGGCGCGGGCGCACGGCGGGGACGTTACCGCGACGTCCGAGGGCACCGGCAAGGGCGCGACGTTCAGGCTGACGCTTCCCGCCTAGGCACCCCGCGACGACGTCGACGCCCGCGTGGATGGAGCGTCCCCACCGGCGGAGGATCGGGCGGCGCGGCGATAGAGTCGAGACGTGGTGTCCGCACCGGACGGGACGGGGGACCGGCGCCTCGCAGTGAGCGATGCGCTCGCGAGTTCCCTTGTGCGCACGCAGTTCCCCCACCTGGCCGAACTCGAGGTCGGGCGCCGATTGACCTTTGACGATCACGTCACTATTCGCTTCGGCGAGCGCCTGTGCGCCAACTTCCCCACGACCCGCGACCTCGACGCCCTCGTCGAACAGTCCGGACGATGGTCGCCCTCGGCCGCGCGCGACTGGGGCTTCCTCGCCGGGGTGCCTTTGCTCACCGGCGAACCGACCGACGACTACCCGGTCCACTGGGAGATCGCCCCGTGGCTCCCGGGTTCCAACGCGACGATCGTCGAACTTGCTCCGGGCGCCGGCCCCGATCTGGGCCGCGCGTTGCGCCAGGTTCACCGCCCGGCACCGCCGGACGCGCCCCGGCATCCCTCCGCATCGAAACCCCTGTCCACCCTCCAGGGGCGCTGGGACGCCGCCCGCTCGGCGCTCGCCGACGAGGGCGGGCCGGGTGCCGTCGCGCTCAACTACCGGGCCTTCGATTCCATCTGGGCCGCGGGAGTAGCGGCTCGTTCCGCGACGAAGCCGCACTGGATCCACGGCAATCTCGATCCTCGATACATCGTCAGCGATCAGGGCCGATTCGGTGGAATCTGCACGTGGTTCATGTTTTCGGCGGGCGACCCGGCGGCGGATATTGGCGCCGCGTGCGTCACCCTTCCCGTCGGAGCGGAGGATACGTTCCTTGAGGGATATGGCGAGGTTGACGAGGCGTCCATGGATCGAGTCCGCGCGTTCCGGCTCCTGATATGCGCCGAATACGCCACCTCCCCCAATCCCTTCCTCCACCGACTTGGTTGGGCGCGCCTCGAGGAGCTCCAGAACGCCTAGGGCCCTGATCTCCACCGCGGCGCCTAGACTCCCTTTCGCCGACCGTGCCATGCTCGACGCATGGAGATCTTCGAGACCAAGGTTCCCGGGATCGGCGTCCGGTACGAGTTCACGACCGAAGCGGGTGACCGCGCGGGCGTCGTGATTCGGCGGGACGGCACGCGCGACATCGTCATCTATGACCCCCAAGACGCCGACGCCGCCATCGGAACGATCGAACTCTCGGAGGGAGATGCCGCGGCGATCGCCGAGCTCCTCGGCGGCACCACCATTACCGTCAGGCTTGAGCAACTGCGCCACGATGTCGAGGGTCTCGCCATCGATTGGGTGGTGATGCCGGAAACCGGCGGGCTCACCGATCTGACGATCGCCGACGGGAAGATCCGCACGCGCACATCCGCGTCCGTCGTCGCGGTCGTCCGCGGGGATCATGCCGTGCCGGGACCGGGACCGAGTTTCGAATTCCTGGCGGGAGACCAAGTTCTGGTTATGGGGGATGCGGATGCGGTCGCCGAAGCCACGCGGATACTGACGGGCTAGGGCGTGCGGTCCGAGGTGCTCATCGCCTCCGTCGGCATGCCGCTAGCGGCTCCGCCGTCGGTGGGCGATGTCCTCATCGAACTCGGGCTCGTCCTGTTGGTCCTGGCCCTCCTTGGCCGGCTCGCGCAGCGCATCGGCATCTCCTCCATTCCCCTGTACCTGCTCGGCGGACTCGCGCTCGGCAAGGGCGGCATCATTCCCCTGAGGGCCGGAGACGACTTCATCGCGGTCGGAGCCGAGATCGGCGTTGTCCTCCTTCTCCTGCTCCTCGGGCTCGAGTACTCGCCCGAGGATCTGCGCGACGGACTTCGGTCGACGTGGCGGGCGGGCGTCGTCGATGTCGCGGCGAACGCCCTTCCCGGCTTCGCGGCCGGGCTGATCCTCGGTTGGACGCCAACGGCGTCGCTCCTCCTCGCGGGGATCACCTACATCTCGTCGTCCGGGATCATCGCCCGACTCCTGAGCGACATGGACCGGATCGGCAACCGCGAGACACCCGTCATCCTCAGCCTTCTCGTGATGGAGGACGTCATCACGGCCTTCGTCTTGCCCGTGATTGCCGTCCTCCTGGTCGGGGCGACGCTCGCGCAGGGCGCGCTCGCCGCGGGAGTCGCGATCGGCGTCGTCCTTCTCGCCTTCTACGTCGCCTTTCGACTGAGCGCTCGCGTATCGCGGGCGATTCACTCGCGTTCGCGCGAGTTGCTCCTGCTCACCGTGCTGGGAATCACCTTCCTCGTCGCGGGTCTCGCCGATGCCGTACAAGTCTCGGCCGCCGTGGGCGCGTTTCTTCTGGGCGTGACGCTTTCCGGCCAGGTGGCCGACGAGGTGCGCTCGCTCCTGCCACCCTTTCGCGACGTGTTTGGAGGGCTGTTCTTCGTCTTCTTCGGGATGCAGGTCGATCCGCGCACCCTCCCCCCCGTGCTTCTTCCCGCGATCGCCCTTGCGTGCGTCGGGGTCGCGTCCAAGGTGGCGACGGGCTACATTGCGGCGGCGATCGCCGGCATCGGGCGGGCGGGCCGGTGGCGCGCGGGCTACGCCCTTGTGCCCAGGGGCGAGTTCTCGATCGTCATCGCGGGGCTGGGCGTTGCCGCGGGGGTGGAGCCGCGGCTCGGCCCCTTTGCCGCCGCGTACGTTCTTGCGCTCGCCGTCGCGGGCCCCATACTCATGCGTGCCACGGATCGGCGGCGAGCGCCCTAGGTTGGTGCGGCTGTGACAAAAGTGACAACCTTCACCATCGCTGGTGTATAGAGGACCGGACCCCTAGGCTGAGGCCCATGTCAGCCTCACGTCGGGCTCTATCCCGATGCGCTGAGGGCGGTGTGCTGTCTGCGCTTCCGTTCGTGCGCGTCGGTCGCGCTCTCGCCCGCGTGGCCGCGGCCACGCTCATCGTTGCTCCACTCGCGATCCTCGGATCCGCGACCCCCGCCGCCGCCGCCGCCCCCTCCGTGACGGTATCCGTGACGGGCGGCGGCAACGTGATCGCCGGCAATAATGCGACGTACTCGATCTCGGCACGAAACACGGCCGCGACCACGGACCCGGCCACGGCCGACGGGTTCAACCTTGCGCTCTACCTCGACGTCCCGGCTGGCGTGGAGTTCGTGAGCTCCAGCCTTGGCGCCCCCGTCATCTACACCCACGCGGACTACTCGAGCATCCCGTTGGGGACGTTCCGTTGGGTATGGGAGGACGTCTCCGACCTTCCTCGAGGAGGGGCCTTCGGTGGCTCGGTCGTCGTCCACCCCACGCAACCCGCGATAGACAACTCCGGGACGGCTCAGACTGCGGTGGAAACGGTGTTCCCCGTGGGTTCGACCTACTCGGTCATCGGCCATGCCTACCTCGGAGGCACGGCCTCCCTGCTTCCGGTGTTCGACGGGTCCACCGGCGTCGGCGGAGAACCGGCCACCGGCGAGACGGGGGCCGCCGCGGCGAGCAGCGCCGCTACCACGATGATTGCGCTGACCCTGGCCAAGAGCGAGCCGAGCCCGGAGGCCGAGCTCGTGCGCGGGGTCCACAACCACACCACCGTGTACACGATCACCGTCACGGACACCGCCCAGGGCGACACGGACAACGCGATCCTCGTCGACTTCATCCCCGCGGGGCTCGAATTCCTCGGGTGCGGCGGCGTGGACAACTCCACGATCGACTGGGCGCCCGGCGACCCGGCGGTGAACGAGTACCTCGGCGCCCCCGACCTCACGGGCGCGCCCGTCATCCCGCCAGCGCAGTGCCCCACGCCCACCTCGGTGGACACCGTCACCGCGAGCGGAACCGACGCCACCACCTATGGCGTGACCGAGGGCCTGGTCTACACCCGCGTCGAATGGAACCTCGGCACCCTTGCCCTGGGAAGTGTGAGGACCGTGCAGTACGCGGCCGCCGTGCCGCTGCACGAGAACACCATGGCGTGGGCCGACCCGCTCGTCGACCCGCCAGCCGACCCGCCAGTTGCGCCGCCCACGGCGGCCTCGCTTGGGCAGGCGGCCAACCTCGATAACAACCAGGGTCCCTCGACGCGTCAGGGCGACCTCACCCTGACCGGGTCGCCCACCGACGGTCACCCATGGACCAACGTCGCCAACGTCTCTGGCGACTACCAGGGCGTCGTCCGCACCGCCGCCCCCCGGGCCACCACCGCCCAGACCCGGGAAACCATCGACGCGATGGATCTGGCCGTCCAGAAGTCCATCACCGCTGGGGGCACCTTCGTCACGGGCGGACAGACCACGTTCCGCCTGAATCTCGAGGCGAGCGAGTACATGGACTCGTCGGCGATCATCCTCACCGACACGATGCGCAACGGCCTGTGCCCGCTCGTGCCGACGGGCACGACGCTGATCAATCCCTCGGCGCTCGACGTGTCCGACTGCACGTCCATCGACGGCGTGGTCACGGGCGCGACCGTGGAGTCCGTCACGGCGCACGGAGACGGGACCTGGGACATGGTCCTACACCCGACGGTGGCGACGATCGCGGCAAACGGCACCCACATCATCACCTACAAGGCGCTCAACCGCGCCGAGTACGAACTCGCGCCGACGGAGTACGGTCCCACCACTTCGGGTGACGGCTTTGGCAACGCGGTGTTCTTCACCGCCGCAACCGATGCCATCACCGTGCTCAAGCCGTCCTTCCCAGAGACCTGGAACGTCTGGGACGACTCGGGCTCCTCCATGCCGACGGACTACACGACGATCGACAAGCGCGTGATGAGCCGAGCCGACGTGCTCCAGGGGCTCGGCCCGCTCACCGACCCTTGCACCTCGGTCACCGGCACGTGGAACGCTGAACTCGCCACCGGCTTCCGGTTCGGGGACACCGCGTGCTTCGAACTTACCGTCAACTTCCCGTCGACGATTGACGTCCGCAACCCCGTTGTGACGGACTTCCTTCCCGCGGGCCTGACGTACAAGGGTTACGCAATCATCGGCGGCCCGACGGGCTCAGCGACCCCGACGCTCGACGCGGCCGGGGGACGCCTCGAGTGGACTCTCGGCGACATCGCCATCGTTGGACTGCCCGACCGATACGTCCCGCGCGGCTCGACCTTCGTGGCGCACGTCTGGGCGACCGTCGATGGGCCGTCGACCGGCAACGGACTGGCGCCTCTCGACAAGCCCGAGAACCTTATGAAGTACCGCCAGCAGAACGTGGACGGGGTCCTGTACTTCCTGCGCGAACAGGCATCCGTCCTGGTCGACCCGGAGATGCAGCTCGTGAAGGGCGTCGAGTCGGTCACCCCGAACTTGAGTGCCACTCCCGACTACACGCGCGCGGCCACCACCCAGGCGAACGCCGACGGCTCGGTGTTCGCGTCGAACCGCGACGGGATACTCGTGCGCGAGGGCGAGCAGGTTCGCTACCGTGTCGACCTCTCCACCATGCCCTATGGCGCGACCGGCGCCACCGTGTGGGACGCCCTCCCGCCCGGGATTACCGCCTCCGCCGTCTCCGGAATCACCGACGGCGGCTACGCGGCCAATCCCGGGGATGTCGGCTATCCGGGCGGGGCCTCCTACCCCGGCGTCACGATGGATCCGACGCTCAACACCCGCTCCGTCGTGGTCTGGACGGGCGTCACCGTGCCCTACGACGTGCCAACGGGTCAGGCCCACAAGACGCTGAACTACACCGTGACCATTCCGCTCGGGACGTCCGTCGCGACGACGCACGACAACGAGGCGTCGATCATCAGGTACTCGGCCAACATCAACACCTATCCACCCGGTACCTCGGCCCAGGATTACTACCCTGAGGGTTCCTTCGACGTCTCTCACGGCGGCCCAAGCCCCGCGATCCCGTGGAACACGCCCGGTGACGGGACGCGCGACGTCTCATCCGTCCACCTTCCCTTGGCGACGATCGTCAAGTCCGCGACCTCACCGACGGATACCAACAACTCTGCGGGCCAGGTGGTCAAGGGAGAGATCGCGGAGTTCATCTACACCGTGACGATTCCGGCGTACACCTCGGTCCGGACCGGGTCGCTGACCGATGGCTTCGCCGTGCCCGGAAACTGGGCGGTTCACAGCACGCTCACGACCGTCGTCCACCCAAGTGGCTCGACCGCGGCAGGTTTCACGGGCACCTTCGCCGTGGGAACCACTCCGGGCTTCGCCATTGTCGCGGCCACCGGTGCCCTTACCTTCCCGACGCTCTACACGAACAATACGGGGTCCGATCAGACCTTCACCGTGCACCTCTTCGCGCACATCAAGGGCAGCTCCGCGTTGACCCACGGCACCGCGCAGGCCGATACGGCGACGTTCTCGAGCGGCACGCAAGGCACCATCACGGCCACGAGCGGCGTCACGGTCACCACGCCGAACCCCAGGATCAACAAGACCGTCAGTTCGACGACGGTTACCGCTGGGCAGACCGTGACCTACCAACTCCGGGCGCGAAACAACACCGGAGGACGGCCCACCGCGTTCGACACCGTGGTGACGGACTGTGTGCCCGCGGAACTGACCTTCGGGTCCATCACCGCCGGGTACGTCGGATCGGTCGACACGACGACGCCGATCGCGGGATGCACGGGGCAACCGATCACCTGGACCATTGGGGCGATGCCAGACCCGACAGACACGTCCCTGTACTACACCGCGACCGTCTCGCTCGCCGCGGCGGGCAATGCCGCATACCTCAACACGGGGCGCATCACGGCGTACAGCCTGGACGACCCCGCCGCCGACCGCGCGGTCCAGACGGCTACGAGTGCCGTGACGATTCGGGTGGTGGGGGCCACTATCACCAAGCGTGTCAATGGCCTCGCCGCCGACACGGCGACCATCGGCGAGGAGAGCACCTACACGGTCACGGTGAACGTGCCCGCAGACGCGAACTTCTACGACGCGGCCATCATCGACAACGTCCCCGCAGGGCTGTCGATCTCGGGAGTCAGCGTCGACTGCACCTACGGGGCTGCGCTCTCTTGCCTCGGCGATCTCCCCGCTGGCGGAACAACATTGACCCCCAGCGGAACGCTAAATGGGTGGTACCTCGGCGACATCGTGTCGCGGACCTACGCCCGGACCGTCACGCTCACGTACACCGGGACGATGCTTGACGACCCCGTGAACATCAGCGGCCGCGCGATGGTGAATACCGCCACCATGAGGTGGGCGATCATCGACCCCGTCGGCCCCGCCCCGACGAGCGCCAACTACACGCCCGGCGCCACGACCTCGGACGCGACAGCGACACTCACCGTGATCCAACCGAGTCTCACAATCGCCAAACTGGTGAACGGCCTCGACTCCGACACCGTCGCCCCGGGCGAGGTCTTCACCTATGGCGTGGGGGTGACGAACGCCCTCACGAACGCCAGCCCCGCCTACGACATCACGGTCACCGACGTCATTCCGACCAATGTGATCGTCAACCCCCTGAGCATCTCGGATGGGGGCACGATCTCGGGGAGGAGCGCGACAACCGGGGGGGGAACCATCTCGTGGAGCCTGTCGACACTTGCCGTGAACGCCACGCACACCTTCACCTACAGCGCCTCGCTCGCGTCGTCTGAGTACCTCGACGCGTCGAGTCTGACGAATGTGGCGACCGTGACGGGCTACACCTCGCACCCGCTCCTGACCCCGGGATTTGACGACGACGCGGTCCGTTCGTACCCGACGACGCCTCCTGGCCCGACGGCCGATGCCGTCGTCACCCCGGAGTTCCCGAACCCGGTGATCACCAAGACGCCGACCGCCGGACCCGCGTACATCGGCGAAGCGAAGATCTTCACCATCGTGGTCACGAACAGCGGGACGAGCAACGCCCTGAACGGGCAGGTCGTCGACACCCTGCCGGACAATTGGACCTACGACACGGGTTCCACGACCGTCAACGGTGGCGCGGTGGCCGACCCCGCGATCTCGGGTCAGGACCTGACGTGGTCTGGACTGCCCACCCTGGTTCCGACGGCGCACTTCACGATCGTGTACACCGCGCACCCCGACGCATCAGCAACCTGGACCGGCGCGAACACGGGTGAGGCCGTGGACTACCGCAACGATGCGACGGTGACGGTCTATGACGTCTCCGGCTCGCCCAAGAACCTGCTTGGGGTGTATTCGGCCAGCACCTTCGCGATCGTTCACATCGACAAGGCCGACCTCCTGATCGACAAGGCCCACAACCCCGCCCTCGACCCGACTGCGGGTTCGAGTTTCTCGTGGACCCTGGCCGTCACCAACAGCGCGTCTTCCGATCCGGCCGTCGGCCCGATCGTCGTGGTCGACACGCTTCCCGCCGACGCGACCTACGTGGGCTTCACGGGGGCCGGGTGGACCGACGACACGTCCACCCCGGGCCAAGTCGTCTTCACCCACGCCGGGCCGCTCGATCCGAGCGACGCGCTGCCCATCATCACCGTCAACGTCACCATCCCCGCCGACGTTGTTGACGCGACGGACTTCGAAAACGTGGCGACGGTCTCCGCCAAGACCTTCGATCCCGACACGGACAACAACCGCGATCGCGATCCCGCCTCGACCGCCGTCGTCGCGGACCTGGAACTGACCAAATCCTCGGTAGGTACCGACTTCACGGCGGGCGAGACGATCACGTGGAACCTACGCGCGAGGAACCACGGACCCTCCGTGGCGGTCCCCCCCATCGTCGTGACCGACACCCTTCCCACAACCGTGGACTGGCTCAACGCCACCACGAGCGGCACCGATTGGACCTGCGAGCCCGTGACGGCGGCCAGAGAGTTCGTCTGCACCTGGACGGGCACGACTCTGGGGGTCGATGACTGGAGCGACACGCTCGTGGTAAACGCCACCATCCTGCCTACGACGATCGCCGACGTCACCAACACCGCGACCATCGTGGACTACCCCTTTGACCCCGACCCGACCAACGACAGGGCCGCCACGTCGGACCCGGTGTTAACCAGCGCGGACTTGTCACTGACCAAGACCACGGTCTCGGTAGACATCCCCGCGAACGGGACCGGCCGGTTCCGCATCGAAGTCGCGAACGCCGGGCCGTCGGACGCGCTCAACGTCGTCGTCGATGACGCCCTGCCCGGTGGCCTGACGTTCGACGACGCGCTCGGCAACATCACGTCGGCCAGCGGTGATACCTGGACGTGCCTGAGCACCGGCGTCAGCGCCATCACGTGCACGCTCGACTCCAACGGGGGCACCCTGGCCCTCGGCGGCTCCTCGTGGTTCGAGTTCGACGTCCAGGCGGACTCGACCGTAACCGCCGCGATTCTGAACACCGCGACCGTCGGCTCGGACACGCCCGATCCCAACCCCTCGAACAACACCGACGACTCCACGACCGCTCCGGTGCTCACGGTGCACAAGTCCTCGTCGCCTGGCATCGTCCAGCGCGGCAAGCAGGTCACCTACACGATCAATGTCGAGAGCCTCTCCTACGGGGCGACCGGCAACGTGACCCTCGTCGATCCGATCCCCTCATCCCTCCGCGTCGACTCCATCAGCATTGGGCTGTCATCCGACCCGACGGTTCCCGATTGGACAGACCCCTGCACGCTCACGGGACGGGACGCCGACGGATACGGCGGCACGGTCACGTGCGTCCTTGATGGGACCCTAGAGCGAGGCCGGACGACGCCCGACATCACCATCGTCGCGACGGTGAATCCCTCCACGACGCCCGGCACCATCCTGAACGTCGCCGAGGTCCGATGGACGGATCCCGAGGACCTTTCCGCGGGAGTCTTCAGCGAGAGTGACGATGCCCCGGTCGCGGTGACGCTCACCGACCTTGAACTTGCAGCTTCCGGGGCCATGGGCCTTCAGTACGAGCTCATGGCCGCCATCATCGCGCTTACCCTCGGCGTCGGCCTGATAGCCGTCGTCCGGAGGCGGCGCGGCCTGTACGAAGAGGTTTAGGTCCGCCGCATGCCGAGGCAATTCCCGCGTTCTCGCATTGACCTACGCGTGGCGTCACCTACACTTTTGACTGAAGGCCGGGCGCGTCCACGACGCGCCCCTCGATTGTGGGGCAGGGGAGAGCCCCGTTCAGTCCGTGGCGAAAGCCACGACCGTCGCGCGCAGACCCCCTCTCGCGCGACGAGATCGACGCCCCGCGGTGAGGCTCCCCCCCATCCGCCTCCCGCGGGGCGTCGATCACCTTCTCCGTCGATCACCTTCTCCCAGGACCATCGCCCGCTCCTGGGCGGTCAACCGGTATGGCACCATGGGCGTATCGCCCGGTGGGCGGTGCGCCGGTCACATCGCGCGGGTGGTGTGACAGACGTGCCATGCGCGCGTAGCGTCGAAACCCGAGGTCCTCCGTGTTCGCCCCGTACCGCTCGATTCTTGCGATTCCCGGCGCGAAGGCCTTCACGTTGTGGGGACTGATTGCCCGCGCACAGATGGCGATGACCGAACTCGGCATCCTCCTCATGGTGCAGATTGAGTACGGCTCGTACGCGGTCGCGGGCCGCGTCGTCGCCGTCGTCGCGATCTCATGGGCGCTCCTCGCGCCCGTCGTCGGGCGCCTCGTCGACAGGTTCGGACAGGCCGCGACGCTACGCTGGGGCTTCGGCATCGCGGTCGTGGGCCGCGTCGCCATGGTCGCGGCGGCACTCACCCACCAGCCGGAATGGGCGCTCATGGCGTGCGCGCCCCTCTTCGCGGCGAGCGGCAGCATCTCCACGTACACGCGCTCCCGCTGGGTCCACCTCGTTCGCGACGACGACGCCCTGAACACGGCGTTCTCCCTCGAGTCGTCGCTCGACGAAATGCTCTTCATCGCCGGTCCCGCCATGACGACCGTCCTCGCGACCCAGGTGGCGAGTTGGGCCGGCCTCGGGGTCTCTACCGTCGCCCTGGCGGTGGGAGGGTACGCGTTTCTCACGCTTCGCGAAACGGAGCCGCTCACGTTGGGCAGGAGGACCCCGACTCCGAGCGAGCGCAGGCGCCTCCTCCGCCGCCCCCGCCTCGGGACGCACATGCTTGTCTCCGTACCCGCAGTCCTGATCACCACCCTCATCTTCGCGGCACAGGGCGCCCTCTTCGCCTCCGTGGACATCTCCACCGTCGCGTTCGCGGACGAGTTGGGGCACAAGTCAATCTCCGGCGTCGTGCTCGCGCTCTTCGCGCTCGGTTCGCTCATCGGGGGCCTCGTGTACGGCGCCAGGGTGTGGCGCCACTCGCTCGCGTCGCGACTCGTCTGGGGCGTCGTCCTCACCGGCATAGGCGCCGCGACCTTCGGACTCGCGCCCAACCTGCTTGTGCTCGCCCTCCTGATGTTCTTCACGGGTCTTGTGGTGGCGCCGACGATGGCGGTGGGCGACGGCATGGTGCAGGCCCTGGTGCCGCGCAACCACCTGACCGAGGGCATGACGTGGACGCGAACCGGCATCGACATGGGAATCGCGTCTGGCGCGTGGCTCGCGGGCTACCTTGTCGAGCGCCACGGAGCGAGCGCCGGCTTCGTGGTCACGGCCATCGCCGGGACTGCCTCCGCGGTCGTCGCCCTCCTCGCCTGGCCATACCTCAGGTCGACCCGGCGCTACGAGGAGGTCGGCGAGGCGACTGTCCCCTCCGCCACGAAGTGACGGCTACGGGCGCCACGCTCCGGCACAATGGGGAGATGATCAGAGACGCGTCCCCGGCAGACGCGGGCGCGGTCGTCGCGATCTACAACCACTACATCGAGCGCACCGTCATCACGTTCGAGGTGGACGCGCTCGGCGACGACGACATGCGCGCGCGAATCGCGAAGGTCCAGTCAGCCGGCTACCCGTGGCTCGTCTGGGACGAGGCGGGCGAGGTGCGCGGCTACGCCTACGCGAGCCAGTTCAGGGACCGCGCCGCGTACGCGCACTCGGCGGAGGCCACGGTGTACCTCGCCCCGGGCGCGACGCGTCGCGGGATCGGCTCCGCGCTCTACGGGGAGCTCGTCTCGCGGCTGCGCGCCAGCGGAACCCACCTCGTCGTCGGCGGGATCGCCCTTCCCAACGAGGCCAGCGTCGGCCTCCACGAATCGCTCGGCTTCACGCGCGTCGGCACGTTCAGCGAGATCGGGCGCAAGTTCGACCGCTGGATTGATGTGGGCTTCTGGGAGCTCCGGCTCTAGCCGCGCGCCACCTTCGTCGCCGCCATCATGTTCTTAAGCGACGCCATGGTCTCCTCGTAGCCGCGAGTCTTGAGCCCACAGTCCGGGTTGACCCACAGTTGCTTCCCGGGGATGGAGGAGAGCGCCTCAATCAGCAGTTCGGCGATCTCCTGCGTCGAGGGCACGCGCGGCGAGTGGATGTCCCAGACGCCCGGGCCGATGCCCCGCTCGAAGCCGTGCGCCTTGATCGCGGGAAGAACCTCCATGCGGGACCGCGCGGCCTCGATGGAGGTCACGTCCGCGCCCAGGCCGTCGATCGCGTCGATGATCTCGCCGAATTCCGAGTAGCACAGGTGGGTGTGGATCTGGGTCGCGTTCCCCGCACCGGAGGTGGCCAGGCGGAAGGCGCCGACCGACCAGTCGAGGTACGCCGCCTGATCGCGCTTCTTCAGGGGAAGGAGCTCGCGGAGCGCGGGCTCGTCAACCTGGATGATGCCGATCCCTGCGGCCTCGAGGTCCGCGATCTCGTGACGCAACGCCAGGCCGACCTGGCGCGCGGTGTCGCCGAGTGGCTGGTCGTCGCGGACGAACGACCACGCGAGGATCGTTACCGGGCCGGTGAGCATTCCCTTGACGGGCTTGTCGCTCAGGGACTGCGCGTAGGTCGCCCACTTGACCGTCATCGGCTCCGGGCGGGAGACGTCGCCCCAAAGGATCGACGGGCGCGTGCAGCGCGAGCCGTAGGACTGTACCCAGCCGTTCTTCGTGACGGCGAAACCACCCAGGAGTTCCGCGAAGTACTGGACCATGTCGTTGCGCTCGGCCTCGCCATGGACAAGGACATCGAGCCCCAGACCCTCCTGAAGCGTGATCACGGCGGCGATCTCGGCCTTCATCGCGTCCTCGTAGGCGGCCTGAGTGATCTCGCCGGCCCCGAGGGCGGCGCGGGCCTTGCGAATCTCGGCGGTCTGCGGGAAGGAGCCGATGGTGGTGGTGGCGAGGGCGGGAAGGTGGAAGCGCTCGGCCTGGACCGCGTCGCGCGTCGGGTAGGCGCTCGCGCGGTCGTAGTCGGCGGGCGTCACGGCGGCGAGGGCCTCGCGCACCGCAGCGACGTGCGTGCCGGCGTTGGCCGCGCGCGAGGCGAGCGCCGCTCGGGCCGCGGCCAGCGCGTCGGAAACGGCGGCTTCGCCCTCGGCGCGCGCCTTGGCGAGCGTCGCAATCTCGGCGACCTTCTGGTCGGCAAACGCGAGCCACGGGAGAATCTCGCCCAGATGCTCCTCGCCCGCCGTCGTGTGCGGGACGTGGAGCAGGGACGTCGAGGTGGACACGGCGACGGTGCCGCCGAGGGCCTCGCACGCGGCCGCCTTCGCCAGCGCGGCATCGAGGTCCGTGCGCCAGATGTTGTGCCCGTCGACCACTCCCGCGACGACGGTCTTGCCTGCGAGGCTCACGCCCGCGGGCACGGTGCCGCGGACGAGATCGAGCGAGATGGCCTCAACGCCGGTCGCGGCGAGGACGGGAAGGGCGTCGTCGAGCGAGGCATACGGCGCGGCGACGAGGATCGCGGGGCGTTCCGTCACCCCGGCGATCGCGTCGTAGGCGGTCTTGGCCGCCGCAAGCACGTCCGCGCGAGGAACGTCGATGTCGGCGACGAGGATCGGCTCATCGATCTGCACCCATTGCGCTCCCGCGATCTTGAACTCGCCCAGGAGTTTCGCGTAGACCGGAAGAAGGTCCGCGAGGCGATCGATGGGGCGGAATCCGCGGGGCGCCTCGTCGGAGGGCTTGGCCAGGTAGAGGAACGTGAGCGGACCGGTGACGACCGGACGCGTGAAGAAGCCAGCGTCGCGCGCCTCGACAAACTCGTCGATCCAACGGATCGAGCCGAGTTCGAAGGTCGTCTCGGGGCCGATCTCGGGAACGAGGAAGTGGTAGTTCGAATCGAACCACTTCGTCATCTCGAGCGGCGCCTTGTCACCCTGGCCGCGGGCGATGGTCGAGTACCCGGCGAGGTCATAGCCGCCGTGCTCGCTCTCGAACTCCTTGAAGCGCGAAGGAACGCAGCCGAAGGCGACGGAGGCGTCGAGCATGTGGTCGTAGAACGAGAAGTTCGAGGGGATGGACGAGTCGCCGCGGCCGAGGCCGAGTTCCGCCATGCGCTCGAGGTTCGCGAGGCGAAGGTCGCGCGCGGCGGTCTCCAGGTCCGCCGCGGTGGTCGCGCCCTTCCAGAAGGACTCCAGCGCCTTCTTGAGTTCGCGGTTACGGCCGATGCGCGGGTAGCCGAGGATGGTGCCGCCGGGGAAGGCGGGCGCGGTGCTGTTCGTCTGAGGGCTCATGTGTCTTCCAACGATCGTGGGTGCGCGGCGGGCTCGCCTGTGCGCATATGGCGATGGCTCGCCAATGAGGTGCCTAGGAGTCTACCGCGAGCAGTTTCTATCGACGAACGTGCGGGATGACGGCCACCGCGCGCGCCGAACCCCCGGAATTGCGTCTCACTCGGCGCCGTTGACGTTGGGCAGGGACCCCCGTGAAAGGATCGCCCCATGACCGAGACCTCGAAGCGCCAGGTGACCCTCACCCGCGAGTCCAAGGGCGTGTACATCGCGTCGAACCCCAGGGGCGGGACGCTCCGGTTCGGACCGGAGACTGAGGACGGCTTCTCCGCCGTCGAGCTCTTGCTCGTAGCGGTCGCGGGGTGCTCGGGAATCGACGTGGACTACATGACCTCCCGGCGCGCCGAGCCGCTCCGCTTCGACGTCGTCTCCCAGGCGACCCAGGAGAAGGGGGACGACGGCAACATCCTTCGCGACATGACGGTCACGTTCCACCTGGAGTTCCCTGCGGGCGAGGACGGGGACAAGGCGCGCGACCGCGTCGGCGCCGCCCTGAAGGCCTCCCACGACACGACCTGCACGGTAAGCCGCACGATCGAAGCGGGAACCCCCGTGGTCCTCAGGAAGGCTTAGGCCCCGCCAACTGCTGCGCCCCGCTGCCTCCTCGGCACCGCTCGCTCCTGGGCCCGACTAGCGCGCCAGCCCCGCCGCCGCGGCCAGGTCGAGCGCCGCCTCGTGCCGGTTGAACGTGTAGACGTGAATGCCCGGGGCGCCCGCGGATACCAGATCCCGCGCGAGCGCCGCCGCGTGCGTGATCCCGGCCGCCCGAGCCGCTCCGGCGTCGTCCTCCGCCGCAAGCGCGCGGAGGACGGACTCCGGCACGCTCACCCCCGTGAGCTGCTCCAGACGCGCGGCGCGGCCGGTGCTGAGCAGCGGAATGATCCCGGGAAGGATGGGGATCGTGATCCCGGCGGCGAGGGCGTCGGCGGCGAGCACCTCCCAGTGCGCGGCCTCATAGAAGACCTGGGTGACGGCGAACTCCGCGCCAGCATCCTGCTTGGCGAGGAGCACGTCGAGGCCCTGCTGGCGCCACCGCTCCTCTGCGTGGGCTGCCGGGAAGGCCGCGACCCCGATGGAGTACTCGCCCTCGGCGATTCCTCGCGCGCCCACGACGTGGCGAATGTGGGCGACGAGTTGATGCGCGTAGAGGAGGCCATCCGGGTGGGGGCGCCAGTCCGGTTGCCCAACGGGAGGGTCACCGCGCAGCGCGAGGAAGTCGCGCACGCCCTCGGCGAGGAACTCCTCGATGACCGCGGTGATCTCGTCGCGCGACTGGTCGACGCAGGTGAGGTGCGCGAGGGGGCGAATCGTGTGCGCGTCCGCGAGGCGCCTTACCACCTCCCTGCTCGATCGCCGGGTGGTACCGCTGGCGCCATAGGTGATCGAGGCGAAGTCGGGCCGGGCCTCGGCAAGGCGCGCCATCGTCTCCCAGAGCGCTTCTTGCGCGTGATCGTCGCGCGGAGGGAAGAGTTCAAAGGACAAGGTCGGCGCTGGCGCCCGGAGCAGATCGCGGATGGTCATCTCGGTTGCCAAGGCTAGCCTCCCGGGGCTGGTGAGCCAACCTGTGCCCCAAGGTCGTCCGTTTCCCACCTCCCTCCCGGGAGCCCCGCACGCCGCTCGACACCGTCGGACCCCCGGCCCACACTGGGCCCATGAGCAAGGTGAAGTCGGCGAGCGAACGATGCTTCGGCACGGGAGACGCCGCCATGGAGCGGTATCACGACGAGGAATGGGGACGCGCGGTCAGGGACGA
>JADGOS010000177.1 GCA_017882825.1 Demequinaceae bacterium | reverse complement strand
GCGGCGGGCAGGTCGTCCCCGAGCACGTGGTGGTACGTTCCGCCTAGGTCCTCGATGAGGAGCCGCTGTTTCGCGAGAACCGTGGGATCCGCGCCCACGAGCCCATCGTGACGAGCGACATGGACCGCCATCAAGTCCGCGCCGGTGGAGCGCGACGCGATGCGGGCGGCCCGGCGAATGAGGGTTTCGCCCTCGGGGCCACCCGGTAGCGCGACGACGACCCGCTCGCGCGCCTCCCATGTGGCGGCTACCCCGTGCTCCGCGCGGTATCGGTCGAGCTGGTCATCGACCTTGCCCGCGAGCCACAGCAGGGCGATCTCCCTGAGGGCGGTCAGGTTGCCGACGCGGAAATAGTTGGTGAGGGCGGTATTGATCTTCTCGGGCTGATAGATGTTGCCGTGGCTCATCCGGCGCCGCAGGGCCTCCGGCGTCATATCAACGAGTTCGATCTGGTCGGCCTGCCGCACCCACGCGTCGGGAACCGTCTCGCGCTGCACGGTTCCCGTGATCTGTTGCACCACGTCGTTGAGCGACTCCAGATGCTGAATGTTGAGCGTCGAGAGCACGGTGATCCCCGCGTCGAGCATCTCCTCGATGTCCTGCCAGCGCTTCGCGTTTCGCGATCCGGGGATGTTGGTGTGCGCGAGCTCGTCAACGAGCACCACCTGAGGCTTCCGCGCCAGCACGGCGTCGAGGTCCATTTCCTTGAACTGCGTCCCCCTGTAGTCAATGACGTGCCGGGGCACCACCTTGAGGTCGCCCACCATCGCCTCGGTTCGCGCGCGTCCGTGCGTCTCGACGATGCCCACGACCACCTCGGCTCCGCGGTCGTGCCGACTGTGGCCCTCCTCGAGCATCGCGTACGTCTTGCCGACGCCGGGCGCGGCGCCCAGGTAGATGCGAAGTTCACCCCGTGACATGGCCCGCAACCCTTCCGTCTCGGACCATTGTCGCCGCTGAAACACCGGTGAATGGGGGGAGAGCGCTAAGAAGTTGTTAGTTCGGCGCGGACGCGCCCTATCGGAGCGCACCTTCAATTGACCGCCCAGAGCGCGAGCGCCAGGCTTGTCGGAGGTGCGACCCCCAAGCGCTGATCCACGCGCGGCGCGTCCCCCCACGAGTAGCCTGGTGTCGACGCCGTGCCGACCTCAGCACGCAGGTCGCCTATGGCGTCGGCGCACGAAAGGGATCCCGTGGAAGCCGAGGGGCGTGTGCTCGTCGTCGATGACGACGCGGGGATCCGCAAGACGCTCGAGCTCAACCTGCGCGCGCGCGGATATGTGGCGGACCTCGCGTCCACGGGTGAGGAGGCGTTGCGGCTCGCGGCGCGGAACCACCCGGACCTGGTGATCCTCGACCTCGGCCTGCCGGGGATGAACGGGCTCGACGTCGTTCGGGGGATTCGCGGCTGGGCCACCACCCCCATCCTCGTGCTGTCGGGGCGCGACGGGGGCGCCGCAAAGGTCGAGGCGCTCGACCTGGGCGCCGACGACTTCGTCACCAAGCCGTTCGGGATGGATGAACTGTTCGCGCGGGTGCGGGCGTGCATGCGGCGGGTGGCCGCGCCCGCGGTCGACGTGCTCATCGAGACCCCCGACTTCACGATCGACTTCGCTGCGAAGCGCGTGACGCGGGGGCGTGAGGCAGTGCGCTTGACGCCCCGGCAGTGGAAGATCGTCGAGGTACTCGTCCGCAACTCGGGCCGACCCGTCACCCACGCGCAACTGCTCCACGAGGTGTGGGGTCCCGAGTACGGGACGGAGAAGAACTACCTCCGGGTCTTCATGACTCAGATCCGCCAGCGGCTCGAACCCAAGCCATCGGTACCCCGGTACTTCGTCACCGAGCCCGGGATGGGGTATCGATTCGTGGACGGCACCGCTTCCGACCGGGCCTAGGCATACCCGGCCAGGACGTGCACAAGGGCGTGGCGGGCTTGAGACGAGGGGTACCTCCGAGTGGAGTGTGGCTTGTCGAAACTCGCGGCCGCGGCAACCCCCGCCGCCGCAAGGGCGTAAGGGTCTCCGCACCAACCGTTAGGCGCGCGTTAGGACTCCGTCTGCGACGAGCGCACGGGTGTTGCATCCGAATGTGACCTGTTCACGTGCGCGCTGGACAAGCGTCGACACCGTTCTCGCCAGTGGAGGCACCCGTGCTTGATCTCCTATTCGTCGGCGGCATTCTCGTGCTCGTCGGCCTCGTTGCGCTCGTGGGAAGGGCGGTAGAGAAACTGTGACCGTCCTTGATGTCATCGCGGTCGTGCTCGCGATCGCCTCGATTGGCTACCTCGTGTACGCGATGTTCAGGGCGGAGAAGTTCTGATGACTTCCACGACACTCCTCTTCATCGCCCAACTGAGCCTGCTCGCGCTGATTCTCGTCCTGATCTATCGCCCGCTCGGTGACTACATGGCTGGGGTCTACACCTCCAAGAAGGACCTCAAGGGCGAGCGGCTCTTCTATCGCCTGATCGGCGCCAACTCGGCGTCCGAGCAGAACTGGTCCGCCTACCTC
>JADGOS010000086.1 GCA_017882825.1 Demequinaceae bacterium | reverse complement strand
TGGCGACCTTCGGGGCGATCGTCGGGCTCCGCGTGCCCGGCACGCGCGTCATCAACGTCGGCACCACCGCCAAGACCATGCCCGACTTCCCCTCCCTGTGGCACACCATGCTTACTAACAGCACGCTCGCGCCCAAACCCGAGGCGCCGTGAGTCCTCGCGCCCCGCGGCGCTACGACGAGTCGGACGCCAAGGTCAGGCCGAATCCCCGGGGCTCGCGCCCGCGGTCCAAGACCCGCCCCGCCCACGACGCCGCGATCCCGGGCTTCGTCGTCGCCGTCGACCGCGGCCGGTTCACGGTTGCTGGAGTTGGCGCGGACCACACGACGGTGATGGCCGTCAAGGCGCGCGAGCTCGGTCGGCACGGGATCGTCGTCGGCGACAGGGTGGACATCGTTGGCGACGTCAGCGGGGAGGACGGCGTCCTCGCGCGGATAGTCCGGCGGGACCCGCGCGAGCGGGCGCTCAGGCGTTCGGCCGACGACGAGGACGACACCGAGCGCATCCTCGTCGCCAATGCGGACCGGCTCGCCATCGTCGCCTCGCTCGCCGAACCGGAGCCGAACCCCCGCTTCATCGACCGCTGCCTCGTCGCCGCGTTCGACGCGGGGCTGAGCGCGCTCATCATCGCGACCAAGGCGGACCTCGCGAGCCCCGACGCCCTGGCGGCAGCGTACCGGCCGCTCGGCGTGCCCGTCATCGCCACGCGCCGCGCGGGCGGCGCCGAGGACTCGCATGGCGCCGGGCGAGATGGCGCCGGGCGAGATGGCGCCGGGCGAGATGGCGCCGGGCGAGATGGCGCGGCTGGAAATGCGGCAGCGGCGTACGTCATCGAGGGCCTCGACGCCGTCCTGGCCGAATGCCGCGACCAGATCACCGTTCTCGTCGGCTCCTCGGGCGTCGGCAAGTCCACGCTGGTCAACGCGATGGTCCCCGACGCGTTCAGGAGCATCGGGATCGTCAACGCCGTGACCGGGCGGGGGCGCCACACCTCCACCTCGGCCGTCGCGCTCCCGCTACCGCAGGGCGGGTGGATCATCGACACCCCCGGCATCCGCACCTTCGGGCTCGCGCACGTGAACGCGGACCACTTTGTTCACGCTTTCCCCGACGTCGCGGTCGCCGCGGACGCCTGCCCGCGCGGCTGCGCGCACGAGAGCGCCGAGTCCGGGTGCGCCCTCGACGCCTGGGCGGACAACCCGGATCGCGTCGCGCGCGTCGAGTCCATCCGGCGCCTCATCGCCAGCCGTAACGCCTCGGATTCACAGTAGCGTTGTGACCATGAAGGACAACGCCCCGTACACCGACGACCTCGACCTGGCGCTCAACATCGCCGACATCGTGGACGTGGTCACGATGTCCGACTTCGGCTCGCTCACGCTGGAGGTGGAGACCAAGGCGGACGACAGTCCGGTGACCGAGGTGGATCGCATCGCGGAGCAGACCGTGCGCGGGCTTCTGGAGCGCCACCGGCCTCACGACGCCGTCTACGGCGAGGAGTATGGCGCCAAGGGCGGCGGGCCGCGCCAGTGGGTGATCGATCCCGTGGACGGCACCCGCAGCTACGTGCGCGGCATCCCGGTGTGGGCGACCCTGATCGCGCTCCTGGACAAGGGCGAGCCCGTCATGGGCGTCGCCTCCGCGCCCGCGCTCGGGCTCCGGTGGTTCGCCTCCAAGGGCGAGGGGGCCTGGAAGGGCCACCACATCAAGGGCGCCAAGCGCATCCACGTCTCCTCGATCGACCGCCTCCAGGATGCGACGATGTCCTACTCCTCCCTGAGCGGCTGGGAGAAGTTGGGGATGCTGCCCTCGTTCCTCGACCTCACCCGCGACGTGTGGCGCACGCGCGCCTTCGGGGACTTCTGGAGCTACATGATGGTGGCCGAGGGCATCGTCG
This sequence comes from Demequinaceae bacterium, assembly GCA_017882825.1. GTDB lineage: Bacteria > Actinomycetota > Actinomycetes > Actinomycetales > Demequinaceae > JAFGBM01. The sequence continues at coordinate 6,343 of JADGOS010000086.1, read as the reverse complement.
AGGTGGCCACCGAGCCGGACCTCCAGATCTACGACATGGCCGCGCTCGTCGCGATCGTCGAGGAGGCGGGCGGCACGTTCACGTCGCTCGCCGGGGTGCGCGGCCCGTTCGGCGGCAACGCGGTCGCCACGAACGGCCTGGTGCACGCGGACGTGCTCGCCCGGCTCCGGCGCCCCCTCCCGGCCTGAGGCGCGCTCGCCTGGGTCGCGCTGCGACTGGCTTCGCGCGACGCGCCTAGCGCTGCGACACCTACCTACGCCAGCCCCTCGAACTCCCCCGCGTCGTACCAGAGCAGGTCCCGCTCGTAGAGGCGGTCGAGCGCCGCGGCGTCCCCCTTCGCCGCAGCGGCGGCGTCCTCTGCCGCATCGTCCTCGTCCACGAACGCGCACGCGATCTCGTCGCGGGACACCCTGCCGGCAAGCTCAACCGCCGCGGGGTGGCGTTGCGGCGCGAGGGTGATCTGCGAGCGGTCGCAGTCCGCCACGATCACCACACGCCTTGTGGACCCGAGTTCCGCCACCGAGGCGAGGGCCGCGGCGTCACGCGCCTGTTCGTCCAGGAGGTCGGAGTCCTCCAGGCTGGAGACCTCGAGCAGGCGCGGGGTGACCGCGAAGGCCGCCCTCGGCTCCCAGGCCGCCCCGAGGCACGAGGCGAGGTCGGCCGGGGTCGCCGGGATGTAGACGCGCATTGGTTCAGTCTCTCAGGGGCGGAGCCCGCGCGCCATGGGCGTGCTCGCGGGAGCGTGCTCGCGGGCCGGACTCACGATGCGGATGTGGTCGCTCTCTCGGCGGAGCAAACCGCCACAACGTGCCCTGCGAGCGCGGCGATCGCTCGCCTTGCCCCGGAGCGCGGCGCCGTCTCCGCGAGCGCGGCACCCGCGAGAGCCGCGGCGTCGCATGCCCTCGGGTCGAACGGGACGGTCCAGGTCTCGGCGACCGAGGCGTACCGCGCTAGCGCGTCGGCCACCGCCCGCTCGGGGTACGCACCCGCGACGGACGCGCGCACCCGGTTCACCACCACGACGCGCCGCGCGTCAGCGGCCTCCGGTACCGAGGCCAGGTCCGACAGCCCCTGAACCAGCCGCTGAATCCCCAACGGCTCCGAGGAGCCCACCGCTACGATCACGTCCGCCGCCGCCAGCGCGGAGAGGGTCGCGGCGTTCCTGTCGCGTCCGCCCAGGACGTCCGCGCGCTCCAGCGCGAACCCCGCGTCCACCACGACGAGCCCGGCGCCCCCACGGGCCGCCTCCCACGCCGCTTCGAGGGCCTCCGCGGAAAGTTCGGGCCATCGGTCTGCACGGGAGATGCCGCTTACCAAGCGAACCCCCGGCGCTACCTCGACGGCGTGTCGGGCGAAGAGCGCCTGGGTCAGCTCCCCGCGGAGCGCCGCGCGCGCGAGCGCGGCGATTCCCGGCGCCTCGTCCACAACTCCGAGCGCCGACGCGACTGCGCCCCCATACGTGTCGGCGTCGATCAGGACGACGTCGGAGCCCCCGCGCGCCGCCTCGACGGCGAGGTTGGTCGCGATCGTGGTCCGTCCCGGCGCCCCGGTCGGGCCCCACACCACGACCATGGCCCCCCGCGCGTGGGGCTCCTCCAACTTGTCGAGCACGCTGTTGGGGAACGCGGCACGGGAAAACGCAGCCTCGGGGAACGCAGCGTCGGGGAACGCCGCGGCCGCGCGCGGCTCGGTGGATGCCGCGTGCGCCGCCGCCGCAACCTGTTCGGCGGTCGCCCCCGGCGCCAGGACGGTCAAGATTCCAAGCCCGAGCATCGCCTCGCGCGCCCGTGCGTCGGACGGGATGCCCACGATCGCGAGACCGGCCTTCTCCAGGCGCCGCACAATGGCCCGATCCAGCTGGGCGTGCTCCGAGGTGACGACCACGTCGCCGATTCCGGCCTGAGCTGCCGCGACCGCCTCGGAGAGATCGGCGCATCGTCGGGCTACGGACAGGCCAGCGCGGCTCCCGATTGCCGTGGCGATCTCCGCCTCGTTCGCCGCGCGTACCGCGACGATGACGGCCCCGCTCACGCCGCGCCCCTGCCGATCCCCACGACACTCACCTCGTCGGCCTGGGCGAGGGCCGCGAGCAGGTCGCCGACGTCTGCCGATGGGATGAGCACGTAGACGGTCTCGCCCGCGCGAGCAGAGAAGGCACTCGCATCGCGATCCACCTGATCCACAACGACGCCAGCGGCCACGAGAACCGAGTCCGGACCCGCGAGCCCGTCGCGCGTCACCCACACGTCGACGACCGCCCCCGATTCGATCGCCTCGGCGAGGGGGCTGCCCGTAGTGACCGCGACGGGGCGGAAGGCGTACGCGTCGGCGTCGGCGAGCGAAGAGGCGGGAATCATCTCCCCTGCGCCGATCACCCTTGTCACGACCTCGCCCCACGGCTCCGCGCTCGCTGGCACGTATGTGCCCGAGCCGACGCGCACATGCGTCACCACGACGTCGGACACCTGGAGCACGGTGCCGGGCGTCAGGGTGTGGCGCGCGGAGTAGTACGGCTCGGTTCGGTCGGCGCGCGCGACGACGGACGCCGTTCCGAGGATCGCGACCGCGACGAGCGCGACGCCGATCAATAGGCGCGGGTCCGTCCAGCGCGGACGCTTGAGCCGCCCAGCGATCGGGCCAAGGGTTGCGTTCATGACCACCTCCGGTCTTCTGTGGAGCCATAGTGCCTCGCGGCGCGGCGGCTCGCTGGGTGATGTGGATAACCGGGGGTTCGCCCGCACGCGTGGGAGAATCGAACATGCCTCCCAGGTTCATCACGCTCGCCGACGTGGAAGAGGTACTCAACATCACGTCGACCCAGGCATACGCGCTCGTGCGCTCGGGCGACCTCCCCGCGATCCAAGTGGGTGGACGCGGCCAATGGCGCATCGAGTCCTCGGAACTCGAGGCCTACATCCAGCGCCAATACGAGGCGACTCGCGCGAAGGCCGCAACTCAGCGGTAGCGCGCCAGGCTAGGCCGCGGCGCCGGATGATGCAACGACCAGCACCTCAGAAAACATCACGGCCACCGCGCCGCCGTCGTCCGGTACCAGGTCCAGGTGGTCCGCGCCGACCTGATCGATGCGCCCCCTGATCTCGCCTCCCGTGGTTGAGATGACGACGGGCACACCCGCACGCGCGAGCGCCCTGAGGGTGTGGCCCAATCCGAGCCGCGTCGCGACGGTTCCGAGGTCGGAGGCGCGATGGCCCACCCCGCGGGTCATCGCGATCGCGCCAAGCGGCACCAGATACTCTCGCCCTCCCTCGGAGAGAAGAACCCAGGAGCCCGCGGCTTCAGTCACCACCCCCGAGACGTGAGAGCCGCCGCGCAGGGTGAAAGCAACGTGCTGGGACGCGCTCGACGCCAGGCGCTCGGCCAAGCGGACGGTCGCCCGTTCGGCCTGCGCCAGGTCCCGAACCCCCGCCTCAAACTCGAACGCGTGCGCGGCAGCGAGCTGCCCCTCCAGGTCACTGAACAAGTCGTTCCACCGCACTCCCCCAAACTACGGCAACCGCGTCGTCCACACCCGTCCCCGTTCAACTGGACAATCAAGCGATGTTGTACTACCTCTATGTATATCAAACAGCATCAACAGATATCTAGCGAGGTCAAGGCAACCCGAAGGGGTCGCCGCCTCGAAGGGGGTTCGCACCGTGAGCGCACAACTTGCCGAGATGTCCGTCGCCGGGCTGGTGGCCGTTCCTTTGCCGGGACCGCGGCCTCCGCTCAACCCCTACACGCGCCCGCGCAAGGTCCTGGGCGATCCGACGCCGCTGGCATGCACGGTGGCAAAGATGGCGCTTGAGGTAGTGCTCGGCGGCGGCGAACTCGATCAGCTCACGCGATGGGTAACGCCCGACATCCGCGAGGCGCTCGCGGAGCAGGGCGCGCTCGCCAGAAGGGCGGGCCTGAGGATCGGGGCTCCCGTGCGCATCCTCCGGATACGGGTCTTCCGGGTATCCGACGTCGCGGCCGAGACGAGCGTCGTCGCGGACGACGGCGTTCACGCGCGGGCGGTCGCGGCACGCTTCGAGGATGTGGGCGGGCGGTGGCAGGCCACCGTCCTCGACCTGGGCTAGCTGGCGTCCTTCCCGTGGCAGAGCTTGTACTTCTTGCCGGAGCCGCAAGGGCACGGGGCGTTGCGCGGCGTGCCGGCGTATTCCAGGCCCGAGACCGCGGAGGAGGTCTTCGTCTTCTTGGCCTCCGTCTTGCCGGAGGCGGTGTCGAGCGTCGGGCCGCTGTAGGTCATCTGCGACACCTGCACCCCACCCGGCCCGCCCGTCGTCGAGGACGGCCCCGTGGGGATGCGTCGGCCCACGCCGAACGCCGCCCCCGCCTGGGGACCGGCTGCGGCCTGACCTGCCCCGCCCTGAGCAGCCCCGCCCCCACCAGCGGCGGCCTGACCCGCGGGGGAGGCCGCGGTCGCGGCCGTGGACGCCGCGTTGACGGGGGCTGGCTGACCCGAACCCCCGGCGGGCGCCTGGCCCTGAGCCTCATTCGGGTCGCGAAGCTCCACGCGGAACAGAACCTGGACGCTCTGCTCCTTGATGCCGTCGGAGACGCTGTCGAACATCTGGGCGCCCTCGCGCTGGTACTCCATGAGCGGGTCGCGCTGGCCCATGGACCGTAGCCCGATCCCCTCGCGCAGGTAGTCCATCTCGTAGAGGTGGTCGCGCCACTTGTTGTCCAGCACCTGGAGCACCACCTGGCGCTCCACCTGCCGCATCACGTCTACGCCGATGCGATTCTCCACCTCGGTGTAGCGCATCTGCGCGTCGGACTGGAACTCGCGCAGCAGGTACCCGTACGTCAGGCCGACGGATCCGCCAACCTCGTCGAGAATCTCGTCCGCCGTCAGCGACACCGGGTAGACCTGGAGCAACTCCTTGATGAGGCCGGGAACATCCCAGTCGTCCGTGTTGCCCGTGGACGTCACCTCGGAGACGCGCTCGTCGATCACGTCGTTGATGAAGCTACGCATCTGCTCGCCGAAGTCCTGGCCCTCGAGGATGCTGCGACGCTCCGCGTAGATCACCTTGCGCTGGACGCTCATCACGTCGTCGTACTTGAGGATCGCCTTGCGCGCCTCGTGGTTGCGGCCCTCGATCTGCGCCTGGGCGCTCCGCACGCCGCGCGTGAGGACCTTCGACTCGATGGGCATGTCGTCGGGGAAGGCGGAGGAGTTCATCATCGCGGAGGCGAGGCCGGTCTGGAACAGGCGCATCAGTTCGTCCTCGAGCGAGAGGTAGAACCTCGACTCGCCGGGGTCGCCCTGGCGACCGGAGCGGCCGCGCAACTGGTTGTCGATGCGGCGCGACTCGTGGCGTTCCGTGCCGAGCACGTAGAGGCCGCCGGCGGCGACCACCTCGTCGTGTTCCTTGGCCACGGCCTTCTTCTCCGCCTCAAACACGGCCGCCCAGTTGGCCTCGTACGTCGCGGGATCCTCGTGGAGGTCGAAGCCCTTCTTGGCCATCACGCCGATCGCCCGGAACTCCGGGTTGCCGCCGAGCATGATGTCCGTGCCTCGGCCAGCCATGTTCGTCGCGACGGTGACTGCGCCCTTGCGGCCCGCCTCCGCGACGATGGCGGCCTCGCGCTCGTGTTCCTTGGCGTTCAGGACCTCGTGCGCGATGCCATGCTTCTTCAGCTCCTTGGAGAGCTTCTCCGACTTCTCGACGGACGTGGTTCCCGCGAGCACGGGCTGGCCCGCCGCGTGCCGCTCGACGATGTCCTCGACGACCGCGTCGTACTTGGCCTGCTCGTTCTTGTACAGGAAGTCGGGCTGGTCGATGCGGATCATCGGGACGTTGGTGGGGATCGGAACCACGTTCATGCCGTAGGTGCCGTTGAGCTCCGACGCCTCGGTCTGGGCCGTTCCCGTCATTCCCGCGAGCTTGGTGTAGAGGCGGAAGTAGTTCTGGAGCGTGATCGATGCGAACGTCTGGTTCTCGGCCTTGATCGGCACGCCCTCCTTCGCCTCGAGCGCCTGGTGAAGGCCGTCGGAGTACCGGCGCCCCTTGAGGAGGCGCCCCGTGTGCTCGTCGACGATGTCGACCTCGCCGTTCAGGACGACGTACTCCTTGTCGCGCTTGAAGAGCTCCTTCGCCTTGAGGGCGTTGCTCAGGAAGGCGATGAGGGGGGTGTTCTCGGCGGAGTAAAGGTTCTCCAGGCCCAGCGCCTTCTCGACCTTGTCCACGCCTGGCTCGAGGATGCCGACGGTGCGCTTCTTCTCGTCCACCTCGTAGTCGTCGCCCGCCTTGAGCGTGCGGACGAGCGCGGCGAACTCGCCGTACCAACGGTTGTTCACGCCCTGGGCGGGGCCCGAGATGATGAGAGGCGT
>JADGOS010000176.1 GCA_017882825.1 Demequinaceae bacterium | reverse complement strand
GCCCGGACGAACAGGCGAAGGAATCCGCCCTCTACCACCAGTTGTGGGAGGAGCGCGCCGCGCACGACCCCCTCGGCCGTAGCGCCGACGAGCTCCGCCTGGCATGGGAGGAGCGGGAGCCGCTGACGGTGGACCCCGACGCCATCCCGGTCGCGGTCGGCATCGGGTACGGTGCTCAACCCCCGGCGTTCCGCGTTTCCCTAGGCCTGACGCCACAACAAGGAGGCGCGCGATGACCGCCATTTCCGCCGTCGAGGACCCGCTGACCTACCTCCAGCCGCCCACGGCCACGGGTTCGGGAACCTACATCTGGAGCCTCAGGCTGAAGTGCGGCCTGCTGATCGGCGGTGCGGACGCGGTGATCAGCGCCATCACGGGATTCAGCCCGCTCAACGAATGGGTCTTCAAGCCCTTCGGCGGGGACTGGGACGCCTTTGACCGCTCCGGCGGAGCCTGGCGCAACGCGGGCAAGAGCATCGGCGCCGTCTCCAGCAACATCAAGGCGCTTCCCGGCCAGGTGGGTGACTCCTGGAACGGCGACGCCATGGACGCCTGGGCAAACCTGCAGAAGAAGATCACGGACTCCATCGGCTCGCTCCCGGAAGCCTGCGACGCGATGGGAGAGTTCGCCGAGGCCCTCGCCGACATGGCCAGGGCCATCGCCGAATTGATCGCCGAGATCCTGGGAATCCTCGGGGACGCCATCACGCGCATCCTCCTGGAACAGGCTTTTCCCATCGTGGGCCAAATCGTCGGCGCCGGCGAACTGACCATCGTCGCGGGAAGGACCGTCCAGTTCAGTTACAAGATCACGGTCGAGATCAAGAACTTCTACACCGCGGCCCAGAAGATCGAGAAGGTCCTCGCGACCATCCAGAAGGTCCTTCAGCTCCTGGAGCAGGTCGCGAAAGCCCTCGCGGCCAACGGCGCGGCAAGCGACGCGGCCAACCGCGCGACCGCCGACCTTCCGGCCCCGAAATAACCAAGGAGACGCCGACACCATGGCTCAGAATCCCGAGTTCGCGGTCCTCCTCGCCGAGATTCGCGCGCAGACGGCGGAAATCCAATCCGCCACGCGCGCGCAGCGCGAGCGCAACGACGCCGAGCGGGCAGCGCGCGCCGACGACGACGAGAAGCTGGCGGCGAAGAGGCGCAAGGGCGAGTACGGACGTGACTGGCAGGTGCTCCAGGAGCGCGTGGACATGAATCGCACCACGCTCGACGACGTGTTTTCCGGGGTCGACAAGTCCGAAGAGGCGCGCGCCGTCCGCACGATCATCGAGCGCGACGTCGTTCCCCGCGCCCGCGAGGAGTTCGCCGCTGCCATGGCCTCGGATGACCTCGCTGAAGACGTTGCGAAACTGGAGCGCGCCCAGAAGGACCTTGCCGAGACCATCGCGCGATTCCGCACTTCTGAACCCACCTCCTGACCGCGACGGTGAGCACCGTAGCGTCGCAGCGGCGACTCATCGCCTTGGTCGGAACGGAGTCTCGACTCGACATCGCCGCGCCGATCGGCGACACGGTGGGGCAGGCTCTCGTCGCCGTCGGGATCCAGTTGGAGCCCAACCGGCACGCCCTTGTTACGCGCACGGGTACCGAGGTCGGCCTCGACACTCGTGTCCTTGACCTTGAGGACGGAACCCTGCTGACTATCGTCGACCTCGCGGCGCGCCCCGCCGACGGTCGTCGCCGCCTGCGCGGCTCCTCCACCGCCCGCCACGACCACTACTCGTCGTGGTGGCTCATCGGCACGGCCGGCGTGCTCCTGGCGGCCGGCGCGCTCGTGGCCCTCGCGACCAACACCCTCGTCCTCTCCGCCGGCCACCGCGCCGTCGTTGCCTCGCTCCTGGGCGCGGGCGCGGTGCTCTCGGCTGCCGTCTGGACGAGGAGGACCCCCGGCGACCACCTCGGAACGGCCGTGGCGATGGTCGCGCCCGCCGCGCTCGCCTTCGCGGCCGGCGCCTTCGCCGCGCCTCCCCTCGCCCTGGCCCCGCAACTCGCCGTCACCATCGGCCTGCTCGCGGCCGCGCTCCTGTGCGCCACCGCGACCGTGACGGCCCGCGGCCGCGAACTGAGGGGCGTCGCGGCCACCTCCATGGGCGTCCTGATGATCCTGGCGGCCATCTGGGGGGGCACCCTGGCCCTAGGGTGGTCCGCGGCGGCGTCCGCGGCCATCAGCCTGGGCATCGTCGCGCCGGGGCTCAGATTCCTTCCCACGACGCTCCTGGAGCTTCCCGAGGGCTACTCCATCAACTACGAGCACTTCATGTCCAGCCGCTGGACCGTGCGCGGCGCGGTTCCCGACGACCCTGGCGCCGTGACGATGGATCGCATCCGCCCCTACGTCTCCGAATCCTCCGCGCGGCTCGCGGGCGGAACCGTCATGCTGAGCCTGATCCCCCCGCTCTTCGTGCCCTTCATGCTGTCCGGCCTCCACGCGCCGAGCCTCCTGGTGCGGATCGGCACCATCGGGACGTTGGCGGCGACGGTGATCGTGCTGACGCTCCTGCCCCGCCACGGCTCCTCGGGCCCCCTGCGGTGGATCCCGCGCGCCTCGGCGGCGCTCATGACGCTCGAGGCCGTATGCGTCGCGGCCGCGCCC
>JADGOS010000175.1 GCA_017882825.1 Demequinaceae bacterium | reverse complement strand
TCCTTTAACCACCGTGGCGCGGGAATGCGCCGTCCTACAGGGACGCGGCAAGAGCAGCCAGCTCGCCGCGAGGGCTCGGACAAGGATAGCGGACTATTGCGCGCTTTCGCCACGCCCGAGCAGGTCGCGAATGCGGGCGAGTCTTGCCGAGACGTCACGCTCGTATCCTCGTTCGCTGGGCTCATAGTACCGGGCGTCCGCCAGCGCGTCCGGGAGGTACTGCTGAGCGGCGACGGCGTGGGGGGCGTCGTGGGCGTAGGCGTAGCCCTCTCCGTAGCCCATCTCGCGCGTGGTGGACGACGTCGCGTTCCGGAGGTGAGTGGGCACCGTGCCGATCTTTCCCGCCCTCACCTCCGCGATCGCGCGGTCGATCGCGAGGTAGGAACGGTTGGACTTCGGCGCGGTCGCGAGGTAGGCGGTGGCCTCGCCGAGGACGATCCGCCCCTCCGGCATCCCGATGAAACTCACCGCATCCGCCGCAGCCTGGGCGATGACGAGGCCCTGGGGGTCCGCCAGCCCCACGTCCTCGGCCGCGAGGATAACGAGGCGCCGCGCGATGAACCGGGGATCCTCCCCCGCGACGATCATCCGGGCCAAATAGTGCAGCGCGGCATCGACGTCGCTGCCCCGGACGGACTTGATGAAGGCGCTGATGACGTCGTAGTGCTGGTCTCCCTGACGGTCGTACGCGACGAGCGCGGCGTCCATCGCCTGTTCGGCAAGCGCCGCCGTCACCTCTCCCCCGCTCCCCGCAGCTGCCGCGAGGTTCTCCAGCAGCGTGAGGGCCTTGCGCGCGTCGGCGCCCGCGACGCGCACGATGTGCTCCCGCGCGTCGTCTGCGAGGGTGACGCGGCCGCCGAGCCCCCGCTCGTCGGCGACCGCCCTCGCGAGGAGGGTGCGGATCGCGTCTTCGTCCAGGGGGCGAAGCGTGAGGAGCAGGGAGCGAGAAAGGAGCGGGCCAACGACGGAGAAGGACGGGTTCTCTGTCGTGGCGGCGACGAGGGTGATCCATCGGTTCTCCACCGCAGGAAGCAACACGTCCTGCTGGGTCTTGGTGAAGCGATGGACCTCGTCGATGAACACGACGGTCTCCGGCTCGCCCGTCACGACGCGCCGCTTCGAGTCGTCGATGATCGCGCGGACGTCCTTGACCCCCGCGCTCACCGCGGAGAGCTCGACGAAGCGCCGGTTACCCGCGACGAGGTACGCGAGCGTCGTCTTCCCCGTTCCCGGAGGGCCCCACAGCAGGATGGACGAGGCCGCGTTCTTGTCCTCGATCAGGCGGCGCAACGGGCTGCCCCGCTCGAGGAGGTGCGATTGCCCCAGGACCTCGTCGAGGGTGCGCGGTCGCATGCGCACGGCGAGGGGGCTCGCTGCGGACGTCGACGGGATGCCGGATCCGTCCTGCCTCACCGCATCGAAGAGGTCCACGACCTCACTCTATGGCGCGCTCACGACGCGGGAGCCGCGTGTAGGTTTTTGCCATGAGCCTCTTCGCGCGCCTCGCCCGATTCGTCACCCGCCGGCCCGTCGCCATCGTGGTGGCGTGGATCGTCGCGGCCATCGCATTGTTCGTGTTCTCCGAGGTGGGCTGGGGCAACTATGGCAACCTCCAGGACCGGACGACCACGGGCGCGCCGGGCGTGATGGGCTCGGACAGCGCCATCGCGCGCCTCGCCGCCGACAATGCCGTTCCCTTCGAGGCGGGGACAACCCTCACCGCGATGGTCCTCGGCGTCGATCCCACGGATCCCGCCCTCGCGGCCGCCCTCGCCGGGCCACTGCGCGCCGTCGCGCAGACGGAGGGCGTCGCGCTCGTCGCGTCTCCGGTTGGCGCGTTTCCCGGCGCCGCCTTCGGCTCCACCCTCATGTCCTCCGGCGGCGGAGACCCCTCCGCCCTCGTCGCGTCGGATGGACGCGGCATGACGATTCTCGTGACGATCGCGCCCCAACCGAACGACGCGGCCGTCCTCGCGATCGACCACACCGTCTCCGACGCGTTCTCGTCCGCGGTCCTCGACGCCGCCCGCACCGTCTCGCCGGACGCGACGATCCGGACCTTCTCGACGAGCCTGCTGTTCGAGCACTTTGACATCCGCGTGTCTCAAGACCTCGTTATCGGCGAGGCCATCGCCCTTCCCCTCGCGCTCATTGTGATGGTCTTCGTCTTCGGAGGATTCCTCGCCGCGAGCATGCCCATCGCCGGGGCGATCGCCTCGATCGCCGGCGGCTTCGCCATCCTCTACGGCTTCACGTTCCCCTACATCGTTGACAACTCTGCCCAGAGCGTCGTGACCGTCCTCGGGATCGGGTTGTGCATCGACTACGGGCTTCTCATCGTGTCTCGATATCGCGAGGAACTCGCGGCGGCACCGGGCGGGGGCGACGTGCGCGCGCTCGCGATCGAGCGCACCATGGTGACTGCCGGGCGCACGGTCTTCTTCTCCGCCGTGACCGTCGGCATCGCGGTGGGAGGGCTCCTGAGCTTCTCCCCCGACCTCATGAAGGCCTTTGGGGGCGCGGCGCTCGGGGTGGTCATCATGGCCCTCCTCGTCGCGATGACCCTCGTGCCCGCGCTCGCCTACCTCTTCGGCCACCGCCTCATGCGACCCGGCCTCGTCTCGCGGGTGCCGGGCCTGAGGCGCGTGCT
>JADGOS010000174.1 GCA_017882825.1 Demequinaceae bacterium | reverse complement strand
TCGGCCATGCACCATCGCGTCAATTACCGCTTCCGCCTTGAATCAGTCTTCCCTGGCACCAATCCCCACGAATTCGCGCTTTTCAGCGAGGTAATAGGCGGCGACCACGATCATCCGATGGTGGGTCTCGGGGCTAACTGCTGTGGTTGACGCTGCGCTGGCTTTTTCCGCTTTGATCCAGCCTTCGTGCGCCCTATGTTCGCCGAGCCCGAGTTCTTCGGCATGGTATCGGACATCGTCAGTAGCGACTTGCCGGTGCAGATCCTCTACGTACTCCTTTACTTGGCTTGGGTCTGACCGATACTGCCGCGCGATTGAACGCTCAAGACTCGATTGCGCTGGTGTGGTGTCGGCTTGGCGAGAAGATGGCCGACAACGGCAGCCATTTGTTCTTCAATTAGCAAACCGTCAATGCTCGCTTGCATCCTTGATGGATTACTTTGGGTTTCCGTAGTTCTTGTCAGCTTCGCCGGAAAGTTGTTTGCCGACACCTTTGGCTTGTTGCGTCTTGCTGCCGACTAGTTTGCCCGTTTCCTGCCGCACTCTGGCAGCGATTTCTGTTGACATTTGGGTCATTATCGGCACCTTTGCCACCCGAGGGTCGTCGAAAGGGGGATTCTGCTCACCGAAACACCGGCGCGGACTCGCCACCCGCTGCGACCAACTCGCCACGACTTACAGTGCCGCCCCAGAAAGAGGCGCCCTAGGGCTTCGCCATCTCGGCGGTCCCTGAGCACTCCGCTCCCAGCTCCGGCGTCTGCGGACCATTCTCGTACTTCGCGATGAAGACCTCGACCCTCGAATCGCTCGCGCTGTCGACGCGAAGTTGAAGGCCCCACGCCGTGAGAATGACGGGAGACGGCTGGTCCGGGAATGGACTCACGAGCACGTGGTCGTGGCCCTTCGCGTCCGCGGCGAGGGCGGCGATCTGGTCTGGGGCGAGGTCGGGCGCGTAGGTGATCCACACGGCGCCGTGTTCCAGGGAGTGGACGGCGTGCCAGGTTCCGACCGGGCGCGCGTAGACGCCGCAGGTCTGTGGGACCGCGTCGTGGTCCCCGCCGACCGGGGGAACGCGGACGCCGTTTGTCGGCGTGGGTTCCGGAAGGTTGGGCACGTGATTGGCCGAGAGGCCCGAGGTGGTGGTGACTCCGGCGATCGCGCCCGTCGCCTCGACGGCGACGGCGTTGCGCTTATGGATCGCGGAGCCTATGAGGATCGCGGTGACGGCGACGAGCGCGACGCCGACGGCCGCGACGGCGCTCCAGATTGCGATGCGCTTGCGGCGATCGGCGCGCCGCGCCGCCGCAACGGCGAGCCGAGCCTTCTCGGCTCCGGGGGTGACGTCCTTCTTGCTCGTAGCCATGGTTCCCTTCCAGGAAGATGTCAGGTTACGTCACCCGGGGCCACCGTGACCACGCGCGCCCCCGCGTCGCGGGCTCGACGACTCCGGGTGACCCTAGCCGAGCAGGACGTCGGCGACGCTCGTGTGGCCGGCGTTCACGTTGACCGGAGCGCCCGTCTTCGCCACCCCAGACCCGGCTGCCGAGACCCGATACTCGCCGCCGAACCCCTCGTCCGCGAATCCCCAATAGGTCAGGGACTCGACGGCGGGGTGGGCGACGACGGTGCGGTAGTGCCGGACGATCTCGTCGGCCTGCCGCCCCTCGCCCTCCGGGGTGGAGGGCCAGGATTCGACCTGGTAGTCGTTGAGGTCCACAATCTCGGGCGGCATGAGGTCGCCGGAGAGGAGGGTGGTCTCCGTCATCTGGACGGGGAGGCCGCACCGGCCGAAGCGCTCCAGGATGTCCCAGATGGCGTCTTCGCCCCTGAAGGCTGATAGATGGGTCGTTATCGGCCCAGTTGCCACCCACAACAGTGGCGACTGCACCAGCCGTCAGCGTAAGAGGGAGCCCTTCTTGCTCCTTGCGTTCATGTCAATGTCCCAACTTCCCTATGGTGTCTGCACGAGCACAGAACGAACTCGCGCTGGGTCCGCCGTCCGTGTTGGCGTATCGTCCCCAAAGATGTGGGTACCCAACGGAGTGGAACTCGAGCCGGAGTCCCTGCAGCAACTTCAGGTCGAAGATGTCCCCGTCCGCCGCGTATCGCACCTCGGCGCGGTCAAGACACTCGCGCGCCTCACCCTTCTGGACGTGGATGTCGAAAGCCGTGTAGACGACGAAGCCCACGATGGCGACGATCAACACCGGAGCCGAGAAGAGAAACAAGAGGATTCTCACCGGCAGCGACGTGCCCTCTTTCTTCATCCTCCGGGTCATCGCGGTGAACCGCCGTGGCAGGGACACGCTACTTGGTGCTCTTCGCGAGCGTCGCCGCATTCCTCGCTTCCATCGCGGAACGGAACGCCCCACTTGCGACCTCTGCCCACTGAGGGCCGATCTCGGAGACCTTGCCGAAGTTGTCACCGTCGGGGTCTGCGTCGAATCCGAAGCACCCACCGCGCTTCTTCAGTTGACAGAAGGGTCGTTGTCGGCCCGTTTGCCACCCGGAAGACGAGTTCCGTCACGACGCGCTTTCCCCTGCGTCGATGATCAACGTCATGTCGGAGCTCGAGAGGTCCGCACCCGGGTCAACCACATCCGTCAGGTGAATCATCTCGATCCCAGAAGCATTGGTCGCGTCCTCCGAGAAGAA
>JADGOS010000085.1 GCA_017882825.1 Demequinaceae bacterium | reverse complement strand
CGGTCGCGACCTCCACCGACCACACCCAAAAGCACCGCAAGGAGTCACCATGAAGACCACCGCAGAGACCGTGAAGACCACCGCCGAGACCATGAAGGCGGTCGTCTGGGACCGCCACGGCGCCCCCGAGGACGTGCTCAAGGTCCGCGAAATCCCCAAGCCCCTCCCGAGCGCCGACGACGTGTTGGTTCGCGTCCGCGCCGCCGGAGCCAATCCCTACGACTGGCACTACTACCGCGGAGACCCGCTCCTGATTCGCGTCATGCCGGGCGTCGCCAAGGCGAAGGAGTCTCAGCGGCTGGGATCGGACTTCGCCGGCGAGGTCGCGGACATCGGCTCAAACGTCACCAGCTTTGCAGTTGGCGATCGCGTCTACGGGCTGGCCGGGCTCGGCTCCTTCGCCCAGTACGTCGCCGTTCCCGCGAATCGGCTGGCCCCGATGCCCACGAACGTGACCTTCGAGGAAGCCGCCGCCGTTCCCATGGGCGCGATCACCGCGATGGCCTCGCTCAGGGCGGGCCGGTTTGAGGCCGGGCAATCCGTGATCATCAACGGCGCCTCGGGAGGAATCGGGATCTTCGCGGTCCAACTCGCGAAGGCGCTCGGCGCGTCCGAGGTGACCGGCGTGTGCAGCACCCGCAACGTCGCCATGGTCCAGATGCTCGGGGCGGACTCCGTCGTCGACTACACCCAGCAGGACTACACACGGCTCGGCAAGCGCTACGACCTGTTCGTCGAGACGCAGTACAGCCAGCCCTTCCTCCGCTCGCGCCGCGCCCTCGCGCGTCGCGGAACCTTCGCGTTTGCTGGCGGCGGGGGCGGCAGACTTCTCGGGCCAGGGGGCCCGATGCTCGGCGCCATCCTGCTCTCCGCCTTCGTCCCGCAGCGCGTCGCGCCCGTCACGGCCAAGGGCTACAGGGCCCTCCTCTCCGAGATCACCGCACTGATCGAGGCGGGCAAGGTACGTGCCGTCATCGACGCGACGTACCCGCTTGACCGCATCATCGACGCGATGAAGCACCTGGAGACCGGCCACGTGAGCGGCAAGGTCGTCATCACCGTCTAGCTCCACCCGGCGGGGTCCGCGCCACGCAGACCACCCCTCGGGCTCTCGCCTAACTTGCGGAGCGTAGGGGGAGCTCGCTCCCGCTACGCTCGCCTCATGGCCCCCGCGCACATGAACTCCGCCCCCGCCGCCGTTTTCGCCGTCAAGCAGCGCTTCACCGCGATGGTGAATCGTTACGAGATCCTTCCCGCGGACGCCGACGGCAACCCCAACGGCCCCATGCTCGCCTTCGCACAGCAGAAGCGGATGAAGCTCAAGGAGGAGGTCATCTTCTACAGCGACGACACCAAGACCTCCCCCGTGTTCAGCTTCAAGGCGCGCAACGTGCTCGATGTCCACGGCATGACCGACATCTTCGACCCGCAGGGAAACCCCATCGGGATGTTCCGCAAGGACTTCAAGGCGTCACTCCTTCGGTCGACATGGCACGTGTCCGCGGCCGGCGGCTCGGAGACGCGCGGCCAGGAGCGCAGCGTGCTTGTCGCGGTGCTGCGTCGCTTCACCGACGTCACCTTCATTCCGTACCACTTCGACTTCACCTGGGCGGATGGCACGGTCGCCTTCAGCGTGGAGAAGAGGTGGGGCGTGCGCGACCGTTACAAGGTTTCGGTCTGGGATACGTCCATCGACTGGAGGGTGATCGCGGCGATGGCCGTCGCGCTCGACGCCCTCCAAGCGCGCTAGGCAACACCCGAGGCTCCGTCTCGTCGGCCTAGGTTCGCCCGATGCGGCGGTCCCATCCGGACCGAAGTACGGTAGACGCATGACCGCGCGCTGGCGAGCGGGCGTCACGATCGCCCGCAGATGAGAACCACGTTCGCGTCGTTGCGCTTCTACAACTACCGCCTGTGGTTCTTTGGCGCGATGGTCTCGAACGTCGGCGCCTGGATGCAGCGCGTCGCGCAGGACTGGCTCGTCCTCACCGTGCTGACGCACAACTCGGGCGTGGCGGTTGGGCTCGTGACCGGGCTTCAGTTTCTGCCCGCGCTCCTCCTTTCCCCCTGGGCGGGGGTGCTCGCCGACCGGTTCAACCAGCGGCGGATGCTCATGGCGACCCAGGCGGCGTCCGCGCTCTTGGCCCTCGGCCTCGGCCTCCTCGTCGTCTTCGGGCACGTCGAGTTGTGGCACGTCTACGTGTTCGCTGGCCTGCTCGGATGCGCGACCGCGCTCGACGGCCCCGTGCGCCAGACCTTCGTCGCGGCGCTCGTGCCCCCGGCGTCTCTTCCGAACGCCGTCGGACTCAATAGCGCCTCGTTCAACACCGCGCGACTCATCGGCCCCGCCGTCGCGGGCCTCATGATCGCATGGGTAGGGACCGGCTGGGTGTTCCTCACGAACAGCCTCACGTTCGTCGCGACCATCGCCGCGCTCCTCCTCATGCGCCAACGCGAACTCGCGCCGAACGCGCGCGCCAAGCGCTTGCCCGGGCAGATCCGGGAGGCGCTTCGCTACGTCCGCGGTCGCGCCGACATCGTCGTCATCATGGTCATCGCGGGCGTGGTCTCCACCTTCGGCCTGAACTTCCAACTGACCACCGCGCTCATGGCTCGCACGGAGTTCAACAGGGGTCCGGGCGAGTACGGCATCCTTGGCTCCGTCATCGCGATCGGCTCGCTATCGGGGGCGCTACTCGCCGCGCGACGGAAGAATCCCGGTGTCCGCCTCGTGATCGCGGCGGCGTTCGGCTTCGCTCTTGCGACCGCAGTGATGAGTTTCATGCCGACGTATCTCCTGTATGCCATCGCCTGCATTCCCGTCGGGTTCGCCGCTCTCACCATGATGACCGCCGCAAACGCCACCATCCAGATCACGACCGAGCCCGCGATGCGCGGCCGCGTCATGGCGCTCTACATGATGGTCTTCATGGGCGCGACCCCCATCGGCTCCCCCCTCGTTGGCTGGATCGGGTAGGCCTTCGGCGCCCGCTGGTCTGTTGCCGTCGGATCCATCGCGTCACTCGCCGTCGCCGTCGTCGCGGGGGCTTGGTCCCTGCGGCATTGGGACCTGGAAGTCAGTTATCACCTCCACCGGCCGATGGTTCGCTTCACCGATCCGGGGCAGCGGATGAGCGCCGCCGCCGCCCGTGCGGCGCGCGAGGAAGCAACCCTTCGCATGGGCCAGAACCAGGTTCAGGACGGCGCGAGTCGCGCCTAGGCGTCTCCGGCGACGGGAGGGCGGTTGGTCGGGGACGCCCGCCTACGGGGTCGCCCGAACAGAGCCGACCAGGTCGTCAGTGGCAGACACGACACTGCAAGTGAGCCCACGGTCACCTCGGGCCCAGGTGTCGGTTGACGGAAACAGGTAGTACAGCGACAGGTCGGCCGCCTTGTTGAGATCGAGCGCTGCTATTGCCGTGGTGCCGAAGCACACCTTCTCGGCGATCGCCGCCGACTCGTCGGCGCCGGGGTAGACGCTCTGGGTCATCCGGTCGACGTAGTACACCTCGCCATGGTGGGGGCGCTCGCAGCCGATGGTGTAGAGGCCCGTCACGGTCGCGGTCGAGCCCGCCTCGGGCTCGCCCCCGCCATCGGCGAAGCAGTCACCCAACTTGACGTCTGCGAAACTCGTGTACGTAGACCCCGCAGGGCTCCCCCACCCGAGAAGCTCGAAGCCAATACCGCCGACAACGGCGAGCGCGAGCCAGGAGCTTCCCGCAATGATCCCCGTGAGCGCCAGGCCGCGGTTGTTCGCCGTCCCCGCCTTGAAGGACCGGAGTCCCATGATCCCAAACAGGACGCCAAAGAGCGGGGAGCCCAGGAGGCCAAGTATCGCCGCAGCGATACCTTGCCAGTTGTGGGGGTTCGATCGGGATTTCTCGGGTGCGGAGGCGAGCCCCAGGGGAGGAATCGGGGCGTGGGCGGCGGGAGGCGACGGCTCGGTCATGCGGACTCCAGGCAGGGGGCGCTGCGCGCGGCGCCACTGACTGCACAGTAGCGCGACCGGCTCGGCGTCGCGCGGGGAGCGGCCTTGCCGGGTGCGTCGCGTGGCGCGTCAAGGTCCCGAGGGCGACACGCCACAATGGGACCATGATCGACGTTCTCACCATCGCGAACTCCCACTGGCGCGTGGGCCTCACTCCCGAGACGGGTGGCAGCGTGGCCTTCGGCCAAGCGCGCGCCGGCAACGCCTGGGTCGACGTTCTGCGCCCGACGCCGGACGACATGCTTGGCTCCTTCTGGGACTCGGCCTCCTACCCCCTTGTCCCGTGGTCCAATCGGATCCGGCACGGTTCGCTCCTGTGGGAGGGCGAGGTGTACCAGCTCCGCCGGTGGGCGGGCACGGCCGACTTCAGCATGCACGGCACCGGCCTCGAATACCCCTGGGAGGTCGTCGAGGCCACCGACGACCGCGTCGTCGTCGAGTTCGACGCGCGTGGCTACTACGGCGTCAACTGGCCATGGGACTTTGTCGCGCGTCAGGAGTACTTCCTC
The DNA here is from genome assembly GCA_017882825.1 of Demequinaceae bacterium. GTDB lineage: Bacteria > Actinomycetota > Actinomycetes > Actinomycetales > Demequinaceae > JAFGBM01. The sequence continues at coordinate 4,255 of JADGOS010000085.1, read as the reverse complement.
GACGGCCCCCGCCTCGTGTGCCGCATGTCGCTGACGAACGTCGACGATGTCGAATTCCCCGCGGGCCTGGGGCACCATCCCTACTTCGTCCGCCAGTTGCTCGGACCCGACGGCGCCCCCCTCGGGGAAGTCGTCCAGTTGCAGATCGAGGCAACACACGAATACGAGCTCCACAACTGCATGCCCGACAAGGGCGCGGGCCCGATTGCCGCCGTGTCGGACTTCACCAGCAAGCGAGGGCTCGGGGAGCCCCTCATCGACACGTGTCAGCGCGGCCGCGCGGGCTCGACCGTCGCGACGATCGAGTACCCCGGCGTCCTGTCCGTCGTCATCGAGGCAGATCCGATCTTCGAGCACACGGTGTTTTACATCCCGCCGGGCCAGCCCTTCTTCGCCGTCGAGGCCGTCACGAACGCGAACGACGGATTCACGCTCTTCGCCAAGGGAGTTGAGCACACGGGCGTGTTCTCGATCCCGGCTGGCCAGACGGTGACGGCGGAGTTCTCGCTGCGACTCGCCCAGCCCTCTGCGGTCTAGCCCTCGGTGGGGGGCGGCGCCCCGGTCGAGCCCTCGAGAGTCCGGGCTATGCACTCCAGGAACTCGTCGACGTCGTCAGGATTGAAGGCGCCCCAGCGCTTCTGATTGACAAACTCGTGCTGCCGAATGTCCCACCCGGTGAGCGGTTGGGTGAAGCCGGCCATCGCCGCCGCCACGGCGTCGAGGAAGTCGTCGACCTCCTCTGGGTCGTACCCGACTGCGAGCTTATGGACGCGGAACAACTTGCCCAGGACGTCCTCCGGGGTCAGCGGGCCGTGTCCGGCGCAGTCGTGACGCCGCCGTCGGCCCAGACCGAACTTCGCCATCGTCGCCCCTCACGTCGTTCCCACTATGCTAGGTACCGCTCGATGCCGCAAATTCGGCGTCTGCGCGCGGGTGTAGTTCAATGGCAGAACTTCAGCTTCCCAAGCTGATAGCGCGGGTTCGATTCCCGTCACCCGCTCCACGATGGGCCCCGTGAGAGGCCCTAGAGCCCGCTATCTCGGACAGATCCCACGGTCGACCCGCTCTCGTCGACAACCACGCACACCATCTCGTGGCCACCGTCCTTCCATGCCGTCGCGTTCGGGTAGAGCACGTCGTGGTAGAGCGACGACTCGTAGTAATCGGCCACACCCACGTAGTCGGTAAACGCCGGTCCCTCGCACAACTGCTCGACATGCGCCCGGAGGACCGCCTCGTCCGGAGCCCCCGTGCCGCCAATGAGTGCAAGCGCGAAGACCTCACCGTAGTGCGGTTCCGAACAGGGAACCACGGTCGGGTCCACGAACGGGTAGTCGCCGTTCGCATCCGGCTCCGCGGCGTAGAAGTCGGAGACGCAGTCGCCCACCATCAGGTCGTACCAGTAGCGGGAGATGGCAAGGGACGTGTCGAGCGGGTGACCCGCGGCGGCATCGACGGCTGGCGGTGGAGTGGGTTCGGCACTCTGGCTGGCGAAGCCCGAGGTGTGGGTGGGAGTGGCGGACCGCCCCCCATCCCCGCTCGTCGCAACGCCGACCGCGACCAACCCCAGGAACAGGGCGATCATCGAGTAGTTGACGATCACGCCCGCGAGCGCAAGGCCCCTGTTGGTCGCCTCGCCCCTCCTGCACGCCGCGAGGCCCATGTGCCCGAAGATGACTCCAAGGAGTCCCGCGCCGATGCAGGTGACGCCCAGCACGAGCGACGTGACCCCCATCCAGTTCTTCGCACCCGAGGCTCCCCAGGTGCCCGTGGGGGGCGGCGGGGGTGGGTACATCTGTGCGCCCGCGGCTTGCGGCGGATAGGCATACCCACCGGAAGGCGCCGCGATGGGTCCCGATGCCATGGCAATGGGTGGCGGCGGCGGACCCGGCGGGATCGGAGACGGCGGCACGGCCATGCCGCCGGGGGAACCGGGCGGAAGCGGTGGACCCGGGGGCGGGGGCTGAGCCGTCCCGCTCCACGCCGCCCGACCCCCGGGGTTGGCGAAGGGGTCGTTCTCGTCGCCGCGTGACTTCGTGCCCATTCCTAACCTCCTACTTGCCCAATCCCTTGAGGGAGCCCGTGGTTGACTGGCCGCTCTCCACCAGCAGACACACCATCTGATGGGTGCCGTTCTCCCAGGATCGCTGCGCCGGGTAAAGAACGTCGTAGTACAGCGAAGAGTCCGCGTAGGCGGTCACGCCGACGTAACTGGAGAAGAGCGGTCCCGCACACACCTCACGACTCTGGAGACGGAAGGTCGCGTCGTCGGGGGGAGCGTCGCCCTCGATGCTGGCGATCGCGTAGACCTCGCCAAAGTGCGCCTCGGTGCACGGCACCACCTTGGGCTTCTCGATGATCGAGTCGGCCGGGTCCGTCTTGGTGTCAAACGCGAGGACGCAATCTCCGAGAGCCAGGCCGAACCAGCGGTCCGCCGTGGTCAGCGTCGAGTCGATGGTGTACGCATCGGAGGCGGTCACGGGCGTTACGGTCACTCCTGGGGCGGCACCGGACCCGCCGAATGGCACGACGCCGGGGATCGCACCGGACGCGACAAGCCCGCCGCTGATGATCACCACGCTCGCGTAGCCCAGCACGGTTCCCGCGAGCGCTAGCCCGCGATTCGTCGCCTCGCGCCGACGAACCGCACGGAGCCCAAGGTGGCCCAGGACGATCCCGACGACACCGGCACCGACCAGGCTCGCGATGAGTGCCGAGAGACCCATCCAGTTCTTACCGGTTCCTCCGAGCTCGTCGACGGCCGACTCGCGTTCCGAATCCGGCGACCCCGGCCCTCCCGGCCCCCTTGGCGCCCCAGGCCCGCCCGGCGCCCCGGGTCCGCCCGGCCCCCCAAAGATCGCGGCGGTTGCCGGGGGCTCGCCGAGTGGAGCAGGGGCTGCCGGGCGAGGAACGAACGGCTGCCGCGTCACGGGCGGGGTCGACACCGAAGGAGGTGGCATCACGGGCGGGGGGGGTGGGGAGGCAGAGCCAGGCGTGAGCGGCGTCGGCGCCCAAGAAGGTGGCATCAGGACGGGAAGGGAGGGCGGAGCCGCCGGAAAGGGGGTCGACGCGACCGCCAGCGCAGGCGGCTGCCCCGGAGGGGGGACCCGCATGACGTCGAGCGGGGTCGGGGGCGGCGAGAGCGACGGCACAGCGGGAGCCGGCGGCGCAACCGGTTGCGACGACACATCCACGACTCGAGCCCATGGGGGTGGGGTGGGGAGCGCGGAGGTCGACGCGGCAAGCGGCGCGGCGAGTGGTGCACCAAGGGGTGCGGGAGGGGGGGCGGCAAGCGGGGGAGGAGGCAGCGGGGCGAGCGGAGGGGGAGGCAGCGGGGCGAGGGACGAAGGTGCGAAGGGCCTCGCTCCCGCCACCGGGTATTCGGACCGACCTGGGGCACCGCCCGCCTCGCCGGAGGGCGCTGCCGCGGGAGGCACGTCCGCGGGAGGCACGTCCGCGGGAGGCACGTCCGCGGGAGGCACGTCCGCGGGGGGCGCGGACACCGATCCACCCGCGCGTACCGGGGCGAAAATCGAGTGCGGCACAACTACGGGGTGAGAAGCGCCGGTCTCCGGACCGGAGGGCGCGTCGGACTCCGTCGGCACCTCAGGCAACGGCGGCGGCGGGCTCTGGACCTCCTCGCCGTGCCCGGGCGGCGGAGTCGTCATCCCTGCCTCCTCTTCGCACTTGGCACGATGCTACCCGCGCAGGCGCGCGCGGCGTCGGCTCCCGAGCCTTGATCCCGCGAGCGCGCCGCCCAACACGCGCGCTCGGGACGTTGAACCCTGCCGCACGGCGCCAGCGGTCGCGCGACTGGAGCAGGATCACGGCGGCGCCGAACGGACGCGCCTACCGGCCGCGTGTCGCTCCGGACGGGACAGACCGCCCGCGCCTACCGTAGGAGTGTCCCGAGGCGCGAGCCGAGGGGACATGGCGAAGGCCCCTCGGAGTAAGTGTCCGAGGGGCCTTGCCATGACCTCGAGTTCTCGACACGCCAGTTGCCCGGCGGCACGACTGCCGCGATTGACGATGCGGCGCTGCCCCTTGCGAAGCAACCTCTCGGTCCATCATCCGGGCCCGTCAACCCCTGTGCCGTCACCCACAGTTCTTGGCCTCACCCCGAGGGGCGGAGCCGCGACGTGGATCGCCGTTGTCCGGATAACCCGAGATCTTCCTCGACCTGAAGGCCCAGTTGCCCGGTCCCTCGATGGTGCTGGTCGATCCCGATAGGGATAGGTCTAGTCCTCTCCGGGTG
>JADGOS010000016.1 GCA_017882825.1 Demequinaceae bacterium | reverse complement strand
TCTTTGAGAATGTGCTGCAGTCGGGATTCGACCGTCTCGCGGAGGCGATTCGCGAGGCTCGGCACACAGTCGAAGGTGCCGTGGCCCTGCGCGCGGTCACGGAGGCGACTCTGAGGGTGCTCCAGCAAAACCCTGCGCGCGCGAAGATCGTCGTGTCGGAGATGTTCCGTACCGACCGGCCCTGGGTCGACGCCATCGCGCCCGCGCGGTTGTCGATCATGGTCCTGTACCGCGACGTGCTGAGGGAGGCAGCCCAGCAGTCGGGAGGAACCCCTGCAGCGGAGGAGATCACCGAGACCGCCGGAGCCGCTCTCTTCGGGGCGATTGCGGGCGCGGGTCTCGAGTGGCTCCTATTCCATCCGGACCAGCCCCTCGAAGCAGTCGCCGATCAGGTGCTCATGCTCGCTCGGGGATGAACGCCTCACTCGCGCCCGCGTCACGCCTCTGGCAAGCGCGTCCAAGCCGCAGGAGACCTGGGGCGCTTCCGCGCTCCAAACGGGACTTTGGGACCCTTGCAACGGATCAAAACGGGTCTACGCTAGGGCCGCACTGGTGATGCCAGAGTGTTTGCACCGGCTCGGCTTGAGAGGTTCGGCGCGGAGGTCCGCGCGGAAACTACTCCCGGTCGGCGGCTCGATCGAGGCGCCTTAACTGAGGGTTGAGGGAACATCCATGAGGAAGGCCGTGCATGGAGCGCTGGCCGCGGCGCTCGCATTGCTGGTCCTGGTGTCGAGCCCGGCGACGCCCGCATGGTCGTCGGCAACCACTCAGAACAACCCACCCGCGCCGGACACCGCCAGCACGCTCTACCAGGTTCGCGATGGGGACGCCGCCTACGTTGCGCCGACCAATGGCTATGACGACGGCGGGGTTACCGCCTACTGCCTTCTCACGCAAGATCCGTCAAAGGCGGCCCTGACGTCCGTGATCGCCCCCAACGGCAACACCTATGCGTTGACCCACGTCTACGTCGGCAATGCGCTATCGCTGGCGGCGGGGTGCATTGACGCCAACATGACCCTCTTCGTGGATCCAGGAACCTACAGTTCCGATCTCGACTACTACAGGCTGACCCGGCAGAATTTCTCCCTCGTCGGCCTGGGCTTAGGGGGCGGCGACCCCAGCGTGACCCTGGTCCGCACCAACAGTACGGGCAACGACGGAACGGTCGACAGGTACCACTTCGTAGGCACCGAAGAGGCCCCCAAGACCGACATCTACATCGGAAACGTGATCCTCGACTTTGCTAGCAAAGACCTGAGGAACAACAAGACTTACGGGTACTACGCCGTCAATGTCGGTGCTTGGACCGACGGCTTCGTGATGAATGATGTCATCATCCAGAACGTCGGCGCGCCGAATTCGGCCTCGCTGTACAACAGTGCTCTCAACATCTTCTACGCCAACACCGGTACCCACCACTTCGTGGACGTGACCGTGCGGAACATGACGACTGGTCGCTTCGCCGGGGTGGGGGTGGTCTTCACCAATCAGAGCACGGGCGTCTACTTCTACGACCTCACCGTGGACGTCTCCCAGACCAACTCGGGGTTGTACGGCGTGCGTGTCGAGAACTCCAATACCGACAACCTGCCGCTGACAGACAACATGGCGGTGTTCGCCGGCGACACCCAGGTGTCGACCGGGTTCATCCAGGTCCAGGACTACCGGTACGACCTGATCGGGATCTCCGGCGACTATCGCTACGTCCAGTACACCACGAACAATGGCTCTAGTAACGGCAATTACCCCGCCTACCGCGTGTACAAGACCTTGCCGGCCCCCGCCGCGAACACAGCAATCCTCGACCGTGCCGACGGCTACTGGGTGGTGCGCCAGGGGCAATCCAGGACGGTGACGCAGCAACTCTCCGACATCGCGACGGTGCGCAATTATGTCGCGTCTAAGCTCTCGTCTACGCCGGCACGAATCCCGGCCGCAAACATCAAACTGGCCGTCGCCAGCCCGGCGGAGGTCGCCTCCTTCACCGTCCCCGACTTCAAGGCAGGCGTTCCGGTGAACATTGTTGCCGTCCTGACGGTCACCGCGCTGGGCACCGGCACCGCCCGCGTCCCGGTGGCCGCGGGATTCACGGCCAATCTCGGATCGACGGCGAATTCCGCAAACGTCACGCTGTACAACTTCGACTTCGCGGCGAGCGCCAAGTACACCCTCGCCGAAGCGATCACGGGCATCAGCCCCGTGGCCCTCACCAAGACCGATCCCCGCGACGGCAAGTACCCTCTTGGCCTCAGCCTCAACGTCGCCGACTACAAGCCCGCCAGCAACGTCCCCGCGAAGGTCACCGCGTCGTCGCCCGTGCTCTCGAGCCAACTGCGCAACTCCACGTTCGTGGCGCTGGCCTCGGGCGAACCCGGTTCGCTCACGGCCCTGAACCTGGCCATCGCGAAGTCTTCGATCGGGCTGGACACCACGACCACGGCCGTCGCCACCGTGCCCGCCTGGTACACCGCCGCGACCGCCCCCGCCGTCGACGGAATAGCCGGTGCGGATGACCCGTCGATCGCCTACTTCTCCTCCGACGCGGCGATCGCGACGGTCGACCCCGACACCGGCCTCGTCACCGCCGTCGGAGTGGGCACGGCGACGATCTACGCCAAGGCGAAGGACAGCCTGAACAATGGCGAGATCGAGAAGCCATTCGCCAGCACGTCAGTACGGGTGAGTTCGGAACCCGGCCTGACCTTGGCCACGTCCGCCGATCCGCTCACCGCCGACGTCGCGGGGACGGTGATCGACTACCACTTCCTGGTTACCAACTCCGGCAACGTTCGGCTGACGGGCGTCGCGCTGTCCGATCCGACCGTGTCGGGGCTCAACTGCCCCGGTACCACGTTGGAGCCGGCGGAGTCGATGCAGTGCTCGGCCACGTACACGCTCACCCAGGGGGACGTGGACGCGGGCTACGTCCTCAATGACGCCACGCTGAGCGGCAGCCCACGGATCGGCGATCCGGCCACCGCCACCGACACACTCGATGTGGTTATCCCTGCACGGGCCGCCGTCGACGTCTCCGCCGGGACCGCCCACTTCCCGCCCGGGCTGCCCAGCCCGCTGACGTACGACTTCAGCGTCACCAATTCCGGCAACGTGACCCTGACCCATGTGACCATCTCCGACCCGCTGCTGACGTCGGCGAGTTGCCCGCAGACATTCTTGGCCCCCGGCCAGACGATGGCGTGTGCTGCCGTCTACGCCTTGCCGCAGTCGGTCATCGCCACGGGCCACGCCGACCTCAACCTGAATGCGAGCGGCACCGCGCCGAGTGGCGTCGTCGTGACCGCTACCGCTCAGGATGTGGTCGCCATCCCTGCGGCTGCCGAGATCAAACTCAAGAGGACGGTCACCACCTACGGCGTCGTAGTGACCGATCGTGGCTCGGTAGCGCCGTCCGGGGAGGCCGCCAAGGCCAGTGTGGTGCCAGCGGTCAGTGCACCGGAAACAGTCGGCGACACCACCGTAGATGAGGACGTTCTGGCCAGCTTCGAGAGCGACCGCGTGGTTATGCTTCCCTTCAGTCTGTGCATGTTGTTTCTTGCTGCCATGCGTCGCTGGGTGATCAGCCGCCGCCCCTAAGGGCCTCCTTCCGCCAGTTCCCTCGTCTCGGCTCCTCGTGAGAACCGCGGTCGTAGGCCCGGAATAGCCCTGCCCGTCGCGCGGTATACTGACTAGTCAGTCTACCGAGGAGAGCCCATGACGACGACGGCCATCGCCGCCCAAGACACACCAGACGTCCCCGGCCCCATCGTCTCCGCACTGGAGATCGACGGTGCGACAGTGAGCGGACCACGTGGCACCGTCTTCGGCCCGCTCGACGCGGGTTCATCCTCGCCGATCACCGTGGTGCTGGGAAATCGCGGTAGCGGCAGGACGTCGCTACTGCTTGCTGCGGGAGGCCGCATGCGCATCGACCAGGGAACCGTCCGCGTCTTCGGAATCGACGCGGCGACGAACGCGTCCGACGTGCGCCGCCTCACGGGAATCGCTGGCTTCGACGCCATCGACCTTCTCGAATCCGAAGCCACCGTGGCGGAAGCCGTGCGCGAGCGGCTGAGTTGGATCGCGCCGTGGTACCGACGCGTCCGGCACCTCGGCCCCGAAGACATCACTCGCATCCTCCGCCCAGTGTTTGGCCCGGTGGTGGCCCCCGAGGCCCCGTCGCTCGTGCGCGACATGACGGAGGCGCAGGAACTTCTTCTGCGAATCACACTCGCCCTCCTCGAGGGCCCCCGCATGGTTCTGGTCGACGATCTCGATAACGTCAAGGACTCGCGCGAGCGCGCCGCCGTGGCGGACCGCCTATCGACGCTTGCGCAGGCAGGAACCTTCTTTGTTGTGGGAAGCGCCGACGAGCGCGACCTGAACCTCTTCTCCCCCGAAACCCGCGCCGTCGTGACGCTGGGCCGCTAGCCCCCCGAACTGGAATCCCATGTCTCTCTTGTCCCCAGGAACAGAACTCAAGCGCTTCCGCCGAGGCACGCTACCCAAAGCCGCCCTCGCCGTCCTTCTGTTTATCCCCCTGATCTATGGCGCGCTGTACCTGTGGGCGTTCTGGGCGCCCGACACCCACATGGACGCCCTCCCGATCGCCTTGGTCAACCAAGATGTCCCCGCCACCATGTCGGATGGCACCACGCTCGCCGCGGGCTCCCAGGTGGTCGACCAGTTGCTCGCCGGAGGCGATCTCGGCTGGAAGGTCGTCAACGCGGCCGTCGCGGCGTCGGGTGTGAGCGACGGAACGTACACCTTCGCGGTCACGATCCCGGCGGACTTTTCGACCGATCTTGCGTCGGTCGAGACGACGGAACCGACCGCGGGACGCATCGAGGTGTCTTACAACGACACCAACAGCTTTCTCGCGACGACGCTCGGTCAACACGCGATGATCCAGGTGCGTGACGCCGTCGCGGCCACCACCACCGAAACCACCGCGAACACGATGCTCGTGGGGATCTCGACGCTCGCCGACGGCATCCGGTCGGCATCGGACGCGGCGCAGCAACTCAACGACGGCGCCGCGGCGCTTGACGGCGGCATCGCCGACCTGAGCGACGGATTGACGCAGCTCAGCGCCGCCAGCACGGACGCCGCCGCGGGTGGCCGCGATCTCGCGAGCGGCCTCGACTCGCTCCACACGGGCGCCTCGGACCTTAGCGCCGGCCTCGGTCGCTTGGCCTCGCAGACCTCCACGCTGACGTCGGACTCCGCGAAGTTGGCCGCCGGTGCAAGCCAGGTATCCGCTGGCGTCGAGACCATCGCTCAGCTAGCCGCCGTGAACCCGACCATGACGCTCGCCCAACTCGAGGGACTGCTCGAGGCAAACGGCGGAAGCCTCGCGGCGCTTTCGGCCGGGGCCTCGTCCGTCTCGTCCGGAGCGGCGACGCTTTCCGTGTCCGCGCCGGCGCTCACCGACGCCATCTCCCAGCTCGACGCCGGAGCCGCGACGGTGGCATCGGGCGCCTCAACCGCCGCAAGCGCCGCGCGGCGCCTGAGCACCGGCCTCGACGCCCTCGCCAGCGGAGCGGCCTCGGCATCCGACGGCGCAACCACCGCCGCCGCGGGTTCCTCCGAACTTGCCGCGGGCACCGACACCATGGCCACGACGCTCGCCGAGGGCGCCGCTCTCGCGCCGAATTACTCGTCGAGCGACATCGCCACGCTGTCGACCGTGATCGCCACGCCCGTCGTCCTCGACGAGACCACCGCAAACAAGGTTCAGGGCTTCGGCGAAGGCTTCGCGCCGTTCTTCATTACCCTCGCGACGTTCGTCGGCGCCCTCATCACCTGGCTCATCCTGCGGCCCCTCCCCCGGCGCCCCTTGGCGTCGAACGCCTCGGGCATGCGCACCGTGATGACGGGATACGTTCCCGCGGTGTTCATAGCGGCGGGCCAGGTCGTGATCATGATGGCGGTGCTGGTGCTCGGAGTCGGGCTCCGACCCGAGCACTTGGTCGCGACGACGCTCTTCGTGACCCTGACGGCACTCGCCTTCCTCGCGCTGCAGCAGATGTTCATCATCCTGCTGGGCACGGCCGCCGGACGCGTCGTGAGCCTGGTGCTGCTGATGCTTCAACTGTCGTCGTCGGGCGGAACATACCCGGTCGAGACCACGCCGAGCTTCTTCTCCGCGATTCACCCCTACATGCCCGCCACGTACGTGGTGAATGGCTTGCGCGCACTCATGGGCGGCGGGGTTGACGGCCGCTTCTGGGTGGCCCTGGCATTCATGACAGGATTGCTGATGATCTCCCTCGCCGTGAGCGCCTTCGCGACGGGCCGTCAAAAGGTTTGGACCATCGCGCGTCTGCACCCAGAACTCACCGTCTAGGCTCCGATCTGCCGCCGAGCGGCGGCCGGACACGTTCGAGGAGGAATCCGTGGCCCGCACGCCCACTCGTGACGTCATCATGAGCGCCGCCGTCTCCGTCGCGGCGCAACATGGAATCAGCGGTTCCTCGATGGACGAAATCGCGGAGCAGGCTCACGTCGCCAAGGGAAGTCTCTATTACCACTTCCCCTCCAAGGACGCGATCTTCGAGAACGTGCTCCAGGCGGGATTCGACCGCCTCGCGGACGCCATTCGCGACGCTCGGAGTGCCACAGAGGCCGGAGCGGCCCTCCGCGCGGTTACGGAAGCAACCCTCGCCGTGCTCCAGCAGAATCCCGCGCGCGCCAAGATCGTGGTGTCGGAGATGTTCCGCACGGACCGGCCCTGGGGCGACGCCATTGCGCCAGCGCGGGCATCGATCGTCGTACTGTATCGCGACGTGCTGAGGGACGCCGCCCTCCAGTCGGGCGGAACGCCCGCTGCGGAGGCGATCACCGAGACCGCTGGCGCGGCATTCTTTGGCGCGATCGCGGGCGCGGGGCTCGAGTGGCTTCTCTTCCATCCGGACCAGCCGATCGGCGCCGTCGCCGACCAAGTGCTCTTGCTCGCTCGTTGCTGAGCGCCTCCCTCACGCCGACGCCGCGCAATCACCGCGCGAAGAGCGGGCAGGATTGTCATCGATATGCCCCGAGGCGAGCGCGCGTATCCTGTCACTTGCCCGTGCAGATTGGACTCACCGATGCTCGATCTGCTCGGCGGGTCGCTGGGTGCAGTCCTGCTCATGGGGCTGGCCGCGGTCGTCATCGGCTTCTCCAAGACGGCGCTGGGCGGCCTCGCCGTCGTCTCCGTCGCCATCTTCGCGACGATTCTCCCCGCGAAGGAATCCACGGCCGTCGGCTACGCCACCGTGCGTCGAATCAGCCAGCGTCGCTTCGACGTCGCGGTGCTCCTCGCCTCGACCATCGCGGCCATCGCATTGCTGGTGTGACCAAGGCGCTGCCCGGGCCCCGCCCCCGGCCTCCCGTGAACCCGCGAGATACCAGGGCGTTCCTTGTCGGGCTGACAGGATTTGAACCTGTGGCCCGTTGACCCCCAGCGAGTCGGCGAACGGGAATCGGCCAGAGTCCTGCTCGAACGGAGACGGAGCGCGCCACTACGAGTCGCGAAATCGGTGAGGGTGGGACACACCAGGGGACACCCTTCGCGTCCCCTCGCGAAACGGCTCCCTTTGACACGATTTGACATGATGTTGGTCTCGCCATTACGCTCTTTAGATAGCAAGAGGCGTATGCGGAGTTCTGTCACGCATGGCATCGCTGCAGGTCAGGGACTCGGTGGAGTTGCTGGCGGCGACTTGTGAACAAGCCTCCAAGTCCTGAAACGTTTGAGTCTTCTTTGGCTTGACGCGCGTCCCCCATGACGGAAAGGAAGCCAAAGAAATGGCGACAAACACTACGAGCAGGACTCTCGCCCTAGCCGCGGTCGGTCTGATAGTCGCGGCGACCACGGCGGCATGCAGCGGCAGCAGCACCGCAAGTAGCAGCGCCGCAATTAGTAGCACCGCAACCAGCAGCACCGCAACCAGCAGCACCGCAACCAGCAGCACCGTAAGCAGCAGTTCCCCCGCCGCCACCGCAGCGGATACCAGCGTGATCGCCGGGATCGATTACGGCCCGCTGTTCGGGCTGATCGGCACCTGGAAGAGCGCCCCCGATGGCGGCGTGGATGTCGCCCCCGGGCAGGCGGGCTCGAAGGTGGGCAAGGGCGAGCCCGCAGTCTCGCCCTATTACGAGACGATTACGTACTCCCCCGCTGGCGGCGCGGTCAATGCGAGCGAGCAGCACCTGGCGGCGGTTCTTTACCACCAGCAGGTATTCGCCAAGAGCGACAACAAGCAGTTCCACGACCAGACCGGATATCTGATCTACGACGAGATAAATCAGAAGGTCTATGACTCGTTCTGCATTCCTCGCGGCGTCTGCGTCGTGGCCGAGGGCGCTCCCGGCACCACGATGACCCTCAAAACCCAGAGCAAGGGCGTGGCCGAAACCCAGTTCATGCTCAATACGGACAACACGGAGGCGTTTAGTATCACCTTTACGCTGTCCGGAAGCACGCTGAAATACGAACAGACAACGGACTTGCAGGTGTATGGCAAGCCCTTCTCCCACACCGATTCCAGCACGCTGGAGAAGACGGTCGGCTGAAGAAGACGGGTGGTCGCATCCCCTAATGTGGTGTATCGGATCTCGGTGAGCGTGTCGCCGCAACTGGCGACGGTGACCGCGTGATCCCCCACCCGCGGATTGCGGAGAGCCGAGATCGTCGGGCCACACGGCTGGCCACACAGGCCCCGGCGAGGAACGACAAATGCCCCGGCGTCCCGCACATCCGCGAGATACCAGGGCGTCTTCGGTCGGGCTGACAGGATTTGAACCTGCGACCCCTTGACCCCCAGTCAAGTGCGCTACCAAACTGCGCCACAGCCCGTGACAGCATCGGCAATCCTACCGGACGGGCGTCGGGCACCGGCGCCGCTGCCCCGTCGTGTGGAGCGGCGCTCCCCTAGGCGGACTTGCGAATGATGAGTTCGGTGGGGAGCAAGACCACCGGGTCAACGCTCTCGCCCGCGGCGGCCTTGATGATCTGGCGCGCCACGTTGACCCCGAGGTCGTGAATCGGCTGCCGAATCGTCGTGAGCGGCGGGTCCGAGGCACGCGCGGAATCGATGTCGTCGAAACCGATCACCGCGACGTCCTCCGGCACGCGCATGCCCGCCTGGCGAAGCAGGTGGATCGCGCCCAGGGCCATCAAGTCGTTTGCCACAAACACGGCGTCGAAGTCGGCGCCGCTCAGGATCATCTCGTGCATCGCCTGCACGCCCGATTCATGGGTGAACGCTCCGTGGCCGACGATGGGCTGCTCCCCCGCCTCGTTCACGGCCGCGAGGTACCCGTTGAGGCGCCTGATCCCCGGGTCCATGTCCAGCGGTCCGGTGATGGTCGCCACGCGGCGCCGACCGGACTGGTGGAGGTAGACGACCGCATCGTGGACCGCCGTCTCGTGGTCCACGTCAACGAAGGGAACGGATTGCGGGCCCAGGGTCCTTCCGCTACCGATGACGGGAATGCCCGCGTCGAGGAGCGCCGAGGGGAGCAGATTATCGCCGTGCATGGCCGCGATCATGACTCCGTCGACGTGTCCGGCCGTGACGAACCGCGCGACCGACTCGAAGCTCTCGGGGTCGGGGGCGAGCATCAAGATCAACTGCTTCCCCGCGCGACCGAACTCCTCGCGCACGCCCTCAATAACCTTGGTGAAGTACGCGTCTGTGAAGAAGAACCTCGCCACGGACTCGGGGGCGACGAACGCGAACGCCTCGGTGTGCGGGGTGCCGACGTCCCTCGGTGTCTTGACGAGGCCACCCAGATTGCCCGAGGGAGGCCGCTTCTCGCGGGGATTTGCCATGAGATTCAGTCTGGCACGACAATTTGCGGCTGACGAGGGTAGGTGGTCAATGCCTCGACCGGCAACGTTGGCGGGGGAAGGGGTCGGCGGCTAGGAACTCGAATACGCGATAAGAAGGATGACGATCGCGATGTTGACGGGCACCCAGATGTACCCGAGGACGAGGCCGAAGGTTGCCATTTCGCGGCCCTTCTGCCCCGTGTTCTTGATTTGAGAGAGCGCGAGGTGCCCAAACACAATCGCGAGCCAGCCACCCAAGATGCCGATCACGAGGGCCAGCACGGCGAAGACGTTCATCTTCCCTGACGGCGCCACGACCGGGGCGGCGGCAGTCCGCATCCGGGCGATTCCGACGATCGCGTATGCGTAGCCGACAATCACGATCCACCAGGCGAAGGTGGGAAACCACATGTCCCAAATTGCGACGTAGTCGAGCGCCCCCTGCCCGAGGCTGTCGGCGGTCCACTTGAGCCAATCGATGCTGCTGGCCAAGACTGGGAGGAAGCTGAACGCGAGGGCGACGCTAGCGCCCACCCGACTCTTGAGGAAGACGAAGCCAAGCGCGAGCACGAGCGCGATCAGCCACAGGACCCACCACCAGCCGAAGTGAAGGCCGAGGTTGTACCCCCCGACGTCATAGATGTTGGTGTAGCTGTCGCGGATGGTATCGAGCCAATGCGACGGGGCAATCGGGCTGTAGAGCGGGAGCTGCGCGAAGAGGAAGATCGCGCCGATTGCGACGGAAGGAAGGACCCAGAAACGCCTTGTGACCGGAGAGTCCACCATCGCGTTTGCCTCCACTCTGAGTGAACCTGCGGGCGCCTTCGTCGGCTGAAGCCTATCGGTGCGCCCCGAGCCAGACAAGCGCGGCGCACGCAGTGTCGCGCTAGGCGCCAAGCCCGTCGATGAGCACCCGTACGACGCCGGTGATCTCGGCCCGCGCTTCGTCGGGCGCGGCGTCGTCAATCAAGCCCTGGACGCCCACCATCCCCTGAAGCCCCAGCGCGATCATCGAGCCCATGAACGCGGTAACGGCCGAAGCGACGTCGAACTCCCCAAGCCGGCCCAACCCCTGTTCGGCCGTGAGATATGCCGCCACCTGACCGAGAGTCTGACGCATCCCGTACCCGGGGCCATGGATCTCCGCGACGAATCGATGCATGAGCGGGGGGTCGGACATGAGGCTCGCGACCGCGGGGAGCGTGTCGTTCGCGAGGCCGAACATCGCCTCCGCGTAGCGCACGAGGTTTGCCTCGACGTCGCCCTCTCCCGCCACCGGGAGGCCCTCCCCGAAGACCGCCAGCTGCGCGTCGTACCGTCTCAGGAGCGCCGCGACCACCAGGTCGTTCTTGTTGCCGAAGTAGTTGTACAGCACCCCGACCGAGAGTCCCGCCGCCCGCGCGATGTCGCGCGTGGTGATGGCCGAGACCTGTCGGTCCGCCAGGAGGCGCTCCGCGGCGTCGATGAGTTGCTCGCGGAGCGCGGGGTTCCCGGCCGACGACGTCACCGCCGCGCGAGGCGTCCCAAAGGCCCGCTGGTGCGCGGCGGCGATGTGGTCGAGCGGGTTATGTGACATCTCGCCTAATCGTAGTGGTGACCGCGACGGCGACGAAGGCGGCCGCGTAGGCGACGAGCACGAGCCCGCCGGCCACCTGCGACAGTTGCGCGACGCCAGGGGACGGGAGCCCCTCCATCGCCCCGCCCGCGCGGAACGGGAGCCAACGCGCGGAGTCGCCGACGAGCTGGCCGACGATCCCCTCGACGAGGGCGATCCACACGAGCGCCCCCGCGACCGCGCCGGAGAGGTTGCGCACGAGCGCCCCGACCCCCACGCCAACCGCGCCGAAGCACACGTTCCAGACGATGCAGCCGACGATGGTCTGCCAGATTCCCGACGCGCCCAGGTCGAGCGACGCGCCCTTGGCGTTCATCCAGATCGCGAGCGTCGCCAGGGCGGTGACCGCCGAGACCATGCCCACGCCCGCTCCGACCGTCGCGTAGGCGACGACCTTCGCGCCAACGACGCGCCCGCGCTGGGGCGTGGCGAGGTAGGTGTCCGTGATGGTCTTGTGCCGGTACTCCCCCGCCACGGCCATGATGCCGAGCATGAGCGAGAAGATCGCGACGATCCCGACGTGGGAGAAACCCAGCCGCACCGTCGCCACGTCGTTGGGGTCCTTGCCCATCAGGAATACGCCGCTGATGCCCCCGACGACGACCAGTTGCGCGATGGCGACGAGCAGGAACGGGGCGCGGGTCGTATGGAGCTTGAAGAACTCGTTGTGGACGAGCCGGGTCATGATCGTGTGGCCTTTCACTTGGATGCTGCCGACTGGGATGCCGCCAGCTTGGATGCAGGGGACGGGACGGCGGTGAGGCTCAAGAACGCGTCCTCGAGGGATTCTCCGGGAAGCCCGGCGAGCGGCCCCGTGTACCGGAGCGTGCCGTCCTGGATGATGACGACGTTGTCGACGGTCTGCTGGACCTCGCTCAGGACGTGGCTCGATACCAGGACCGTGCGGCCCTCCCTGGCGAGCTTCTTGAGCAGGTCCCGCAGCCAGGCCATCCCGGCGGGGTCGAGGCCGTTGGAGGGCTCGTCGAGGATGAGCACCTCCGGGTCTCCGAGCAACGCGGCCGCGAGGCCGAGGCGCTGCTTCATTCCGAGCGAGTAGGTGCGGACGCGGTCGTCCGCCGCCGGGCCGAGATCAACGAGTTCGAGGACCTCGTCCACGCGCCCGGCCGGGAGGCCCGTGATGTGGGCGAGGACACGCAGGTGGTCGCGGCCGCTCCGGCCCGGGTGGAAGCCCGTCGCCTCGAGCAGCGCGCCTACGACGCGCCGCGGCTCGGCGAGCCGCGCGTACGGCACGCCGTTGATGAGTGCCCTCCCCCGCGTCGGCGTGACGAGCCCGAGCGTCATCCGGAGCGTCGTCGTCTTCCCCGCGCCGTTGGGGCCAAGGAATCCCGTGATGACGCCCTCGGGGACGGTGAATCCGACCCCGTTGACCACCCTGTGCTTGCCGAAGTCCTTGGTCAGGCCGTCTATCGCAATCGTTGCCATGTGGCTGCTCCTCTTCCCCCGCATCGGTCACCATGAACGCGTGTTCATGAGCGTACGTTCACGAGGATACACCGGGGCGCGCCGAATGCAAGTGGGGGGCGGCTGACAGGTGGGGCGCGACCGGGTGGAAGCCGGCGGTGTCGAAGGCGTCCGAGGGAACTAGAGCAGCGGATTCCTGCTGATGACGGCGATCAGGATCCCGACCGCGCCGGCGACGACGCCGAGGAAGGCTAGTCCCCCGTTCTCTGCCCGAGTCCTCTTCACTCGCAGCAGCGCCTCGATTCCCAGGACAATGGCGACCGCGCCGACCGGCACCACGAGGGCGACGACGCTGTGACCCCAGAGCTCGGAGGCCCCGTAGGCCGCGATGCCCGTGGCCGCGGCGGCGTTGCCCAGCGGGTTGGGGGGTCGGGGGGGCGAGTCGTCGACGGGCTTGGTGTCGGGGTCCGGGCTGCGCGCGTTCACAACTGGGAACGTAGCACGGGAGCGGGGGGCGAGAAATCCCGCCGGGCGTTGGCTCCGGGCGAGGCGCGGGTGCCTCCTACTGCAATGCGGATCCAATCGCGATGGCGATGAGGATCGCCAGGACGAAGCCGCCCAGGACGAGGCCCCAGACCGCCTTGCCCTTGCCCTCCCGTCCGAGCCGATTGGCGCGTCGCACCCCGATGATTCCGAAGACCACAGCGAGCACCGACGGGACGA
This sequence comes from Demequinaceae bacterium, assembly GCA_017882825.1. Taxonomy (GTDB): domain Bacteria; phylum Actinomycetota; class Actinomycetes; order Actinomycetales; family Demequinaceae; genus JAFGBM01. Next base: position 7,895 of record JADGOS010000016.1, on the reverse strand, counting down.
TGAATGTGCACATCACCACCCCGATGATCCCCAGGACGAGCGACGCCGTCGCCATGCCATTGGTCGGGCGCCGGTAGGGCGCGGGGTACGCGACCCTGGCATACGGATAGGTGGTCGGACCCGTCGACCCAGACGGGCGTACCGCGCTGGCAGCGTGCCCCTCGGGGGGATAGAACCCCCACTGGATGCCATCCCACCAACGCTGACGCCCCGTCGGCGGCTCTTGGTACCAGCCGGGCGGGGTCGCGATTGGGAGGGGCGCGGGGTCGGTCACGGCCCCATGCTCGCAGATCGGGGCGTCCCGCGCCCGCCCTACCGCCTGCTCTTGCCGCCGGGGCGCTTCCGCTTCTCGCGCACGCGCACGGAGATCTGGATGGGCGTGCCCTCGAACCCGAACGTCTCGCGCAGGCGGCGCTCGATGAAGCGACGGTAGCCGGGGTCGAGGAAGCCCGACGCGAACAGGACGAAGCGCGGCGGCCGGTTCGCGGCCTGCGTGGCGAAGAGGATGCGCGGCTGCTTGCCCGAGCGCACCGGGTGCGGGTGCTCGGCGACGAGTTCCCCGAGGAACGCGTTGAGGCGCCCCGTGGAGACGCGCATGTCCCACGAGCTGAGCGCCAGGTCGATCGCGCGCACCAGGCGGTTCGTGTGCCAGCCGGTGGCGGCCGAGAAGTTGATACGCGGCGCCCACCGGAGTTGCACCATCTCCGTTTCCACGGAGCGATCGAGCAGCACGCGGGACTCGTCGTCCACGAGGTCCCACTTGTTGAACGCGATCACCAGGGCGCGCCCCGAGTCCACCACCTGGGACATCACCCGCGTGTCCTGCTCCGTGATCGGGACCGAAGCGTCGACGAGCACCACAGCCACCTCCGCCCGCTCGATTGCGGCCGCCGTGCGCAGCGAAGCGTAGAAGTCCGCGCCCTGCGTCTGGTGGACGCGGCGTCGGATTCCGGCGGTGTCGACGAGCATCCACGGCCTTCCCTCGATCTCGACGAGCTCGTCCACGGGGTCGCGCGTGGTTCCCGGGACGTCGTGCACCACCACCCGCTGCTCCCCAGCGAGGTGGTTGAGCAGGCTCGACTTCCCGACGTTCGGGCGCCCGACGAGCGCGACGCGCCTCGGGGTGTCGAGAGAGACGGCCTCCCTGGCCAACTCCGTGGGCAGGAGCGCGACGGTCGCGTCGAGGAAGTCACCCATGCCGCGCCCGTGAAGGGCGCTTACCGGGTACGGCTCGCCGAGCCCGAGCGCCCACAACTCGGTCGCCATAGACTCGCCGCGCGGTCCGTCCACCTTGTTCGCGCACAGGACGACGGGCTTGTTCGCGCGCCGGAGCAACTTGACCACTTGCTCGTCCGTCGCCGTCGGCCCCACGGTCGCGTCGACGACGAAGATGATCGCGTCGGCCATGTCGATCGCCACCTCGGCCTGGCGCGCGACGCTCAGATCGAGCCCCGCGACCTTGGTTTCCCACCCGCCGGTGTCCATCAGGATGAACTCGTGGCCAGCCCACTCGCCCGGGTAGGTGACGCGGTCGCGGGTGATCCCCGGGGTGTCCTCCACGACGGCGGCGCGCTGACCGATGATGCGGTTGACGAGCGTCGACTTGCCCACATTCGGGCGGCCCACGACTGCCAAGATCGGCAGGATCGCCTGTTCCTTGCGAGGCTCGTCCGCCAGCTCCGCCAGGTCCTCGTCCGTCAGGTCGTACGCCTCAAGCCCCGCCCGCAGGGCGGCCTCGCGCACGGCCTCCGCCTCCTCCGGTGCGTCGGAGTCGTGGGGGGCGGCGAGCGGAAGCTCACCGGGACCAAGGACGTCGTCGCCGGTGCTATTGGTCATGCGAGGGGCCCTTCACGGAGCGGGTCATCCTGCGGAAGTCCGATGGGTGCGCCCGCCGCCACGCGGCGAACGTGGGCGCGCAGGGCGTCGGCGACGATCTGCTCCGCCATCTGCTGCCTCAGGCGGCCACGCGCCGCCTCGGGCAGGTCGAGCCGAATAGGTTCGCCAAACTCGGCGACAAGCCGCCTGCCCGGCCGGGGCAAGACGTTGACGCTCTCGCCCGTCAGGCGAGTGCCGAGTAGGGCAAGCGGGACCACGGGTGCGCCGCCGTGGATGGCAAGCCAGGCCGCTCCCCCGCCGAGGCTCGAGGCGTCGCCCATGCCGCGCGTGCCCTCGGGAAAGACTCCCACCACCCCGCCGCGCTGAAGGACGGCGCGGCCCCTGGCGAGGGCCTCCCGGCCGCCCTGCTCCACCTCGATCTGCCCCGATCCTCGCAGGATCGCGCCGAGCCCCTTGGTGAACATTTCGGCCTTCACCAGGACGTGCATATATCGAGGGGTCACCCCCGTGGCGACCGGGCCGTCGATGAAGCCAACGTGGTTCGCGATGATGACGGCTGGCCCCTTGCGGGGCACGTAAACCTTGCCTCGAACGTCCGTGCGCCAGTAGGCGTGCACGAGGAACCAGGCAACGGGGCGGCCCCAGAGGGGGCCGAGACGGCTGGGTGCCTTCAACCGACCGAGCCGCCTGGGGTGGGTGGGCGGCATCGGACTACGGGTCACGGCCGCGCCCCCCGCGCCAGGTCGACGATGGCCCCGACGGCCTCGTCGATGGTCAGGTCCGTCGTGTCCAGGGTGATGACACCGTCGGCCGCCGTGGTGAAGTTGACCACCGTCGAATCCTTGGCGTCACGGCCCAGAACGCCCGCCCGAATCTGCGCGATGGACGCATGGACCCCCGCCTCATGTCCCGACTCGTGCCCTCCCTCGGCGGCCCGGCGGGCCACCCTCACCTCGGGGTGAGCCGTCATCAGCACCCGAACGTCCGCGTCGGGCGCAATGACCGTGGTGATGTCGCGCCCCTCGGCGACCACGCCCCTGCCCTCGGAGAAGCCGCCCTCGACCTCCCGCGCGATCACCTCGCGCTGCCAGCGGCCGAGCGCCGCCCGCGCCTCGAGGTTGGTGGAGACCGCAGACACCGCGCTCGTCACGGCCTCGGAACGAAGCAGCATCGAGACCTCCTCACCGTCGAGCAGGACGAACGGGTTGACGGGATCGAGCACCAGCTCGACGTTCATGGTCTCGACCATCGCCACGACGTCCGCCTCCTCCGCAAAGGAAACCCCCTCGCGCATGCATGCCAGTGCCGTCACACGATACGTCGCGCCCGTGTCGAGGTAGGAGAGGCCGAGGCGACGCGCCACCTCGCGCGACACCGTGGACTTCCCGACTCCGGAGGGGCCGTCGATGGCGATGACGAGTCCGGTCATGACGCCGCGATCTCCCAGCCCTCGGCGACGAGGGCCTCGACCAGGGCGGTCGCGCGCGCCGGCAGGACGCTCAGGCGAACGAGCCCGACGGGCTGGCGCGGCGAGTGCTCGATAGCCAGGTCCTCGACGTTGACGTACTCCTCTGCCACGGAGTTGAGCAGGCGAAGGAGTTCGCCCGGCTCGTCGGGCACGATCACGGTGATCTCCGCCCAGTCCCTGCGCTTGGCGCCGTGCTTGCCGGGAATGCGCGCCACCTCGGAACGGCCGCGCTCGATGAGCGCGGCGAGCGCGGAGCCCATGTCCGCCGCCTCGCGGACCTTCTCGAGGTCGCCGATGATGTGCCGGAGCGTCTCGCGGAGGTTCGCCTCGTTGAGGCGCGCGATGTCGCGCCACATTTCGGGCTCGCTCGCGGCGATGCGCGTGACGTCCCTCAAGCCCTGGCCTGCAAGCGCGACGTCCGAGGCGTCGAGGCCCGCGAGGGCGGCGGCGACGGCGGAGGCCGCCACCTGGGGCGCGTGGGAGGTGCGGGCGACGGTCGCGTCGTGGCGCGCGGCGTCCATGACGACGACGTCCGCCCCGAGGGCCTCGGCGACGGCGCGCACGAGCGCCTGCGCGGACGCCGACGCCCCGTTCGGGCACAGCACCCACGGCCGCGCGCGGAAGAGGTCGCCCTGCGCCGCCAGGCTGCCGGAGACCTCGCGACCCGCCATGGGGTGCGAGCCGACGTACCGGCTCCCCTGGCCCGTCGCGTCGACGGCGGTCGCGATGGGCGTCTTCACGGACGCGACGTCCGTCACCACGGCCTCTGGCCACGCGCGCAGCGCGGCGATGACCGCCTCTGCCGCGGCCGCAGGCGGAACGGCGACGATGATGAGGTCGGGGGCGTCGCCGTCGCCCGGGGCGCCTCCCGCACCGATGCCCCGCGCAAGGCGCGCCGCGTCGTCGTCCCGGTCGGCGATGGTGACGGGCCAGCCCTCGGCGGCCAGCCCAACGCCAATGCTCGCGCCGATGAGGCCGGCCCCCACGATGTGGACGCTCGCGCGATGGTCGTCCGACTTCACTGCGCGAGATCCTTGCGGAGCGACACGGCGTCGTGGAGGTACACGTGCTTGACCTCGCGGCGGGGGGTGTCGAGGTGCGCGTGCGCCATGACCCGAATGACGCGGCCGAGCGCGCCGTCAACGTCCATCTCGACGGCGCACATGAGCGGCAGGTCCCCGAGTCCGAGCCCGCGCGCCGCGGCCGCGGGGAAGTCGGAGTGGATGTCCGGGGTGCAGGTGAAGAAGATGGAGATCAGGTCGTCGGTGCTGAGGTCGTTCTCCATCAACATCGCCTCGACGAGTTCGATGGTGCGCTTGTGCAGGTGCTCGCGCTCGTCCACGTCGAGCGTGGTGGCGCCGCGGATAGCGCGAATGGTCATGGGAAGCCTCCGGGGTCCATGGTATCGGGGGCCGCGTCGGCGGTTGGCCCGCCCACGAACCGATATCCCATCCCCGCCTCGGTCAGCAGGTAACGCGGATTCGCAGGCTCGGGCTCGAGCTTCTTGCGCAGTTGCGAGAGATAGAGGCGCAGGTACCCAGTGTCAGTGGTGTAGCGCGGCCCCCACGCCTCCGTGAGGAGGGTCTCTCGGGTGACCAGGCGGTTCGGGTTGCGGACGAGCACCTCGAGGAGGCGCCACTCGGTGGGCGTGAGCCGCACGGCCACGCCCGCGCGAGTCACGGCGCGTGCCGCAAGATCCACCACCACGTCGCCGAAGGCGACCACCGGCTCGTCGGTCGCTGCGGGCGTGCGGCGGGATAGGGCGCGAATGCGGGCGAGCAACTCGTCCGCCGCAAAGGGCTTCGTCACGTAGTCGTCCGCCCCGGCGTCGAGTGCGTCCACCTTGTCCCGCGATCCGCTGCGACCCGAGACGACCAGAATCGGGATGCGCGACCATCCCCGCACCCCTTCAATCACCTCGGTCCCCGTCAGGCCCGGCATCCCAAGGTCGAGCACGATCAGATCCGGGTGCTTGTCGGCCGCGAGCCGCAAAGCCTCCTTGCCGTCGGACGCCGTGACGATGTCGTATCCCCGCGCCGTCAGCGTGATGCGCAAGGCCCGCAGGATCTGCGGGTCGTCGTCGGCGATCAGTATCCTCACGGCGTGACTCCAGTCTGCGCGTCGGCGGGAAGCGCGACGACCATGGTGAGGCCGCCGCCCGGGGTGTCCTCCACGTTGAGCGAACCACCCATCGCCTCGACGAAGCCCTTCGACAGCGCGAGGCCGAGGCCCACGCCGGTGGCGTTGTCCGTGTCGCCCAGGCGTTGGAACGGCACGAAGATCTGGTCGCGCCGCTCGACGGGGATTCCCGGGCCGCTGTCGATCACGCGGAGTTCAACCCGGCCCCGGAACTCGCTCGTGATGATGATGGGCGCGGATTCCACCGGGGAGAACCGCAGCGCGTTGGCGAGCAGGTTGACGACCACTCGCTGGAGGAGCACGGGATCCGCGCGCGCGGCGCGGATGCCCTGCCCCAGTTCGAGTTGGACGTCACCCGGCGACAGGGCCAGTTCGTCGAGGGCGAGCAGCACGACATCGTCGAGCATCACCATGGAGATCGAGACCCCCAGCACGCCCGCCTGCATGCGGCTGACATCGAGGAGGTTCGTCACAAGGTGGGCGAGGGAGGCGAGGCTCTCGTCCGCAGTCTCGAGGAGCGCTCCGCGGTCGCCCGCGGACAGCTCCACCTCGGTGGACCGGAGGCTCGTCACGGCTGCCGTCGCCGCCGCGAGGGGACGGCGCAGGTCGTGGCCTACGGCCGCGAGGAGCGCGGTGCGAAGCCGGTCCGCCTCCGCAATGGGCCGCATGCCTTCGGCCTCGCGCGAGAGTTGCCGCTCGCGCAACGCGACGCCGATCTGCGACAGGAAGGCCGTTAGCACCCGTCGGTCGGAGGCGGGAAGCGCGCGGCCGCGCACGCAGAGGCTCGCTGCCTCTCCAAGGGGGAACGTCGTCTCGACGTCGCCCTCATGGGCGACGCTCCAGTCCGTCGAACTGTAGATGGCCGCGTCCCCCTCGCGCAGAATGACGCTCGTCATCCCGAAGGCCTCGCGCAGTTGACCGACGAGCGCGTCGAGCGCGTCTTGCCCACGCAACACGCTTCCGGCGACCAGCGCGAGGGTAGCGGACTCGGCCGACGAGCGGCTCGCAGTTCGCAGGCGCCGCGCCGCGAGGTCGACGACGATGCTCACGAGCACCGCGACGAGAACGAAGATGACGAGCGCGAGGAGGTGGAGGGGCTCGGCGATCGTGATCGTGTGCCAGGGGGTGACGAAGTAGAAGTCGAGCAGGAGGGCCGCGGCCACCGCGGCGAATACCGCGGGGAAGATCCCGCCGACGAGGGCGACCACCACAACGAGGAGCTGGAAGCACAGGACGTCGGTGGTAATCGCGTCGTCGCTGCGAAACGCCAGTAGCCCGAGGTTGAGGAGCGGCAGCCCCACGAGTGCGAGACCGAAGCCCGCGGCGCGCCGCCCCGGCGAGAGCGCCCCGCCGATCTTGGGGAGCGCGCGCCTCCCCGCCTTCGGTTGCGCGACGATGTGGACGTCGATGTCGCCAGCCGCGCGGATCACCGTCGCCCCGATGCCGGGGCCCGTCAGCAGCGAGGCGAGAGCCGAGCGCCGCGTCGCGCCGATGACCAACTGGGTCGCCTCGACGCTCCTCGCGAAATCGACGAGCGCGCGCGGGACCTCTTCGCCGACCACCTGGTGATAGGTACCGCCCAGGGTGTCGACGAGGGCACGTTGCCCGGCGAGGATTGAGGGGTCGGCGCCCACGAGGCCATCCGTCGCGGCCACATGCACGGCGAAGAGCTGTCCTCCACCGGAGCGCGCCGCGATGCGGGCGCCCCTGCGGAGTAGCGCGTCGCCCTCGGGGCCACCGGTCAGCGCCACGACGACGCGCTCGCGTGCCTCCCACTTGCTGTCGATGCCGTGCTCGGCGCGATACTTCTGCAACGCGCTGTCCACCTCGTCTGCGAGCCACAGGAGGGCGAGCTCGCGCAGAGCCGTGAGATTGCCGAGCCGGAAGTAGTTGGACATGGCCGCGTCGACGCGGGCGGCCGGGTAGACGAGTCCCTCGGCAAGCCGGTCGCGGAGCGCCTGCGGGGCGATATCGACCACCTCGACTTGGTCGGCGCCGCGCAGGACCGCGTCCGGAATCCTCTCGCGTTGCTCGACCCCCGTGATCTGCTGCACCACGTCGTTGAGGGACTCGATGTGCTGGATGTTGACGGTGGACATCACGTCGATTCCGGCGTCAAGGAGGGCCTCGACGTCTTGCCAGCGCTTTGCGTTGGCCGAGCCGGGTGCATTGGTGTGGGCGAGTTCGTCCACCAGGGCAATGTCCGGGTGCCGGGCGATGATCGCGTCGACATCCATCTCACTCAGCGCCACGCCGCGGTGCTCACCGGTGCGCCGGGGGAGCACCTCGAGCCCCTCGATGAGTGTCGCCGTGGCCGGACGGCCGTGCGTCTCCACTACTCCGACGACGACGTCCTTGCCCCCGTCGAACAGGCGGTGACCTTCCTCCAGCATCGCGAAGGTCTTGCCGACACCGGGCGCGGCCCCGAGCATCACCCGGAGCCTGCCCCTAG
>JADGOS010000173.1 GCA_017882825.1 Demequinaceae bacterium | reverse complement strand
TCCCGAGTGCGATTCGGGACGGGAGGGTCCGGCGCCGACGCTACGGGGCGTGCCAGCTTCCGCGACTACGACGCGCGGACGCCCACGCCATAGGGCCAGGCGCGCTCGGTTTGCCCGTCGAGGCGCCCGCGTAGGCAAGAACCGCTAGGTTCTCCATGTGACCACAACCTTCGAGGTAGCTCGGCCCCCGCGCAAGGCGATATACCTGGGCGTCGGTCCCTGGGTGTTGTGGACGGCCTTCTCCCTCGTGTTCTTCATCCTGGGGGGCTCATCCCACCAGGGCTGGGCGCGGCTGACGAGCGTGCCGGTGCCGTCCGCGATGCTCGTGGCCTCGCTGCTCCCTGTCGTGTGGTGGTTGCGCTCGGGCGGATACGCCCAGCGGATCACCCTGGAGCCCTCTTCGTCGGGGTTGCGGCTCTCGGTCAACGGGAGAGGTCGCGCGCCGCTGAGGTTCCTCGATGTCCCTCGTGGCTCGAAACTCAAATGCGACTTCACCAACCTCGGGTCCTCGCGCGGCACCTTGGTGCGCGAGCTGACGATTTCGTATCGGGGCGCGTCGCTCGCCGTGTGGGCGAACGCGTTCGCCGAGGCCGCCCTGCTCGAGAAGTTGCGCGTCGCCCTCGCCTCGGAGGGCGTCGTGCTCGTGAATCCCGCGGACGACGCGGAGGCGATGGCCCATAGCGACGCGGTTGAGGAGGAGGGCGACGCGGAAGACGCGGCGCAGCAGCGCGCAGCCTCGATCGCGGTTCCGGTCGCGCAGGTGTCGGGCGAGCACGCAAATCGCGGGCTCCACCCCCTCCTCGGGCGGGCCGCCGAGGACGCCGTCGCGTGGTCGAAGATCTGGCGCGTCGCGGCGATGCTCGGCGGTACGGGCGTCGTCCTCTGGGCGGGAATCCTGGCCGTGCCTGGATGGCTGACGAACGATGCCTCCATGCTCGAGGTCTTTGGTTTCCTCGGCGTCGTCGTCGGCGCAATCGCCTGGGTGGTGGGTATTGGGCTCGCCGCCGGCAGATCGCTCGTCGCGGCACGTGTCGGTTCTCCCCTCTACCTGCGGGTGGGGGCGAAGGGCGCTCGCTTGGTGCAGTGGGGCTGGCCGCTCCGCTGGCACTCGATTCGGTTGAAGGCGGGGACAACGATCTTCGTCATGCAGTACGCCCGCGCGGGGGGAAAGGCGGCGGCGGGCGACCTCAACCGGTGGAACGTCGCGCAGAAGATGGCGTGGCTCGACGACTACCCCGACTCGCGGGTCCTGCGCTTCTGCACGTACTACCGCGCGAGCGTCGCCGACATCGAGGAACTGCGGTCCGCCCTGGAGGCCCACGGCGTCGCGCTGAAGTACCGCGCGACCGCTCCCAAGTAGTCGCCCAACCCGCCATTCTCTTGCCCAGCGCCCGCCCGAGCCGGGCGCACTTTGCGCGGCGCCTTCTGTTTCGCAATTTGGGGGAGACGCCGCCGGGCCCGGGTGATAGATTCGCGCAAGCGGGGGCGAGCGAGAACGCTGGCTTCCAAGCGGGGCGTATCCCGCTACCGGTACGGGAGGACGTTCCGCGTCCCCCCACGAGCGACGGGGTGCAACATGGGGTTCCTTCAGATTCTGGTGGGCGGCGCGGTCGATTCGCTGAAGTCCTCCTTTGGTGACCAGTGGCTCGACTTCCTCGTTCCGCCTAGCGGAATCTCCGACACCGCCGTCGTCTTCCCCGCCGTGACCCAGGCGACCAACGCCGGCCGCGGCCAGAACACGCGCGCCTCGCAGAACATCATCTCCAACGGCTCGGTCATCGTCGTGCCCGAGGGCTACGGGCTGCTGACGTTCCAGGACGGCGCCATCACGGCGGTCATCGCGGACCCGGGCGCGTACCGCTGGGACAGCCAGGACCAGAACTCCAAGTCCGTGTTTGCCGGGGGCGGGATCCTCAGTGCCACCTTCAAGACCTCGTGGGAACGCTACAAGTTCGGCGGGCAGCCCGGAACCCAGCAACTCGCGTTCTACGTGAACCTCAAGGAGATCCCGAACAACAGGTTCGGCACGCAGGGCCCCATCTACTGGGATGACTCCTACCTCAACGCCCAGGCCGGTGCCCTCACGCGAGGCACCTACGTGCTCAAGGTGGTCGACCCGGTCCTGTTCGTCAAGACCCTGGTCCCCGCGAGCTACATCTCCGCGAACGCCCCGGAGTTCGACATCACCCAGGCCGACAACCCCGTATCCGAACAACTCTTCAACGAGGTGGTCGGCTCGCTCGCCGGCGCCTTCTCGCGCTACGTCAACGACCCCACCAAGGAGCACCGGATCACCAAGATCCAGGGCGACTCCGTGGGCTTCGCGCAGTCGCTCGCCGGCGAGGTCGAGGCGAACTACAAGTGGACGTCGGGCCGCGGTCTGACCATCACCCAGGCCACGATCATCTCGATCGAGTACGACAAGGACACCGAGGCGCTCCTGTCCGACGTCCGGAAGGCCGACGCCCTCAGCGGCGGCCGCGCGGACACGTTCCTCAAGCAGTCGGTGGCGCGCGGCGTCCAGGCGGCGGGGGAGAGCGGCGGCGGCGGCACCGGACTGGCCATGATGGGCATGGGCATGGGAGCCATCGGCGGACTCATCCCTCCGACGCCCGCCGCCGGCGCGGCGCCCGCGGCTCCCGTCGATCCTGCGGTCCAGCTCGCGCAGTACAAGAAGATGCTCGACGAC
>JADGOS010000015.1 GCA_017882825.1 Demequinaceae bacterium | reverse complement strand
CGGGCGGCGTCGATCAGGGTGCGCGCCTCGGCGGCATTCCGACACATGGGCTTCTCGACCAGGACGTTCTTCCCCGCCGCGATGGCTTCGAGCGCGTTCTCCAGGTGATCGCTGTGGGGGCTCGCGATGTGGATGATGTCGAGATCCGGGTCGGCGACGAGTTCGGCGACGGAGCCGTATGCCTTGGCGACCGAGTGGCTCGCGGCGAACGCCTGTGCCTTCTCGAGCGAACGGGAGGAGACGGCGTGGACGGTGGATTCGGTGAACTCGTTCACCCCGTTGGCGAACTGGTCGGCCATCCAGCCGACGCCGACGATCCCCCAGCGAACGGAGGGAGCGGTCTTGGGGTGCGGTGCCTGAACGGGCGAAGGTACGGTCATAACGTTACGATAGCCCGTCGAGTCACCGAGCGACACGAGGGCCCGGTAACGCGGACTTGCGCTACGCGGACTCGAGTTATGCGGTCTCGGGCTTCGCCTTCTTGACGACCGCCTTCTTCGCAGGCGAGCGGCGCTTCTTGGCCGTCGGGCCCTTGGCGCGCTTCTCGGCGAGGAGCTCAACGGCGCGCTCGTGCGTCATCTCCTCGACGGTCTCGCCCCGGGGCACGGTGATATTGGTCTCGCCGTCGGTGATGTACGCGCCGAAGCGGCCCTCCTTGATGACGATGGGCTTCTCGGTGGTGGGATCGGTGCCCAGTTCCTTGAGGGGAGGCGCCACCGGGCGGCCGCGTCCGCGCTTGGGCTCGGCGTAGATGGCGAGCGCGCCCTCAAGCGTCATCGTGAGGATCTGGTCCTCGCTCTCGAGCGTGCGGGAGTCGGTGCCCTTGCGGAGGTACGGACCGTACCGGCCGTTCTGGGCGGTGATCTCCTCGCCCGTGGCGGGGTCCACCCCAACGACGCGCGGCAACGCCAGGAGCGTCACGGCCTGATCGAGCGTCACGCCGTCCACCGACATCGACGCGAAGAGCGAGCCGGTCTTAGGCTTCGCCTTGTCGCCCTCCGGCAGCACCTCAGTCACGTAGGGGCCGTAGCGGCCGGACTTCGCGACGATCGTGTGTCCGGTCTCCGGGTGCTCGCCGAGCACGCGATCCTCGCCGCCCTGGTTGCTGAGTAGCTCGACGGCCTTCTCAAGAGTGAGCTCGTCGGGCGCGAGGTCCTCCGGGACGGACGCCCGCTGGGCCTCGCCGTCCAACGTCCGCTCCACGTAGGGACCGAACTTGCCGACGCGCACTGCGATTCCGTCGCCCAACTCGAACGTGTTGATCGCCCGGGCGTCGATAGCCCCGAGGCCGTCGACCAGGTGCTTGAGGCCCTCCTGGCGGCCGTGCTCGCTGGAGCCCGTGCCGAGGTAGAAGTCCGAGAGCCAGTCGCGGCGGTCCAGCTCGCCCGCCGCGATGCGGTCGAGCCCAAGTTCCATGTCAGCGGTGAAGTCGTAGTCGATGAGCCAGTCGAAGTGCTTTTCCATGAGGCCAACGATGGAGAACGCGATCCACGTCGGGATGAGCGCCTGGCGGTCGACGCGCACGTACTGGCGCGCGACGATCAGGTCCACCGTCGCGGCGTACGTGGAAGGGCGGCCGAACTTGCGCTCCTCGAGCTCCTTGATCATCGAGCCCTGAGTGAATCGCGGCGGCGGAGTCGTGCGGTGCGCCGTCGGATCGAGCGTGTCCGGGCGAACGGCCTGACCCTCCTCGAGGCGCGGAAGGCGGGCGTCGTCTCCGTCGACCTTCACCGCCTGCTCCTCTTCCTCCTCGTAGCGCGAGGCCTCGTGCGACTCCTCGTAGGCGGCCAGGAAGCCGGGGAAGGTGATGATGGTGCCCGAGGCGCTGAACTCGACGGCGTGGTGAGCGGCGCTCTGCGCGCCGACGCGCACCGTCGAGGTGGTGCCCTTGGCGTCCTTCATCTGGCTCGCGACGGTGCGCTTCCAGATGAGGTCGTAGAGGCGGAACTCGTCGCCGCGCAACTCTCCCTGGACGCTCGACGGGGTCTTGAACCGGTCGCCGGCTGGCCGGATCGCCTCGTGGGCTTCCTGCGCGTTGGCGTCGGAGGAGGCGTAGACGCGCGGCGACTCGGAGACGGTCTCGGCCCCGTAGAGTTCGGCCGCCTGGGCGCGCGCGGCGCGGAGCGCCTCGCCGGACAGGATCGGCGAGTCCGTGCGCATATAGGTGATGTAGCCGCGCTCGTAGAGGCCCTGGGCTACGCGCATCGACTCGCGAGCCCCGAGGCGGAGTTTGCGGCTCGCCTCCTGGATGAGGCTCGAGGTAATGAAGGGCGCGGCGGGCCTCCGCGTGTACGGCTTGGACTCGACGCTCACCACGGAGAAATCGGCGCTGGCGAGGCCGGACGCGAGGGAACCGGCGAGCGCCGCGGTGACGTGGACGACGCCGTCGGCCTTGAGCGTGCCCTTGTCGTCGAAGTCGCGGCCGGTCGCGACGCGCTTGCCGTCCACGGACGTCAGGCGCGCCCCGAAGGTTCGGCCGGAGTCGGGGCCCATGGTCGCCGCGAAGGTGGCGCGCACGTCCCAGAACTCGGCGGTGCGGAACGCCATGCGCTCGCGCTCCCGATCCACCACGAGGCGCAGCGCAATGGACTGCACCCGCCCGGCGCTCAGGCCGGACGCGACCTTGCGCCACAGGACCGGCGACACCTCGTATCCGTAGAGGCGATCGAGGACGCGCCTGGCCTCCTGCGCCTCGACGAGCTCCATGTCCACCTCGCGAGGGTGCTCGAGCGCGCGCTGGATTCCCTCGGGGGTGATCTCGTGGAACGCGAGCCGCTTGACCGGCACCTTCGGCTTCAGAACCTCGAGCAGGTGCCACGCGATGGCCTCGCCCTCGCGGTCCTCATCGGTCGCGAGGTAGACCTCGGTCGCGTTCTTGAGGCTCGCCCGCATCTCGGCGACGACCTTCTTCTTCTCCGGCGAGATCACGTAGTACGGCTCGAAGCCGTTCTCCACATCCACCGCGAACTTGCCGAGGGAACCCTCGCGCTTGCCCTCGGGCATCTCAGAGGGCTGGGGGAGGTCGCGGATGTGGCCGATCGACGACACGACCTCGTAATCCGGGCCAAGAAGCCCGCCGATCGTGCGGGATTTCGTCGGCGACTCGACGATGACGAGCTTGCGGCCGCCGGCCATGTGTCCGCCTTCCGTGACGTGGCGCCCGTGCAGGGCGCGCTGCGGGCAGGATACCCGCCACCACTGTAGGTGTAGCAACTCGCGCTTCGCGACGGGACGCGGCTATCGGTCCTGGGGGCGGGTCGGTCGAGCGGACGCTAGGCGGACATCCGTTGGTCGTCCGAGTCGCCGTCATCCCTGCTCGCGAGCACCTCGCGAACGCTCGGCGCGCCCTTGATCGGGACGTGCTCGACCCTCCGCTCGACGCCGGGGAGCGCGTCCTCGGGGACGACATCGGCGAGGCGGGTGGTGCCGAGTTTGGCGGCGTACTCCGGACGGGATCCCATGGCGCGGACCTCTTGGAGCACGGGCATCCGCGCCCCTCGCCTGCCGAGTTCCGCGACGATCTCCTCGACGTCGGACAGTCCAAGGACCGTGGGGTCGACGGTCACGCGGACCTCGTAGTCGATCCCCGAGTCCACCACCAGGTCGAGGGACTCCCACGCGCGCGCGCCGCTCGCCTCGATCCCGGTCACCGCGCCGTAGAGGCGCGGCGGCGCCTTGATGTCGAGGCCCACCCACGCGAGGGAAGGCAGCAGGGCCTTGAGCCGCGCGGGGTAGGAACCAGCGGTGTGGACGGCCGCGAGAAATCCCATGTCCCGAACCTCGGCGACGGCGTCCACGAGCGCGGCTTGGCGGAGGGGCTCGCCCCCCGAGAACACCACGCCATCCAGGAGCCCGACGCGACGCCCGAGCGTCTCGCGAACGGTCCGCCAGGCGAGCGTCCCGGGAAGGAGCGGGTCGATCAGATCGGGGTTCTGGCAGTACCCGCAGTTCCACGGGCAACCCTGGAGGAAGACCGTCGCGGCGAGCCGCGCCGGCCAATCGATCGACGAGAACGGCACGAACCCCGCGATCGCGAGGTCGTCGGCCGTCATGTCAGGATCGCTGATTCCTCACGGAAGTGGACGCGCTCAGCGTGCTCGCCCTTCTTGCCGATGTTGAAACTCGAGACGGGCCGGTGGTAACCCATGACCCTGGTCCAGACCTCGCACTGCTGCGGCTCCCGGTCGGGGAATTCGAGCTGGCACAGCGGGCACGTGGGCTGCTCGCCCTCGAGGTAGCCGTGGAACGGGCAAATGGAGAAGGTGGGTGTGACGGTGATGTACGGGAGCCGGGCAGAGGAAAGCGCCCGCTTGACGAGTTCCTTGCAGGCCTGGGCGCTCGAGACGCGCTCCCGCATGTAGAGGTGAAGAACCGTGCCACCCGTGTACCGCGTCTGGAGGTCCGCCTGACGCTCGAGCGCCTCGAACGGGTCGTCCGTGAACCCCACGGGAAGTTGCGTGGAGTTGGTGTAGTACGGCTGCTCGGGGGTTCCGGCCTGAAGGATGCCGGGGAAGCGACGGGCGTCCTCCTTGGCGAAGCGGTACGTGGTGCCCTCCGCCGGCGTCGCCTCGAGGTTGTAGAGGTGCGTGGTCTCCTCCTGGAAGCGCACCATCGTCTCGCGGACGTGATCGAGGAGTTCGCGGGCCATCGCCTCGCCCGCGTCGGTGGTGATGTCGTACGCGTCGCCGGTGAAGTTGCGGATCATCTCGTTGACGCCGTTGATGCCGATGGTCGAGAAGTGGTTGCGGAGCGTGCCGAGGTAGCGCTTCGTGTACGGGAAGAGGCCGTCGTCGATCGCCTCCTGGATGACCTTGCGCTTCTCTTCGAGCGTGCCGCGCGCCAACTCGAGCAGGCGGTCGAGTTCCGCGTAGAGCCCGTCGTGGTCGCCCTTGAAGCGGTAGCCGAGGCGCGCGCAGTTGATGGTGACGACGCCGACGGAGCCCGTCTGCTCGGCCGATCCGAAGAGCCCGTTGCCCCGCTTGAGGAGCTCGCGCAGGTCCAGCTGAAGGCGGCAGCACATGGAGCGCACCATGTGGGGCTCGAGGTCGGAGTTGATGAAGTTCTGGAAGTAGGGCAGGCCGTACTTCGCGGTCATCTCGAACAGGAGGTCGGCGTTGGGGCTGTCCCAGTCGAACTCCTTGGTGATGTTGTACGTGGGGATCGGGAAGGTAAAGACCCGCCCGGCCGCGTCGCCCGTCGTCATGACGTCGATGTAGGCCCGGTTGATCATGTCCATCTCGGGCTGGAGGTCGCCGTAGGCGAAGTCCATCTCGCGTCCCGCGATCACAGGAATCTGGCAGGCGAGGTCCGCGGGGCACGTCCAGTCGAACGTGAGGTTGGTGAAGGGCGTCTGGGTGCCCCAGCGCGAGGGGACGTTGAGGTTGTAGATGAGTTCCTGGATGCCCTGGCGCACCTGCTTGTAGGTGAGGCCCTCGAGGCGGATGAACGGCGCCATGTAAGTGTCGAAAGAGCTGAACGCCTGCGCGCCCGCCCACTCGTTCTGGAGCGTGCCGAGGAAGTTGACGATCTGCCCAATGGCGGACGAGAAGTGCTTCGCGGGGCTCGCCTCGACCTTGCCGGGGACGCCGTTGAAGCCCTCCGCGAGGAGCGCGCGCAGGGACCAGCCCGCGCAGTAGCCCGAGAACATATCGAGGTCGTGAATGTGGAGGTCGCCGCTGCGGTGCGCCTCGCCTGCCTGGGGCGCGTAGACGTGGCTCAGCCAGTAGTTGGCGATCACCTTGCCCGCGGTGTTGAGGATCAGGCCGCCCAGGGAGTAGCCCTGATTGGCGTTCGCGTTGACGCGCCAGTCACTGCGGTCCAGGTATTCCTGGACGGACTTCTCGACGTTGATAACGGGCTTGGCTCGCTCGACGGCGGCGATGGTCATGTCGGCTCCCTTGCTTTCATGGCTTGGTATTGACGCTTGAAGGGGTGTTCCTAGGACCACAACATCTAGTGGCTCACTCGGGTTCTGCACCCATATGTTGTGTCTACTCCCCCTCCGGGAACGCGGGGTAGGACTTTAGTCCCGGGTTCGGCGCGGATGGCCTCCCCGGGCCCGGAAACCCTCCGCTACACGCCAATCGTCGACGTGAACCCCCACCCTACGTCCGGGGTCTGACACCCCCGGGAGCCTCGCCGACGCACGCCGCGACGCTCGCGACGATGCGCCCTCCTTAACGACCGGGGCGGGGAGTTCGAGGCGCCGCCCCGTGGATCGGGGGGGTCGGGGAGAACAATGGGTGAGGGGAAGAGGCGGCGCCGACCCAACGATTCCCGCCGCGCGTTCGTCAACACCTGCAAGAGGGGCCTCAGGGCCACGATGGAGGAGATATGGCCGAGTGGCATGACGCGATGGAAGCCCTGATGCGCGACCGCGAACGGGCGCTCCTCGGATATGCCTATCTTGTTTGCGGCAACGCGACCGACGCCCAGGACCTCGTGCAGGACGCGCTCGTCAAGACCTTCTCGCGCCCGCGCCCCGGACTGACCGCCCTCAAGGCCGAGGCCTATGTGCGCCGAGCCATCACCACCACCTACGTGGACCGGTACCGCCGCCGCCAGAGATGGAACGCAGTCCAGCACCTCTTCCGGCCGGGCGAAGGAGCCGTGGATGCCATGCCGGAGCTGGACATGGAAGCCGACATCCACGCGGCCCTCGCCCTTCTTCCGCCCCGCGAGCGCGCATGCGTGGTGCTCCGCTATTTCGACGACCTCACGGTGCCGCAGATCGGGCGCCAACTGGGGATCGCGGGCGGCAGCGTCAAGCGCTACCTCGCCGACGGCATCGCCAGACTTGAGCGCAGCCTGGGTTCCCTCGAGGACGCCTACGCCGATTCCCGCGGTGCTTACTCCAGCAGTGCCGACTCCCGCCCCGCCGACTCGCACTCCACCGACTCCCGCTACGGCGCGTCGCGCCTCGACCGCGCGTGACCGTGAAGAAAGGACATGACATGACCAAACTCTCCGACCTCCTGCGGAGCGGCGCCGATCGCGCCCCCGTGGGCGAGGCGTCCGTTTCCGTCGGCCGCGCGGCCCGCAGGGTGCGGGTGCAACGCGGCGTCCGCGCCGCGGGCAATAGCGTCGCGGGCCTGGGCGTCGTGGCGCTCGCCGTGCTCGGCATCGTGCAGCCGGGTTCCGCGCTGAACTCGTCGCAACGGGACTCCGCCGCGCTCGCCCCGGGGGCAGCGCCCGTGGCCGGCGCCGAGGCGCCGAAGGATGCCACGGTCGCCTCCGACGGACGCTGGATGTCCTGGGGCGCGTGCGGCTCGTTCCCGCTGCAGGACTACGGGGTCGGGGGCACCGACGCGCTCTCCATCGCCGCGGAGTTCGACGCGGCCGCGACCCCGGATGGGGGCGCGACGCTGGACGTCCCTGTGACGGTCACGGCAAATCAGGCGCTTGACGTCACGACGACCGGCCCCGACGCCGTCGTCCTGTGGCAGGGCATGGTCGTGGCGGCCCTGACCGCGAGCCAGGCCGAGCAGGCGCTGACCCTCGCTCAGGGAGACACGACGAAGTCCACCGCCTCCCTTCCGCTTGTCAACTGCTTCACGGCCGCCCCGCTTCCCGCGAGCGGCTACGAACTCGTCCTCAGCCAGGCGTTCATGAACGCGGTCGCGGCGCCCACACCGGAGCCGTCACCGTCGATCGAGCCCACCGTCGCGCCGACGGTCGCGCCTGTGCCGACCACCGCACCTGAGCCCGCCCCGACGGCGACCATCGTCCCCGGGCCGGCCCCCACGCCCCAGACCACCTTCCCCCTGAACCCCAACGCCGGGGGCTCCGATCCGGCCGCGGGCCTGGGCGCGCCGTCGGACGGCACTGCGCCGTCGGACGTGGCCCCCATGCCCGTCGAGCCGCGGGGCTGGGACTACCGGATCACGTCCGACCCCATCACCTTCTCGGTCGCCGGCGACCCCGTCGACAACCCGTTCGCCGACTACTACCCTCAGCCGTGGACGCCACCGGCGCAGCCCGTCGACATCCTTACCCCCTCGATCGCGCGCTCGCTGTTCGACGCCGCGGCCACCTCCGCCCCGTGGGACATGAAGGAGGGATCGTCGCGCTGGATTCTGCCGAACGGATACGGACAGATGGAGACGTTCGCGCCGACCACGACCGACCAGAACTACTTCGGCTGCAGTTGGGACGGCCTGAGCGGCCTCCACTTCCCGACGCGCTCGGCCGATCTGGGTCTTCTCTCCGTCTCCGCCGAGGTGCCGGCGCGCCTCTCCGTCAGCTACGGCTGGGTGGTGGACGACAACCCGAAGGTCACCGTCTCGGTGACGAACACGTCGTCGTATTCCATCCCCGGTTTCTACGGCGAGCCCAACCGGTCCCTCTACCTCGTCAAGGACGGCCGAGTTGTGGCGCAGGCGTACCCGGTCGCCCTGGACCCCAACGCCGGAATGCTGATGAAGCAGTCGGCCCTCGCGACGGAACCCACCGCGCAGGATGACCCCGCGACATACTGGGGCACCCTCGCCCCGGCCGCGTCCCTCTCCGGCACCTACCTCTGGCGCGACATCACTGGGTGCTCTAGCCAGGACGGAACGGCGACGAGCCTGTCGTCGGGCAAGTACACGCTCCTCGTGATGCAGAGCATGTCGCTCCAGCCGTACTCGAACGGCACAGTGGTTTTGAACGGCACTGCGGTCCCGGGCGTGGGCGTCGCCGAACCGGCCCGGCTGGGGAACGGCACGACGTCAGTTGGATCCGGCACCGCAGTTGGATCGGGCAAAGCGAGCGGCGGCGCGAGCAGCACCCCGGCGGCCCCGCCGGCCGCCACGGACCCGATCGCCGTCGGCCCGATCTCCATCGACCCGATGCCGCCGATCATCGGCCCCTCGCAACAGGATTACCTGGACCTCCAGGTCTGGACCTCCCTCGGGACTGTGACCATCACCACGCACTGACCCCCTGCCGCCGTCGGCCCCCGCCTCCCATACTGGAGGGGCGGGGGCCGACGGATTTCAGCGTCCCGGCGCCGCCCAGTGGGAAATGTCACACGCACACATGCCACCCCAAGGTTTTGGGCTCCCCCGTCGTATTGGTAAATAAGGACAGTCACAAGGACCGCCCCGTGAAGAGGTAGCCATGCCGAGTTGGGCCGACACGTTGGAAGAGTTGGTGCGACGACGCGGCAGTGCCCTCGTGGCCTATGGCTACCTGCTCGCCGGCAACAGCCGAGACGCGGAAGACCTCTTCCACGACGCGGTGGTGAAGACCTTCTCTCGGGGCAAGTCGAGCGTCTCGCTCGGCGAGGCCGAGGCCTACGTCCGGCGCGCGATGTTCTCGGCGCACACGGATGCTGGCCGCAGAGACCAGGCATGGAGGCGCATCTTCCACCTCCTGAAGGACGAAACGGCGAACGCCTCACGCGCCTCGACGGTGGAGTTCCGCACCGATCTCCAAGAGGCCTTGCGCCACCTCACGCCGCGCGAGCGTGCGTGCACGGTGCTTCGCTACTACGACGATTTGACCGCGGTCGCCATCGGCCGCGAACTCGGCATATCTGAGGGTGCCGTGCACCGATACCTCTCCGACGCCGCGGTGAAACTCCGCGGTCACCTCGGAGCGCTCGAGGAAAACCCCTCACCTGGTGTGGACTACAGCACCATCGAAGAACCCGCGACACGGCAAAGGATGCTGAAGTCATGAATATCAGTGAGCAGATGAACCGGCTCGGCCAGTTCGGTTCCGTGGGCTACGCCCCGACGGACGCCGTCATCGACGGCCTTCTCGCCAAGACGAAGCGCGCGCGTGCCGTGCGGCAGGGCTCGGCGGCCGTCGTCGGCTCCGTCAGCGCCGTCGCCCTGGGAGTCATCGGAACCCAGGTCTACGTGACCATCGACCACCGGAACGACGCCGCGACCCAGGACCGCGACATCGAGAACGGCCTGCCGAGCATCTTCGACTTCAACGGCAAGTACGGCAGCGGCTACAACGGGGTGGACCAGACGACGAGGGACAGTCTCGACAAGATCTACGCGGACCTCCAGGTCGCCGCGAAGATCCAGGCCAAGCACCTCGCGGAGCAGCAGGCCGCCGACGCGGTGGCTGCGGCCGCAGCAGCGTCTGCGGCCGCGTCTGCGGCCAAGAGTCCCGGTACGGCCAACGCCAGCTCCGGCACGACCACGACCACGACCACGACCACGACGACGACCACGACAACCACCCCGCCGGCGGAGCCTGCCACGTTCGACAATCCGTGGGAAGGCAGTCCCACCACGTGTGGAACCAACGGCACGTGGACCGCGCCGGGAGGCGCCGGTTCCTATAGCTGCTCAACCGAAAAGTGGACGTTCAACCCTAGTTTCTTCATGTTCGGCAACGGCGAGGTCTACAAGTGCGAGACGTGGACGGACTACGCCACCGGTGAGACCTTCTCGGGCGCAATCTCGAACAACCCCGTGAGCGGCACCAACTCCGGCGGCTGGGAAGACAAGCGCATCGCGTGCACCGTAGGCAAGGTCTACACGTCGACGGTCAACGACTACTGGTACATGGGTAGCGAACTCAAGTCGTCGAGCGGCAACGTGTGCAAGGGGTCAACGGTCGACTGGAAGGGCGCGACCCACAGGATCTCGTGCCTCAGGGAGGACGAACTCTCGAGCAAGTACGGGACATGGACCGCGAACAGTAGCGGCGGCAACCACCCTTGGACCCAGAACAACGGCTACCGGAAGGTCCTCGTCGACCCGACGAACTTCAAGTGGTACGTCCCGTGCGGTCAGTACTACAACATCGCGTCGCCGCCGGGCGGCAAGTACTGGACGGGCACAGCATGGGCCGATGTGCCGCCGCCGACCTAGCCGTCGATAACCTAAGACTCCCGGGTGCGGCGCGGTTCCCTCAGCCTGCGCCGCACCCGGGTCTATTCGGGGAAGGAACGCGAACGGGCGACTCGCCAGCACAGCGAGCCGTCCGTTTCGCACGTCCGCCCGGTGGCGAGCGCATCCCGCGCCTCGATCGCGAGTTCGGCCCCGCGTTCGCGGTCGCGCTCACCTCGCCGACGCTGACGGCGACCCCAACCTTGACGGTCACGACGCCGCCGGTCCCGACGACGCACGAGGCCACGGCCACGCCCCACCTCTCGGCAACCTCGCGCGCGGCGCGACAGGGTGCAGGGTCTGCGCCGCGGTAGGCCTGGCCGAGGGCGCGACGATCCCTGGCGTCCGACGCGGCCGCGAGAGCCGAGGCGTCCGCGGCGCCCTGGGCCTTGGTCGCCCCAAGGGCGAGCCCACCTGCGATCGCGACCGTCACGGCAAGGGTCGCGGCGATCGCGACCAGGCCCACCGTGACGATGGTCATTGAGCCCGCGTCGTCACTCCTGCGCACGAGCCACCGCCCCCGCGTGGAAGGCGGGACCCCACGGCGCTGGCGCGTCCACGGTCACCGAGATCCACACGCCGTCACGGGTCACCGTGACGGCGGCGCCCGCCCCCGCGACCCGCTCGGCCGCGCCGCGCGCGTCCGCCGGGGTCCCCACGATGGCGACGCGCGCCCCTTCGTTGGCCGCGTGCTGCGTGCGGATCGCGCCAACTCCCCACGTCGCGGATCCGAGAATCAAGCCAAGCACTAGGGCGACGGCGGGAAGGGCGACGGCGAACTCCACCGTCGCTGAGCCGCGGTCCGCCCAGCCGCAGTCGGTTGAGCCGCGGTCGGTTGAGCCGCGGTCGGTTGAGCCGCGGTCCGTTGCCTTGGCGCGCGTCACGAACCCAGCGCCGAGCGCACGAGCCCGAGGAGCATGTCGCGGACCTCCGGCGACTTGAGGAGCGCGACGAGCACCGCCGCGAAGCCCGCGGCGGCGACCGTCACGATGGCGTACTCGGCGGTCGCGGACCCGCGATCCAGCTCACTGTCGAAATCGTCCATAGTCTCTCTCCTTCTCCGTCGCATCGCGGCGACATCGGTCCCAGTCCGTCGCATCACGGCGACATCGATCCCATCCCCGCGCCCCTCGCGACGGCGAGGAGCAGCGGCACCACCCCGACCACGACGAAGGAGGGGAGCAGGCACAGCGCGAGCGGAAGCGCGACCCGCACGCCGAGGACGGCCGCGGCGCCCTCCGCCTCGGCGCGCGCCCGCTCGACGACCACCTCCCGAGACGCCCTCAGGAGGGGTAGCGGCGAGGCGCCCGACATCCACGACGACCGGAGCGCGTGACCGAGCGGCTCGATCGACGGCGCGACGTCGTGCGCTGCGGCGTCTGCCCAGGCAGCGTCCCACGCGACGCCCGCTCCGAGCGATCCGGCCACCGACACCAGGGCCGCGCCCGTCCGGTCCGCCATCGCGTGGCCGACGGCGGCGATCGCCGAGCGAAGGTCCAGTCCGGCCGCCACCGCGGCCTCGGCGAGGGCGAGCGGCAACGCGGCGGGCTCGCTGGCCCTGCCCGCCTCGCGCGCTGTAGCGGTTAGCGCCCGTATCCATCGGCGCCCCGCGAACCAGAGGGCCGCGCCGACGGCGAGCAAGACCCAGCCGAGAGCCGTCCCCGCGAGGATCCGCAGGGAGGTGACGTCGACGGCCGCCGCAAGCGCCCAGCCTGCGGCCGGAAGCCACTGCAGCACGAGCCCGCTCGCCTGGGGTCCCGCGAGCGCGAGCTCCCGCGCCACCTCGGCGCGCTCGCGCGCGCGCTCGGTTTCCACGATGGTGCCCAGCACGTCCGCAAGGGGCGCACCCGTCTGGTGTGCGAGGCGTCCCGCCGCGCGAAGGGCCGGTTCGGACGGGTCGCTCGGCGAAACGGTCGGGGCGCCGTCGGGCTCGACGCCCACCCCGTATGCCTCCCGCCACGCCTGCTCGGGCGACGCTCCCGAGCGGAGCAGCCCGATCGCCTCTGTCGCCGCGAGCGATCCGCGGGCCTCGGCGGCGCTCACGCCGCGATCCCCAGCGCCGCAGTCCCCTCCCACGCCTCCGGAAGGAGCGCCTCGATCTCGGGCCATGCCGGGCCGACCTCCGTCCGGCCGTCCGCGCCCACGTGCAGCGCCGCCCTGACGCGGAGCCGCGCGGAGCGGCGACCCTCGTCGGCCCGGAGGATGGCGATCTCGGTCACGCGGCGGCCCGCGGAGGTCTTCTCCAGGTGAATGACCGCCTCGAAGGCCGCGGCGGCGTGAAGGTCCGTGGCGCGCGCGTCCATCCCGGCGAGCGCGCCGAGCGCGGCGAGGCGGGCCGGAACGTCCGCGGGCGCGTTCGCGTGGAGCGTGGCCATACCGCCGCGGTGGCCCGTGTTGAGCGCGGTCAGGACGTCGCGGACCTCGGGGCCCCTGCACTCGCCGAGCACAATCCGGTCGGGGCGCATCCGCAACGCCTCCCTCACCAGCCGCGAGACCTCCACCGCGCCGGCTCCGTCGACGTTCGCGCGCCTCTCCACAAGTCGCACCACGTGCGGATGCGTGGGGTTGACCTCCCCCGCCTCCTCGATCACCACGATCCGCTCGGATGGATCGACGAGCGAGAGGAGGCTCGCGAGGAGCGTTGTCTTGCCGCTGCCAGTGGCCCCGGTGATCAGGAGCGAGGCGCGCCCGGCGACGAGCCCCGCGAGCACGGGGGCGAGCCCGGGCGCAAGCGTGCCGCAGAGCTCAAGGTCGTCCAGCGTCAGCGCCCCGCGGCGGACCGTCCGGAGGGAGATCGCCGCGCAGCCGTCGACGACGGGCGGAAGGGCCGCGTGGAGTCGCGTGCCGTCGGGGAGGCGGGCGTCGACGAGCGGACACGCGTCGTCGAGCCTCCGCCCGCCGAGGGACGCGAGCCGAACCGCGAGCTCGCGCACGTCGCCAGCGGAGCAGAAGCCGACGGACGCCCGCTCGAGGCCCATGCCGCGGTCGATCCACACCTCGTCCGGCCCGTTGACAAGGACGTCCGTGACCCCGGGCGTCTCCAGGAGCCCGCGGAGCGGCCCGGCGACGAAGGGAAGGAGCATGCTCATGTGGGCCACGTTTCCCTCGCCGCCCGAGCGCCGCCCCCGCCGCGCCAAAGACGCGCCCTCCGCCCTCGTTCCCCGCGACCTGGGGACACCGGAATCTCGCGCCCGTCCGGCCGGTCCTCCATCGGGGGCTCCATGGGCTCGTAGACTGGAACGTGGGAGGGACCATGACGGAGCACGGCTCCACGGCGGCATTCTTCGACCTCGACAAGACGATCATCGCGACGTCCTCGACGGCGAGGTTCTCGCGCGACCTACGCTCCAACGGGCTTCTCAAGACGAGCGACGCGCTCAGGACCGCGTACGCCCAGTTCCTCTTCATGGTCGGCGGCGCCGACGCTCGTCAGACCGCCCGGCTCCGCGACGCGCTCGCCGAGACCATCAAGGGGTGGGAGGCGGCGACGGTACGCCGCATCGTCGGCGAGACGGTCAAGCGACTGATCGACCCCGTCGTCTACGAGGAGGCTCTCACCCTCATCCGCCGCCACCAAGCCAACGGCCGCGACGTCATCATTGTGAGCGCATCCGGCGCCGAGGTCGTCCAGCCGATCGCGAGCCTGTTGGGCACCAAGGATTTCATCGCCTCGCGTATGGAGGTGGTCGACGGCGTCTTCACCGGGAAGATCAGCCGGTACGTCTTTGGGCCCTACAAGGCCGACGCGATCCGCGCCATGGCGGCCGAGCGGGGCTACGACCTTGGGCGCTGCTACGCCTACTCCGATTCGATCACCGACGCGCCCATGCTCAACGCCGTCGGCTACGGGTTCGCCGTCAATCCCAACCCCGCGATGCGACGCGCCGCGGCCGCCCACGGGTGGGGCGTGCTCCACTTCCGGCGCCCGGTAGCCCTTCGCGAGAGCAGGCGGCGCCGGGGAATCGTCGTCGGCGCCACCGTCGCCGGCGTGGCGCTGACGACGGCGCTCATCTGGTGGAACCTGACCCGCCGCCGCCAGGACCGCGAGATCGTGTAGCGCCACCCTCGGGTAGGCGGCTAGCGCGGCTCTTGCAAGCCCACCGGCGCCTTCATGGGCGCCACCGCGCGGGACATGAGCGCCGCGACGCCGAGGGTCGCGGCGACGCAGCCAAGGGCGATCGGAAGGGACGTCGCTTGCGCCACGAACCCGATCGTCGGCGGGGCGACGAGGAAGCCGAGGTAGCCGAGAACCGCGACAACGCTGAGCCCCTCGGCGGCCGTCCGCCCGTGCGCGGCGCCGGCCGAGAACACGATGGGGACCGTGTTCGCGAGCCCGATCCCCATGATCCCAAACCCCACCACCCCGGCCCACGGCGTGCCGACGATCATCCCGAAGGCGAGGCCCGCGCCCGCGAGGCCCGCTCCCCCCGCCAGGAGCATCACCGGACCGACCCGCTTGTTGATCCCGTCGCCGAGGAAGCGGAACGCCGCCATCGTCAGCGAGAGCGCGCCATATCCGAGCGCGGCGAACGACGCCGTCGAGCCGAAGTTCTCCTTCAGGACGAGGGCGCTCCAGTTCTCGACGGCGCCCTCTGCCGCGAGCACGATCAGGGCGATCACGCCGACGACCAGGAGAGCGCGCCCCGGCCAGCGGAGCCTGCCCGACGGGGCCTCGTCCATGCCGCGCGTCGCCCGAGGCAGCGCCCGGAAACTCGTCCACGCCCCGACGAGCACGAGCAGAGAAACGGCGGCCATGTGTTCCAGCGGGGTCAGCCCCACGCGGATCGCGCCAAACGCGATGACCGAGCCGATCAGCGCGCCGAGGCTCCACATGCCGTGGAAGCTGGACATGAGCGGGCGCCCGCCGCGATGCTCCACGTCCGCCGCGACGGCGTTCATCGCAAGGTCCATCGAGCCGATCGACGCGCCCCACGCCAGCAGGGCGAGGACGAGTGTCCAGAGACTCGGCGCGAGGACCGGCAACGGCGCAACGAAGGCGAGCGCCACTCCCGCCGCCATCGCAAGCCGGTGGGGCCCGATCCGCGCGCTGAGCGGAGCCGCGAGGGTCATGGCCGACACGGAGCCCACGGCTCCGGCGAGGAGGGCGACGCCCAGGACTCCCTCGGTGAGCGCGAGCCGTTCGCGCACGTAGGGAACGTGCGGCGCCCACGACGCGATGATGAGGCCGTTCACCAGGAAGGTGACCGAGACCGCGACGCGCGGCCTGCGAAGCCAGGTAGTCATGCGGAGCCTTCCTTGGGGGCCAGACGGCGAGACTATCGGCTCCGGCGGACTCCTCCGCGCGCTAGCTGGAGCGGCGCCGGAAGACCTCGTGGGCATGCGCCTGGCCGTCGCCGCCGAGGGACTTGCCGCCCTCGATCGGCCCGTTGCCCGGGCGTCGCGCGCCCTTGTCCCCCACGGTGTCGAGCATGACCTGCTGGGCGTCGCCCTTCTTCACGTCCTGGAGGAACTTCTTCGCCTCGGCGCCGCGCATCATCTTCACGAGCTTGCCGTTGTTGAAGATCGCGACCTCGCCGGACTTGCGCTCGCGGAACTCGAATCCTTCTGCTGCCGTCATGACTCCATCGTGTCACGGGTGGCAGGTCGTCGTCTCCAGATGCCTCGGCACCGCTGTCCTCCCCAAGATGGGTGGACTACTTGCGACCGTTCGCGCGTTGCCCTAAGTGAGCGCCAAACGGCGTTCGGGAGGAGTAAAGATGAAACTCGCATCACGCAAGGCAGCAGGGCTCGTCGGAATCGTCTCGGGGGTGATGCTTCTCCTCACCGGTTGCGGCACATCCGGCGCCCAGACGACGCCCCTCGCTGCAACGACCACCAAGGCACCGGTAGCAGTTGCGCCTGCGCCGGCAGCGACCACCACAAAGCCCGCGGCAACAAAGGGCACCGTGGTGAACGTCACCGAGACGGAGTTCGCCATCGCCCTTTCCCAGGCGACCTTCAAGCCGGGCGCCTACACGTTCGTCGTGAAGGACGACGGCGCGGTCAGCCACAACCTCAACATCAAGGGTCCCGGAATTGCCGGCACGGCAACCTCGACCATCAAGGCGGGCGGCTCCGAGAGCATCACGGTCACGCTCGCGGCTGGCTCCTATGAACTCTGGTGCTCGATCGGGAGCCACAAGGCCAGTGGAATGGACAAGACGATCACCGTCGCGTAACGGCTTCGTCACTCCGATGGACGTTCCTAGGCCGGCGCCTCGCGCCGGCCTAGGAACCGGCCCATCAGCGGAATTTCGCGGATCCCCTCTGCATCGGCAATCGCGAAGCCCTGGGCGGCCGTGTATTCGGCGGAGTCGAGCACCACGTAGCGCGCCTGCCATCGTGGCCCGTACTTGGCGTTGAAGCGGCCAAGCGCGTCGATCTGCAGGCCGCCGGCGAACGCGCGAAGGGCCATGCGAGAGAGCCGGGCCCCGGGGCGTTCCAGCCCTCCACTGGCCAGGTCGCGGAAGAGCGCGAAGTTGAGCCCGAGCGCGCCACCCGACGGCGCGAGGTGAAAGATCGTCTCGAGGATCGCGAAATCCATGACGCCGTTCGGAAGGTCGGCCTCGGGGTTGCGCCGCATGACGTCGAGCGACCACCCGCCCATCTCCTTGGCCGGGACCCACAGGAGGAACGCCTGGGTCACGCCCTCGCCGTCGCCCACGATGGTCATCAAGAGGTCGTCGTCGCGGGGATCGAAGAATCGGGAGAGGGTCATGGAGAAGCCGCGCTCGGCGTCGCCCACACGACTCTCCCCGGAGATCTCCATGATCCTCGCCCTCTCGACGGGGGTGAGTTCCAAGGGATTGACGAAGCGCGCGGTGCACCCCGAGCGCTTCACCCGGTTGTACGCGTTCCTGAGGCTCTTCATCTCCGGGGTATCCAGGGTGAACCCCTCGCACTCGACGATCGCCTCGTCGCCCATATAGATGACGCGGAGCCCCGCCGCCTCGTATGTCGGCAGCCAGGCCTCCGACGCGCCAATCACCGACAGGGCCCAGCCGCTGCGTTCCGCGAAGGCCACGAACTCCGCCCAGGTCCCGTCGCGCTCGTCGACTGGCCCGATCGGATCGGGCGACACGAGGCAGACGCCGCGCCGCACGGCGTACGCCACGACGCTGCGCCCCGTGAAGAACCAGTCCTTGTCGTCGCGCAGGGCGAAGTAGTCCAGCGATCCCCCGCCGAATTCCCGAACGATCGAGCGCGCCCGCTCACGTTCTTCGAGGTGAGCCGCGCCGTGGAGGTGGTACGGGTTGCGCGGCGAGAACAACACCCAGAGGCTCGCGCCGATGAGGCCGAGGGTGGCGGCTACAAGCATGGGCGTGACGAAGTGGCCGACGCCGGGCAACGGCAACGCCGCGTTGCCACCGAGTCGCTCGGCGATCGCCCGCGTCGACTCACCGAAGCGAGGGTGGTGCCGACGGCCAACGAGCATCGACAGGGCGACGCCGAGACCGACGACCGCGAATGCGCCGCCGAAACCTACCAGGAGCGCGCGCCTCACCGCGACGCGGGTCGGCATGACGGGGAAGGCGGCGCGCTGCGTCGCGAGCCACCCCGCGAGGCCGAGCGACACCGCTGCCTCCTCGAGGTCGAGGCCCTTGGCGACGTTGAGGACGGTGGCGAGGGTCAGGAGGACGATGACGACGATCCACGCGAGCCGCCCGCCTCGGCGGAGCCCGCGGGCCGTGACGAGCAAAGCGAACGACGCGAGGACGAGCGTCGCGGCTGCGGCCCGGGCCGCGTGAAACGGCAGGAACTGAAGGATGAGCGCGAGGCGATGGTGGATGGGCGCGGAGGTCGCGGAGAGGATACCGAGGACTCCGACGGCCGCAACGCTCCACGCGGCAATTTCGCGCACGCGATCGCGGCGCCGCCATGCGGCAATCGGGGACCGGGCCATGTGCCCATTGTGGCCCCGACTCGGCACAATGTGGTGGCCCATGGAAACTTGGCTCCATGCCCCTAGAAGTGGGGGCCGGCGCCTCGGGCCCGGAGCCGCGAGGATTCAGTCGAAGCCGAGGGCGACCAGTGAGCACCACGCAGTACGTCATCGGGAGCGCCATCCTGATCGGCGCCATGTTTCTGAAGCTGCCCATCCTCATTTGGGGATGGCCCTCCGGGTGGAGGGCGTATGTCGGGACACCCCCTCTCTACTTCATCAGCGGCATCGTGCTGTGGGGTTCTTACGGCAACTGGCTCCCCTTCTTCCTCGGCTTCATGGGGATCGTGGGCATTGTGGTCTCGCGGGCGCGGGACGCGAAGAAGGCCGCGGGCGCGGGACGCGAAGAGGGTCGCGGCGAGCTAGCTGTGCCCCCGAGCCCCCGCCCCCTGGCGGCGCGGGCGGGCGAGTCCTAGCGTTGAGGAGTCGGCCGACGCACGGCCGCGCCACAAGGAGGTCGCCATGCCCAACACGGTTGCCAGGATCACCGAGATCAGTTCGAGCAGCGACGTGAGCTTTGAGGACGCCGTGAGCGTCGGGATCGAGCGCGCCACCAAGACCCTTCGCGACGTCACGGGCGCGTGGGTCAAGGATCAGAAGGTCGAGGTGAAGAACGGCGCGATCACCAAGTACATCGTTCACCTCGCGGTGACGTTCATCCTCGACGACTAGCCTTTGACGCCCCGGCCGCCTTCAAACGACGGAGGTCGCCCGCGAACACCGGGCGGCCGGGGTGGCAGTCGCCCTGGCGTGCTGGCGCGCGCGGGTGAGGTCAAGTATTGTCTGGCGCATGTCGGCCCTGCTCAGCCCCGAGTTCCTGCTCACCTCCCTCATCGTCGTGCTCATCCCAGGCACCGGAGTGGTGTACACACTCGGCCTCGCGCTGGGTCATGGGCGCAGGGAGGGGATCATCGCCTCGGTGGGTTGCACGCTCGGCATCGTCCCTCATCTCCTCGCCGCCGTGTTCGGGCTTTCGGCGCTGCTCAACGCGAGCGCGCTGGCGTTCCAGGCGCTCAAGTACGCGGGGGTGGCGTACCTGCTCTACATGGCGTGGTCGCTGTGGAGGGACGCGAGTCCCCTTGACGTTTCCGCGAGCGCCCAGCCCCCCGAGTCTGCCGCGCGGATCGTGCTGAGAGGCGTGCTGCTCAACCTGCTCAACCCCAAGCTCACGGCCTTCTTCTTCGCCTTCCTCCCGCAATTCGTCCCGACGGACGCCGTGTCACCCACCGCGGCAACGCTCGCCCTCGCCGGGGTCTTCATGGCCATGACGCTGGCCGTGTTCGTGGCGTACGCCCTTGCGGCCGCGGCCGGGCGGGCCTGGCTCGCCCGGAGGCGCTCGGCCATGGTGGTCCTGCAGCGAGGCTTCGCCGTTGCGATCGCGAGCCTCGCGGCCAAACTTGCTCTCCAACGGGCTTAGCGAAGGGGCCCAGCGCACCCGCGTCGGACGGCGGCCTGGCTGTCGGCGACCAGCTTCCGACGCCGCGGTTGCCCACGAGCATCGGGCGTCGCCGATGAACATCGGGCGACCGGGGTGGCAGTCGCCCCGGCGTCGTGTCACGATGGACCCCATGCCCGACGCCGCTGCCCCCGACTCCGCCAGCTCCCTCATGGACGCCGGCGACGAGACGTTTGCCGTGCCGGTCGTCCGCATCCTGGAGGCCACCGAGGAGCCGCTTCCCGAAGACCGATACCTCGATCGCGAGTTGAGTTGGCTCGCCTTCAACGAGCGCGTCCTCGAGCTCGCTGAGGATCGCCACACGCCGCTGTTGGAGCGCGCGTTCTTCCTGGGGATCTTCGCCTCGAACCTCGACGAGTTCTTCATGGTGCGCGTCGCTGGCCTCAAGCGACGCATCGCCGCAGGGTTTGCCGTGCCGTCGGCCACGGGCATGAGCCCCACGCGTCTGGTCGAGGCGATCACCACGCGGGCGCACGCCCTGATGGACCGTCACGCGGACATCTTCACGAACCAGGTGCTGCCCGCCCTCGCCAAAGAGGGCATCCACATCGTCCGGTGGGATGACCTCGAGGAGCGCGAGCACGCGCGCCTGAGGAGCCTCTTCAAGAGCGACATCTTCCCGGTCCTCACCCCGCTGGCGGTGGACCCCGCCCACCCGTTCCCGTACATCTCCGGACTGTCGCTCAACCTCGCAGTCGAGGTGCGCGACCCCGAGTCCGGCAAGACCCACTTTGCCCGCGTCAAGGTGCCCGAGACGCTCCCCCGCTTCCTCGTCGTCGACGCGAGGAGCAAGGCTCCGTACGCGGCCCACGCGTCGCCCCTCGACATGAAGCCGCGCAGTTTCGTTCCGGTGGAGGACGTGATCGCGGCCCAGTTGGACTACCTCTTCCCGGGAATGGAGGTGCTCCACCACTACACGTTCCGCGTCACGCGCAACGAGGACGTGGAGGTGGAGGAGGACGACGCCGAGAACCTCCTCAAGGCGATGGAGGAGGAACTTCAGCGGCGGAGGTTCGGCCCGGCCGTGCGGCTCGAGGTCGCCGAGGACCTGCCCCCCCGCATTCGCGACCTGCTGGTTCGCGAACTCCAGATCACGGACGACGACGTCTTCCACCTGCCCGCGCCGCTCGACCTCACCGGGCTCGAGGTAATCGCCAGCCTCGACCGCCCCGCGCTGCGCTACCCCGCCTTCCGCCCGACCACCCATCACCAACTCGCCCCCGTCGAGACTTCGGACGAGGCGAACATCTTCCAGGCGATTGCGCGGGGCGACGTCTTGTTG
>JADGOS010000084.1 GCA_017882825.1 Demequinaceae bacterium | reverse complement strand
GCCTGACGCCCCGCGGCGACCTCCCCCGCCGCACGCGCCCTCACGTCCACCCCGGCGGCCTTGGCGAGTTCGTTCGCGAGTTCCGCGGGCTCGGGAAGCGCGGGATCGGAGTCCTTGGCGAGCGCGTCCGCCAGGAGCCGCCCCGCCGCGACGAGTTCGGCCCGCACGGACTCGGCCGCAACGGAGCGTCGGCGCGCCACGTTCGCGAGCACGCTCCTCACGCTGTCGATCCCCGCTCCCGTCGTCGCGGAGGTCAGCAGTACCGGCACGGAGTCGATGCCCTTCTCGGCGAGCAAGCGACGGATGTCGAAGAGGATCGCGTCCGCGTCCTTGCGGGTGAGGCGATCGGTGTGATTGAGGATGACCGCCGAGGGGGCGCCGGACTCCGCAACCGCGGAAAGGTAGCGCGAATGCAGCGCGTGGTCGGCGTACTTCTGGGGGTCCACCACCCACACGAGAAGGTCCGCCATGGGGACGATGCGATCGACGATCGCCCTGTTCTCGGCCTGGACGGAGTCATGGTCGGGCAGGTCCAGCAGGACCATCCCGCGAAACTGCGCCTCCACCTCGGTGTCGAGCGCCGTCTCGCACACGAGCCGCCGTTCGGGGTCCACCCCGAGCCAATCGAGCAAGGCGTCCGCGCGTCCGCCCCACGTGGCCGCGCTCACCTGCGCCGTCGTCGGGCGCGACACCCCGGCGAGGGCGAAGTCCATGCGTGCGATCGCGTTGAACAGCGAGGACTTGCCCGAACCCGTACCCCCCGCGAGCGCGACGATCGTGGTGTCAACTCCGAGCGCGAGCCTCTCCTCGCACCGCTTCACCGTGTCGCCGATGGATCGCTTCACCTCGGGACTGAGGGCGTCGCCCGCCCACTCGAGCGCGGACCTGAGGCGCGTGACGCGCTCCCGAAGGTAGGTGGTCTCGCTCGGCGGATCGAGGTGCGTGAACGACACGCTCACAGAAGACCCCTCAGCTCCGCGCGCCGCAGGCGGATGGCCGACGACGCGTCCGGAGCGAGGGAGGGCAGGTCGCTCGGGGCGATCATGTCGAGCGCCTCGCGGCTGATGCAGTACCGGCGGGCGGCGGCGAGGTGCGAGCGCGCCTGGTCGAAATGCTCCTGAAGCCCCGAGCCAACGAGCAACGCGAGGGCCTGGCGGGCCTGGGGCACGCCGAGCGCGGCCGATGCGAAGACCGTCGCGAGGCCGTCCGCGCCTACGTACTGCGTGACGCCGGAAGCCGCCGGCAACGTCCCCACGATCTCGGCGGACCGCTCCATCCAACCGAGCGCGGCCTCGCGGGCGTGGCGCGCACGAACCCCGGCCGCCTCCGTGGGGTCGCGCTGAGCGAGAATCCACGCGCCCACGCCGGTGGCGTCGAGCGTCAGCCCCTCGACCATGCGGGCCGACGCCTGCGCCGCGGTGAACGAGAGCGTTCCCTCGACCGCGCGCAGCAGCTCCCCACGAATCTCGCCGACGGCCCGCTCGCGCGTCACCGCCGTCGCCTTCCTCTTGGTCCAGGGGCTCGAACTGATCCGGAAGAGCGGGCCACCCGGATCGGCGCCGCGCGACCACAGCGACGCGATCGGACCGACCGCGATCTCGCGGAACCAGTACTCGCCACCCTCCTGCTCGGCGCGGGCGGCGGCCCGGCGCACCTCGCCCCTCGCCTGCTTGACCGCGGCCGCCTGGTTGTCCATGAACTCCGCGAGTTGCTCGAGCCACTCCTTGAGCGCCTGCGTCGCCCCCAGCATCGTGCGCTCCACGATGGTCGTTGCGCTCTTGGCCGCGACCGTGTCGAGCCAGCGCCGGAGTCCCTGGACGACGTCGTCGGGCAGGGCCGTCAGGCCTTCCGGCTCCTCCGGAATGACGAACAGCGGCAGCGACTCAAGGCCCTCGGACTTGAGCCGCTCCACGAGGTCGCGGCGGACGTGCGCGGCGACGTCGGCGGTCACGCGGCTGAGGACGATGGCGATCGACGCCCCCCTGCCCGCCCCGGCGCGAAGCACCTCCCACGGCACCGCGTCGCCGTACCGGGCCGCCGTCGTCACGAAGATCCATAGATCCGCGGCGTCCAGGAGTTCCCGCGCGATCTCGCGGTTCTCCCCCACGAGCGAGTCGATGTCGGGCGAGTCCACGAGCACTAGCCCGCGCGGGACGGCGTCGGACGGACGGCTCGTGGCCCGCCGCGTGGCCGAGCTCAGCAGGACCCCGTCCGCGGGGTGGTAGAAGAGGTGCGGCACCTTCGTCGTCGGCCGAAGAACCCCGGCCGCGGTGACGTCGTCTCCCAGCAGCGCGTTGACGATCGTGGACTTGCCCGATCCGGTCGAACCGGCCACGACGACTACGGCGGGCACGGATCCCTCGGTCACGCGCGGGATGAGGTGCTGGTCCAGTTGCTCGAGGATGTCGTGGACGAGGGTCTTGGCGCGCTCCCCCTCCGGCGACTCGAACGGCAACTCCACGCCCGCCACGGCCGAGCGAGTGGCCCGGAGCGCATCGAGCAACGCCCCCGGACGGCCCCAGGACCGCACGGGACGGATAGTCATGGCACTAGCGTGCCCCTTCCGGTCCCGTTCGCCAAACGTCCGCGCCGTAGGCGCTTCTCCGCCTTTGGCCACTACCCTGGAAGGCGCACGCCCCGCCCCCGTAGCTCAGTTGGATAGAGCGTCGGACTTCTAATCCGTAGGTCGCAGGTTCGAATCCTGCCGGGGGCACGCATACCGTCGGGGAGGGAGTGCCACCTTATGCCAGAGGTACACGGTGAGCGGGACGCCGATGCCTTCGTCTTCTTCGGCGCAACCGGCGACCTCGCGCTCAAGCAGGTCTTCCCCGCGCTCTACCGGATGGTGCGCTCGGGTGAACTTCACGTTCCCGTCATCGGCGTTGCCTTCTCGCACGGGGGTGTCGACGAACTCCGCGATCGCGCGAGGGACAGCCTCGCGGCCTCGGGCGAGGAGGTAGACCCCGCGGTCCTGGACCGCCTCCTCGCGCTCCTGAACTACGTCGACGGCGACTACGCGGAGGCATCGACGTTCGCCGCGCTCAAGTCGGCGCTCGGCGATGCGAAGCGGCCCGCTCACTACCTCGCGATTCCGCCCGGCCTCTTCGGGACCGTCATCGACGGGCTCAAGGCCGCGGGGCTCAACAAGGGGGCGCGCGTCATCCTGGAGAAGCCCTTCGGCCGGGACCTCGCGTCCGCCAAGGCGCTGGGCGCCATCGTCTCGCGGGCGTTCCCGGAGGCATCGATCTACCGGATCGATCACTTCCTGGGCAAGGAAGAGATCATGAACCTCCTCTACTTCCGGTTCGCGAACTCGTTCCTCGAGCCGATCTGGAACCGCAACTATGTTGCGAGCGTGCAGATTACGCTCGCCGAGGACTTCGGTGTCCAGGGGCGCGGCTCGTTCTACGAAACCGCTGGTTGCCTCCGCGACGTCATCGAGAACCACCTCTTCCAGATTGTCGCCCTCCTCGCGATGGAGCCGCCCGGCTATCGCGGCTTCGACGCGGTCCAGACCGAGAAGCACGACATCTTCCGGGCGATGCGGCCGCTGACGCCCGACGACGTGGTGCGCGGGCAGTTCGAGGGGTACAGGGACGAGCCCGGCGTCGCCAAGGATTCCGATGTCGACACCTTCTGCGCGGTGCGCGTGGTGATCGACTCGTGGCGTTGGGCGGGCGTGCCCTGGTATCTGCGGTCGGGCAAGAACCTCGCGACGACGGCGTGCGAGGTGCTGGTCGAACTGAAGGCGCCGCCCCAGTTGCTGTTCGAGGACGCGGGGCCGGCCGAGGCGGGCGGGAACTACTTCAGGTTCCGCATCTCGCCGGACCCGGCGATCGCCATCGCGGCGCGGGTGAAGACCCCCGGCGAGCAATTCGTGGGGACTCAGCGCGAACTCACCCTCCTGAATGCGGAGGCGGGCGGCGAGAAGCCGTACGAGCGCCTCCTCGGCGACGCCCTCGCGGGCGAGTCCGCGCTCTTCACGACCCAGGCCGCTGTCGAGGCTGCGTGGGCCGTCGTCGATCCAGTTCTGGAGCACCACGCGACGGCACGCCCGTACGCGAAGGGCACGTGGGGACCCGAGGAGGCCGACGCCCTCCTCGGCCCCGGAGAGACCTGGCACAACCCGGGAGACGACGCTTAGGAGGATTGGCGGGGGCGCGGACGGCCGCGGCACGGCTCAGTTGCCAGCCGGAGTCACGTCCACGACCGTGAAGCCGAGCGACTCGAGCCGGGCGGTCAAGACGTGACTCTCGCCGGGCGTCGGCTCCTTCCATGCGCCAGTTCCACGCCACGGTTGTCCCGGCTTCCGATACCGCCATGCCTGCACGAACCGTTCGTTCGGAGGGGCCATCGGCAAGCGTCGGAAATCGACTTCGACCGTTCCGGGTTCTTCGCGCGGAGCTCGAAACGCCATACGGAGCGCAAACTCGACGCCGCCGCCGAAAAACACGTGCTTCGAAGTCACGACGCCTACGGTGAGCGGTATCACGCCGAGCGCCGCCAGTGCCGCCAAGAGGGCCGACAGAACAAGCAGACTCGACGCCACGATCACGTAGGGTCCGGCGACCGACATCCACGCTTCCGACCTCCCGACCCCGGGCTCCGCGCTCACCATGAGGAGCCACATGCTGGCGATTCCCGCCGCGCCGAACGCCATCAACTTGCCCATCGGCTTCACGGAGGCCCAGCCGTGGAAGCGCCGGTCGACCACGATTACTCGCACGCCGCCCACCGACCTTTCCTTCGTCCCGAGGTGCTCTCGCCCACTACTTTGCCCATCTCCAGAGCAGGCTCTCAAGGTCGGCTGTGATGAGCCACACGGGATGGCCACCGAAATCGACGACGGTGTAGTGCCCGAACGTCCGTGCCGTCACCACGGCCGTGCCGAGGGGCGTGCGCCACACCTCGCGGACCGGGGGCCGAACGAGGTTCCACAGAGGCCGCGGCTGGATCGCGATGAAACCCGAATCGGAGCGTCCCACGTAGCGGACACCGCGGGCGGTCCAGTGGTTGAGGCCCGGAAACGCGCCGAGAAAGGCAAGGAGTTCCAGCGAGGTCCTCCACACGAAGCGGCAGGCACCACCAGAGCCCAGGTATCCCTTCGACGCTACCTGCACGGGTTCGGGCCAATCGAGATGGAGGTACCCCTCCCGGGCGGCCGCGTGAAGCGCGCGCTGATTCCAGCGCCCGGCGCCTGGCGGTCGTCGCTCCACGGGCTCACCCCCGTCCGCCTTCATCCCCTAGATCCGCTCGGCGCCTTGGCGGGCTTGCCACGCGGTCGGCGCCCACGGATCGTCGAACTCTCCCGAGACCGAGACGATGCAGCCCCGCTCACGAAGCCAGTCGGCCAGGGCGTCGACGGCACGGTCGGCGATGGGACCCTCACAGGTCAGCGGCAGGACCCGCGACTCGCACTCGACCCATACGACCCTGGCGGCTTCGACGCGACGGTCACACGAACGCCTCAAGTTGACGACCGAGCGCACGCGGATCCGCAACTTGCGCGCCCCGAGCAGCCCCCAGGGGCGCGCGAGCCATGCCTCGCCGTCTCGCACACGCCCCCACGCGGCCGGTATCCAGCCAAAGCCATTGCCGAGCGCGAACAGCGCGTACCCGACGGCGTATGGCATCGCGAGCGCCACGGAGACCCGTCCGAACTCGCGAAGGGACGTTTGGGAACTGCCCAAGTTGTAGGGGAAGTGCCAGACCACAACCGCGACCCATAGGAAGGCTCCAAGAACCGCCATGACGACCCACCGCCAGGCGAGATCGAGCGGCATCGGGCCCGAGCCGCGGAGGACGGCGCGCCACGACTCATTCACAGCCACACCCGCTGTAATCCGCCTTCACGCCGCCCACACTAGCTCGCGGGACGGCCGCGCGCCTCGGTGGGCCTACTCGTCGCTGCGAGCGCCGCCCCTACCCTCGTCCGGCGCGTGCTTCGACGCCCGCGAGCGCCGCCTGCTCCCCCATGCCGCCACGGAGCCCGTGTCCGGGCCCTTGACCTCCTCGAGGCCGAACGCCCGCACGAGTTCCGCCCGGGTCCCCGGTCCGGCGAAGACCACGACGTCGTCCCCCGCGCGGAGGCGCGTCGACGGCCGAACGGGTACGAGTTGGCCCGCGCGCACGACCATGCTGACCCATGCCGCGTCCGAGACCTCGGTGAGGTCCTGAATGCTTCGGCCCTCGGCGGGCGAGCCATCCAGGACCGTGAGCCGGTGAACGCCGTCCGGCTCCTCCCGGAGCCGAACGCCGAGGGCCCACGGCTGCGGCTCGATGACGCGCACGGGAATGCGCAACCATCGGGCGACCGCCGGGGTGAGGCTGCCCTGGACCACGACCGAGAAGATGACGACGACGACCACGATCCCGTGGAGGCGGTGCGCATCGGGCACGTGCGCGACAAGGAGGAAGCTGCCGAGCAGGATGGGAACGGCCCCCTTGAGGCCGGCGAAGAGGACGAACGCCGATTGGCCCAGGGGAAGCCTGCTCGGGATGATACACAGGCCCACCAGGACCGGTCGAATGACGAACGCCAGAGCGACCGCGAGAATCAGGCCGGGAATCCAGACGTCGGTGCGGGAGATGACCCCGAGGTCGACGGTGAGGCCCAGAGCGAGGAACGCGACGATCTCTCCGAGGCTCGCGAGGGCGCCGTGGAAGCGCTCGATCTCCCGCTTGAACGGAGCCGGTTCGTCCCCGATGACGATCCCGGCGATGAAGACGGCCAGGAAGCCGGAGCCGTGCGCGACGGTCGCGACCCCGAAGAGGATGAAGGCGCACGCGAGGGTGCGAAGCGAGTAGAGCCCCTCGCTCGCGAGTGTCACCTTCCGCATGAACCACAGGAGTCCGCGCCCGCCGAGGAGACCGACGGCCGCGCCCACCCCCATCTGCAACAAGAAGCCGCCGCCGACCTGTCCCCAAGCCCCGGCCGAGAGCGCCCCCGCTCCGATGAGGCTGGCCATGAGCGCGATTCCCACCGGGTCGTTCGCCCCCGACTCGCCCTCAAGGATGGTCCCGCTCAGTCCCGACACCTCGCGCTTGCCCAGGATGGAGAACACGACGGCGGGGTCGGTGGGGGCGATCGCGGTCCCCAAGAGAAGCGCGATGTACCAGTCGAGGCCGAAGGCGTAGTGGATGAGCGCCGCGGCCGCGGCGACGGTCAGGACCGTTCCGAGGACCCCGACGATCGTGATCGGAACCGCGGCCTTGCGGAAGCGTGACCACCCGATGTGCATGCCGCCGTCGAACAAGATGCACAGGAGCGCGACGGTCACGACACGCTCGACCGTGAACTCCGAATTAGGGCGAAGGGCGGGGAAGAGTTGCGCGGCGACCGCCGCGCCGACCAGCACGATTGCGGGCGAGGGGATCTTGACCCATTCGGTCAGGCGGCTCGATACGACCGCGACCAGCCCCGCCGCGGCGACAAGGAGCACGACCAGAGCGAACGGTCCGGCATCGGTCACGAGGGCTCCTGTGGAAGGGTCGGGTGGAACACCGCCGACCAGGCTTCCCGGCACACCGATGCCAATCTACCAGTCCGCTAGTCTCGCAAGGAGAACGCGTTCGCGCGACCCGGCGCCGAGCCGCCCGGTTTCCGTCGGGCGTTCCGCCCAGCGCGCAACCAGGGAAGGACCCCCATGACCTCCACCCTCTTCTCCCCGCTCACCGTGCGCGGCACGGAGTTCCGCAACCGCATCTGGGTCGCCCCCATGTGCCAGTACTCCTGCGAGCGCCGGGACGGCGTACCCACCGAGTGGCACATGGTGCACCTCGGCTCGCTCGCGCGCGGCGGAGCGGGTCTCGTCATCGTGGAGGCGACGGCGGTCGTCCCGGAGGGCCGCATCACCTCCTGGGACCTGGGCCTGTGGAACGACGCCCAGCGCGACGCCCTCTCCCCAATCGTCGCGTTCATGCACACCCAGGGCGCACGCGCGGGCATCCAGATCGCCCACGCCGGGCGGAAGGCGTCCACGTATCGCGAGTGGAGCGGGCGGGGGACTCAGGCCGTCGCCGACGGCGGTTGGCAGACGCTCGCGCCGTCCGAGGTTGCGTTCGAGGGCTACGACGCGCCGCGCGCCATGACCGAGGCCGAAATCGACGCGGTCGTCATAGCGTTCGGTTCGGCGGCGCGGCGCGCCGTCGAGGCCGGGTTCGACGTGATCGAGATCCACGCGGCCCACGGCTACCTGATCCACCAGTTCCTCTCCCCCCTCTCGAATCTCCGGGACGACGAATACGGCGGCCCCCTGAAGAACCGCGCCCGCCTACTCCTGCGGGTCGTGGGCGAGGTCCGCGCCGCCGTCGGCGGGGCCGTCCCGGTCTTCGTGCGGCTGTCCGCGACCGACTGGATGGAGCCAGACGGCTGGACGCTCGAGCAGACGACCACGGTCGCGGGCTGGGCCCGCGAAGCCGGCGCGGACCTCTTCGACGTCTCGAGCGGCGGCCTCATCGCGGGCGCGCGCGCTCCCTCCGCGCCCGGCTACCAGGTGCCTTTCGCCGCCGCCGTGCGCGCGGCGACGGGGACGCCGGTTGCGACCGTTGGGCTCATCACGGAGGCCGAACGGGCGGAGGAGATCGTCTCCTCGGGAAGCGCCGACGCGGTACTCATCGGCCGCCAGTTCCTCAGGGATCCGCACTTCGCCCTCAGGGCCGCCCACGAGCTCGGCGTCGAGGTGGACTACTGGCCGCCGCAGTACGCGCGCGGCGTGTGGCCCTCGTGACCCCGTAGGGTTGTGCCCATGGCGGCGCACGAACACCTGGTGTGGATTGACTGCGAGATGACGGGCCTCGACGTGTCCCGCGACGCCCTTATCGAGGTCGCGTGCCTCGTCACGGATGGCGATCTCACCATCCTCGGGCACGGTATCTCGGTGGTGATCAAG
>JADGOS010000172.1 GCA_017882825.1 Demequinaceae bacterium | reverse complement strand
CTCGGCCGACTGGTCCGGCGTGAGTTGGCGGAAGTCCTTGGCGACGTGGTCGTCGTGGTGGGTGGCGTCGGAGACCAGTACCTGCGCGTTCTCGCTGCATCCGTTGACCACCGAGACCCAGATCGTGTGGGGGTCGCATCCCGCGAGCGCCACCGCCGCGGCGGCGGCCAGCGCCACCCTCATGCCCATCGTCTTCACGCCCGCTCCCGCTCTCCGTCGCGTCCCCCGCGGAGTTCCGCTCCGCCTCCTCATCCTCGCACGTCGAAAATCCTCGCGGAACGCTAGGGGCGCCCGGCGACCAACACCGGAACTCGCATCTCCTCGGGCGTGAGTGACCCATGCACGCCTATCAGCGTCATCGAGGCGGGCGACTGGATCCGCGAGTCCACGATGGTCGCGCGGCCCGTCATCGCGACCACCACGTCGCCGATGCGGTCCGCGACGTCGGGCGCCACCTCGCCGAAGATCCCCGAGTCGACTGCATCCTCGCGGGTCGCGACCACGGCGTCGGCGCCCAGCTCGTTGGACCACCGCTCCACCACCGCCATCGGGTCGTCGCCGTAGATGTGAAGCGCGCGGGGCTCCCCCGCGACGAACGAGACGCCCTCGTCAAGCGCCGTGTCGAGCGCGACGTCCCAGCGCGGCGCCCCGGTGACGTCCACCATCCCGTGGTCCGCGGTGATGACCATGACGGTCCCGTCCGGCATCGAGGACGCCAGGCGCGCGAGTTCGCGGTCGGCGTCCTCGAGGGCCCCGACCCACTCGTCCGACTGCCACCCGTATGCGTGCCCGGCGCCGTCGATCTCGCCCCAGTACATGTAACTGACGCCCGGGGCGCGCATCGCGCCGAGCGCCACGTCGATCCGGTCCGCGAGCCGCTCCGCTCCGACGAACTGGCCTCCCCGAAGCACCGCGTGCGTAAGCCCGGAGCCCGCGAAGCGCGCCCTGCCAAGCGTCGTGACGTGCACCCCTGCGAGCGAGGCCTCCTCCAGGAGCGACGGCTGGCGCTGCCAGTCCTCGGCGGGCTCGGCGCCGTCCCACGAGACCAAGTTGGCGAGCTTGCCGGTCTTGGGGTTCCGGACGGTGTACCCGGTCATGCCCGTCTGTCCGGACGTCCGCCCCGTGCCGAAGAGCGCGAGCGACGCGGCCGTGGTCGACGGGTAGCCCGCCGTCACCGTCAAGCCGTCGAGACCCGCGAGGAACCGGGCGTGGCCGCTGCGGGCCTCGAGTTGCATGTCCCCCAGCCCGTCGAGGAGGACGGTGCAGACGTGGCGCGCGTGCGGGACGCCAAGGCGGACGCGATCCGCCTCGGCGTCGCGCCCCTTGACCACGTGGCCCGCCCCGATGGCGGCGAGGGAGGCGGGGAGGACGGCGCCGAGTTCGGCGTGGCCGTAGTCGGGAAGGATCATCCCGGCGGCCGCGACCTCGTCGGCGAAGCTCACGCGTGTTCGCAGACGGCCGCGTTCAGGGCCGCGGCGAACGCCTCCAGGCTGCGCACGGACTCCTCGCCGTCGGCGAGCAGGCTCACGCGGACCAGGGTGTCGTCGCCGGTAATGCCGCCCGTATAGCCGTGGTCGGCGTCGCAGTTCTCGTCCCCGCAGATCGCGGGCTCGAGCTCGATGCGCGAATGCACGCCCCACCCGACGGCCAGGACGATCTCGCTCGAGGGGTCGCCCTCGCGGTAGTGCTCGGGCTCATGAACAAGGTGGGTGAGCGCGACGCTCGATACCGTCCGCAGCAGGGCCGCCTCGACCGTCGCCGACGCCGCGTGGCTCGGCTCGCCCTCGCCCGCGTTGCCGTCGTCCATGTGGACGCGGATGAGCCGCGTCGGCGTGAGCACCAGCGCGGTCATGTGCCGGCGCACCTCGCGGTCGTCGAACGTCGTCTCCGCGTGCACGAAGTGGCAGGTGACGGCCTCCGCGCCGATGGCGGACTTGAGGACGGTCGACGCGAGGGCGGGGTAATACCCGGCGATGGACACGGCGTCGTGGAGCGAGGTAGGCACGTGTGCCATTGTTCCACCTCGCCGCTAGGGGCCCTACTCCTGCGTGGCGAGTCACCCTCGTCAGTGGCGGAAGCGAGAATGGACGGAGTGCACCACCCCCACGAAGAGGAGCACCATGTCGACGCCCGCAGAGGCGCCCGAGGAACTGATCGTCGACGTTGACGTCAGCCAGGAGATGGAGTCGTCGTTCCTCGAGTACGCATACTCCGTCATCTACTCGCGCGCCCTGCCCGACGCGCGCGACGGCCTCAAGCCCGTCCAGCGGCGCATCGTCTACATGATGGAGCAGATGGGGCTCCGCCCCGAACGCTCCTACGTCAAGAGCGCCCGCGTGGTGGGCGAGGTCATGGGCAAGCTCCACCCCCACGGCGACCAAGCCATCTACGACGCCCTGGTGCGCATGGCGCAGTCGTTCTCGCTTCGCGTGCCCCTCCTTGACGGGCACGGCAACTTCGGGTCCCTGGACGACGGCCCGGCCGCAGCCCGGTACACCGAAGCGCGGCTCGCGCCCGCGGCCATGGCGCTTACCGCCGACATCGGCGAGGACACCGTCGAGTTCGTTCCCAACTACGACAACAAGCTCACGCAGCCCTCCGTCCTTCCCGCCGCCATCCCCAACCTGCTGGTCAACGGTGCGTCGGGCATCGCCGTCGGCATGGCCACCAACATGGCCCCCCACAACCTTGTCGAGGTCATCTCGGCCGCGCGCCACCTCCTCGCC
>JADGOS010000171.1 GCA_017882825.1 Demequinaceae bacterium | reverse complement strand
CGCAAACGGTCACTGAGCGACCGCAGGGGCGCCCGCGACGTCACCCCCCACGCAATCCCGCGCGTCACGCCTCGGCATCGCGCCGCGCGCACACCTCGGTCTAGGGTGCTGGTGTGTGCGACGTCAAAGGCGCACTCGAACCGATGACAGGGTCCGAGTACCGCCGGTTCCTCGGAGCGCGAGTTGACGGGCTGCGCTGGGTCAAGGCGCGCATGCGCACTCTTCCCGACGCGGTCGTCCCGCTGGTCGAGTACAACGTCAGGAGAGCTTGGCGCAACGATGTCCCGAAGGACAATCCGTACGAGATTCTGGGAGACCGGCGCTCCCCGGCGGAGATCGACCGAGCGTGCGAATCGGCCCGTGACCTCTACCATCTCCGACGAGGAGTTCCGCCAGGAAGAGGATGGAATTCGGCCCTGTCTAGCGAACAGCGAGCATTCGTGCGTGAGACCTACCCGGGTTTCAGTGAGGAGAGCTACGCGCAGACGCTCGACTACTGGTACTTCGTCATGCGGTGAATGGCCTTCCCCGCGGGGCTCTCCGCCGTCGCCGTGGCCGTACGGGCGCGGCGATTGCGCCAGGA
Organism: Demequinaceae bacterium; assembly: GCA_017882825.1. Taxonomy (GTDB): domain Bacteria; phylum Actinomycetota; class Actinomycetes; order Actinomycetales; family Demequinaceae; genus JAFGBM01. The sequence continues at coordinate 2,145 of JADGOS010000171.1, read as the reverse complement.
TAGAGCAATGGCAAACACGGACGCACGGCCCTGGGTCAAGAACTACCAGCCGGGCGTGCCCGCCGAGATCGACCTCCCGACCGATTCCCTCGTGGCGATGCTCGAACGATCGGTTGCCGAGGCGGGGAGCCACCCCGCGCTCGAGTTCTTCGGGCGCAGAACAAGCTACTCGGAGCTCGGCGACCAGGTGGACAGGGTCGCGGAGGGCCTCCGGCAGTTCGGCGTCCGGCCCGGCGATCGGGTGGCGCTCGTGTTGCCGAACTGCCCCCAGCACGTCGTTGCCTTCTACGCGGTGCTGCGCCTCGGCGCCGTCGTCGTCGAGCACAATCCCCTCTACACGTCACGCGAGCTGCGTCACCAGTTCGAGGACCACCAGGCCAGGATCGTCATCGCTTGGGACAAGATCGTGCCCGTGCTCCGAGACTTCCCGTCGGACGTCGAGATCGACCACATCGTCTCGGTCAACCTGCTCCACGCGTTCCCGTCGGTCAAGCGCCTCGCGCTTCGCCTCCCGGTTCCCCGTCTGCGCGCCACGCGAGAGTCCCTCACCGCGTCGGCGTCCGACACGATTCCCTGGAAGCACCTCCTGAACCGCGGCCGGATCGACCCCGCGCACCCGCGCCCAACCGTGCACGACCTCGCCGCGATCCAATACACGTCCGGCACCACGAGCCAGCCCAAGGGCGCGATGCTGACCCACTTCAACCTCGTCTCCAATGCCCTTCAGGGCGAGGCGTGGATGCACGGCGCGGAGTATCGCAAGGAGATCTTCTACGCGATCCTCCCGATGTTCCACGCGTTCGGCATGACCCTCTACCTCACCTACGGGATCCGCAAGCAGGCGTTGCTCGTGCTCTTTCCGAAGTTCGAGCCCAACCTCATCTTCGACGCGATGAAGAAGTCGCCCGCTACGGTCTACTGCGCCGTACCGCCCATCTTTGAGCGCACGGCAATGGCCGCCAGGGAGCGCGGGGTCTCGCTCAAGTCCTGCAGGTTCTGCATCTCCGGCGCGATGAACCTCCCCGATTCCGTCGTCGAGCTCTGGGAGTCGATGTCCGGCGGGCTCCTGGTGGAGGGCTACGGCATGACGGAGTCGTCGCCGGTGGCACTCGGTAACCCCTTCTTCCCCACCCGCCGCACGGGCACGATCGGCGTGCCGTTCCCGTCGACGCAGATGCGGGTCGTCGAGCCGGAGAACCCGGCCGTCGAAGTTGCCCAGGGGCAGCCGGGCGAGTTGCTGCTCAAGGGCCCTCAGGTCTTCCAGGGCTACTGGAACAACCCGGAGGAGACCGTGAAGGCCCTGCTGCCCGACGGGTGGCTCCGTACCGGCGACATCGTGACCGTGGACGCGGACGGCTTCACCACGATCGTGGACCGCGTCAAGGAACTCATCATCACGGGGGGCTTCAACGTCGCGCCATCCGAGGTGGAGGCCGTTCTGCGGCTTCACCCCTCCGTCGCCGACGCGGCCGTCGTCGGCAAGCCGCTCGTCCGCGGCGGGGAGATGGTGGTCGCGGCCGTCGAACTCGAGCCCGACACGACGCTCGACGAGGACGCGCTGAGGGCGCACTGTCGCGGCCTACTCGCCGCGTACAAGATCCCTCGCCGGATCGTTCAGATTGAGGACACGCCGCGCTCGATGCTCGGCAAGATCCTCCGCAAGGAGGTTCGGGAGCGGATTCTGCCGCTTCTGTGAGGCGCGGGTGGCGGGAGACTCCGGCCCCGGGCCGCGATGGATCTGGTGGGCGATACTGGGATCGAACCAGTGACCTCTTCCGTGTGAAGGAAGCGCGCTACCCCTGCGCCAATCGCCCGTCGGGACGCCATACTACCGCGCTCTACGCGGCGGCCGGGGCGGGATCCGGGTCGGCGTCAGCCCGCTGCTCCCACAGGGTCTTGAGCCTGCCGAGAAGCGCCCCTGGGGCGACGTCGACCCCGTCAAGGATCGTCACCTGCTGAAGCCCGCGGGTCGCCGAGGTGACGGCCATCGCCGCGGAACGCGCGGCCACGCGGTCGAGCGTCCCGAGGTAGGGAAGTTCCCCCGGGCGCGCGAGGCGCACGGGGATTCCGGCCGCAACGCCCCATTCGAGCGCGAGCGCGCGGGCGACGCCGGGCAGGCAACCGCTTGCGAGCGGCGGTGTGAGG
>JADGOS010000014.1 GCA_017882825.1 Demequinaceae bacterium | reverse complement strand
TAGGTATGGCCGCCGCCGGAATCGGCGATGTACTTCACCGCGACTCCGAGGAGAAACGTGACCACGAGGGCCCCGAGGACGATCAGGAGCCGATTCCGCCCCTGGGCCCTACGCTCCTGCGCCTTGAGTTGCGCGGCACGCTCGCGGGCGGCGGACGCCGCCGCCTTGGTGTCCTTCGTTGATGAGGCCATGTCGTCGTTCTCCGAATCCGTGGTGGATGCTGGTGGAAATCCTACTCGGCGGGCCGTAGCCAACCGTCGAGCGAGAGTCGGCTCCGCGGGAAGAACAAGAGCCATAGCCCAAGCGCGATGAACTCGGCTCGCTCAATGAAGTGAGCGGCGTAGTTCGTGGTCGTACCCGCGGCGAGGGTTCCGTCCCCGCCGAAGCACCCGCAGTCGATCTGAAGGCCGTGCGCCCACGCCCAGATGGTGCCGCTGACGTACACGACCAGCATCGTAAGGTAGATGATCGCCATGGTGCGGGTCATGACGCCCGCGATGAGGAGGACGCCGAGGCCGACCTCGATGAAGGGCAGGACGTTGCCGACGAGCGGGACGACCGCCTCCGGCAAGAGGCGGTAGGCACGAACGGCGCGAACGGAGGCGTGCACGTCGAGGAGCTTCGCAACCCCCGCCCACAGCATGATGAGTCCCGCGGCAACCCGTACGAGGAGCGAGATCCATGGCTGAACGGCGTCGAAGCGCTTGCGGGCCCCCATCGGTCCTCCAGTGTCGTGGCGAGGTTCGGCCGCGCGGCGCGACCCTCGTCAACCCTAATGCCTCCCGCATCCTCAACGCGTGGACGAAGGTCCGAGTTCCGGTCCTAGGCCGACGGCAGGGGAGGAAGCGGCCACCACCAGATGGTCGTGGCCCACGCGAGCGCGAAGACGACGGTCCCGACCACGATCACGGCAACGAGCGCCCAGATCCGAGCGGCTCGCCTCGACGGCGCGATGCGGGCGGCGGCGCGCCTTACTCCGTCTCGCGTCGGCCCCGACCACGGGCCGCGCCAAAGGATCGCGACCGCAAACACCAGGCCGCTTCCCAGCGCGATCGCGTGCCCCCAGGCGAGCCCGGTGTCCCCGGAGAGCGAGGCGAGGCGTCCGTCCCCGGCGAGCTTCCACACGAGTGCCGCCCACGCGCCGCCCACGAAGCTCGCGATCGACGCGGTCGGCAGAACCTCGGCAAGGGCCCTGACGAAGTGCCACGGCATCCCCACGGCGACGAGCGCGGCGTCGCCCCGACGCTTGCCTCGTCGGGCACGCAGCCGCGTGAGGCTCGCGACTCGCCGGTGCTCCATTCGCCCGATGATGACAAGGAGGACGGTGACGAGGGTTGCGAGGATGGGGGCGAGGGTCGCGACGGCGATGAGCACGAGGACGATCGCGGCGATGACCCCGGGCCGGCGCACCTCGATGGAAGGCAGCGCCCACGGGTCGTAGTTCGCCGCGCCCTGCCCCTCCTGGCCAAGGTCGAAGACCCTGGTGGGGGCATCCCGCCCGACCCCATCGACCGCGGCGAGTCGCTCGGTCCTTCCGCGGAGGGCCGCGACCACGGCGTACGGGCTGGGGCGTGCCGACACGTCGAGCGAGAGGGCGCGCGCGACCTCCTTGGCCCCCTGGACGTTCGGCAGACGCACCTTGCCCTGGAGCGTCTTGCTCAGCGCGCCGCGCCCCGATCCGAACGGCGCCTCCCCGAGCATCGCGAAGGCGACCGTTGCCGCCCACGCCCAGAGATCCGCGGTGGGGCTCGGATCCGCCCCATCGATCACCTCGGGCGCGACGTATCCTGCGGTGCCACTCACCATTCCCTCGCGGGTCAGGCGCGGGTCGTCGGCGCGGTGGGAAAGGCCGAAGTCGATGAGCATGGGCCCGCGCGAGCCCATCATGACGTTTGCCGGAGTGACGTCGCGATGAATCACCCCCGCACCGTGAGCCTCCGCGAGCGCGGAAGCGATGGTCTCGGCGAGGTCGGCAAGCGCCTCGCCACGCAACGCGCCATGATCGACGACCTGGTGCGCGAGGCTCACCCCGTCGATGTACTCAAAGACGAGGAAGGGCTCGGGTCCGTCAAGCTCGGCGTCAAGGATGCGCGGGATCGCGTCGTGACGAAGCGACTTGAGGGCGTCGACCTCGCGCCCAAGACGCGCCCGCGCGGCATCGTCGGCCTGCGCGTCCACGAGTTTGAGCGCGGCCGTCTCTCCCCGGTGGTCCGTCACCCGGTAGACGTCCCCGGACCCGCCGCGACCGATCGCGGCAACAACGGTGTACCCACCGATGTCCGCACCCGGTTCGCGTAGCCGCATTGCCATATGGCCACGCTACCGTGACAAGGTTTGCCGCGCGGCGACGATGTGGCAAGATGAGCGAGACCGTCGCGCACGCGCCGGTCGTGTCAATGCCGACACATAGCATTGATGCTCTTCACTACGGATCGTCCGGCACGTACCTGCCGGTGAAGGGATCAGATCAGCATGGCTACTGTTACCTACGACAAGGCGACGAGGATTTACCCGGGGACCGAGCGCCCCGCCGTCGACAAGTTGGACATCCTCATCGAAGACGGAGAGTTCCTCGTCCTCGTCGGCCCGTCGGGCTGCGGAAAGTCCACCTCCCTGCGCATGCTCGCGGGACTCGAGGACATCGACGAAGGAAAGATCTGGGTCGGCGACCGCGACGTCACCAACATCCAGCCCAAGGACCGCGACATCGCGATGGTGTTCCAGTCCTACGCCCTCTACCCGCATATGTCGGTTGCCGACAACATGGGCTTCGCCTTGAAGATTGCGGGAGTCCCGAAGGCCGCGATTCGCGAGCGCGTCGAAGCCGCTGCGAAGATCCTCGACCTGACCGAATACCTGGAGCGCCGTCCGCGCGCGCTCTCCGGTGGCCAGCGCCAGCGCGTGGCCATGGGCCGCGCCATCGTGCGTCAGCCCCAGGTGTTCCTCATGGACGAGCCGCTGTCCAACCTCGACGCCAAGTTGCGCGTGCAGACCCGTACCCAGATCGCCGCGCTCCAGCGTCGCCTGGGCACCACGACGGTGTACGTCACGCACGACCAGGTCGAGGCCCTCACCATGGGTGACCGCATCGCGGTCCTCAAGGACGGCATCCTCCAGCAGGTCGGCCCGCCGCGCGAACTGTATGACAGCCCGGTGAACGTGTTCGTGGCGGGCTTCATCGGCTCGCCCGCGATGAACATCGGGACCTACAAGGTGGACGCTGGCTCCGCGCTCGTCGGACGCGCGAGGGTTCCGCTTTCGCGCGATACCCTCGCCGGCCTGCGGGAAGAGGACAGGAACGCGGTCGTTCTCGGGTTCCGTCCGGAGTCGCTCGACCGGGCAGCGCCGAACGCCGATGGCGCCATTCCGATCGAGGTCGATGCGGTGGAGGAGCTCGGCTCCGACGCCTACGTCTACGGCACGGTTCCGGCCGAGGCAGGGGCGTCGAAGGAGATCCACTTCTCCTCCGGAGACGCGCAGATGATCGCGCGTATCGACCCGCGTGATGTCCCCCGCAAGGGCGAGACGGTGTGGGTCACCATCCGCAAGGGCGAGCAGCACGCGTTCTCGTCCGCGACGGGCGCCAGGCTCGACAAGAAGTAGAACCGCCACAGCACGGAGAACGGCATTGCGGGAGGGCTCCCCGGCACTCGTCGGGGAGCCCTTCCTGCTGTGGCGCCGCGACTACGATGGTCGGGGCGGTCCGGGTACGGGCCGAGGGAGCGAGACCACCATGCCACTGACCTTCAAGGGTGCGGCTGATCCGGGCCTCATCGCTCTCCCCTGGTACCTACCGCTCGGACAGTGGCCGAAGGAGACCATCGCGGCCCTGCCGCGCGGAATCTCGCGCCACGTCGTCCGCTTCGCACGCCTCGACGACAAGGTACTTGCGATCAAAGAAACGAATCCCCGGATCGCCAAGCAGGAGTTCGAACTCCTCCGAAAACTCGGGAAACTCGGGGCGCCGTGCGTCGTCCCGCTCGCGGTGGTCACGGGGCGTCAGGACGCCCTGGGCGCTCCCCTCGAGGCCGCCCTCGTCACCGCCCACCTCCAGTTCTCGCTGCCGTATCGCGCGCTCTTCTCCCAGTCGTTACGCGCCGAGACGGTCACCAGGTTCGTCGACGCCCTCGCGGTCCTCCTGGTTCGGCTCCACCTCATCGGCTTCTTCTGGGGAGACGTCTCGCTCTCCAACGCCCTTTTCCGCAGGGATGCGGCGGAGTTCACCGCGTACCTGGTCGACGCAGAGACGGGTGAACTGCACGAGACGCTGACCAGTGGCCAGCGCAACCACGACCTCGACCTCGCGCGAACGAACATCGTCGGAGAGATGTTCGACCTCGAGGCGCAGGAGCACCTGCACGAGAGCGTCGACCCGCTTGCGGTGGCTGATCGCCTCGTCGCCCGGTATGGCGAACTCTGGCACGCGCTCACGGAAACGGAGACATTCACGTCGAATATCCCCCTCCATATCGCCGACCGCGTCAAGGCGCTCAACAACCTGGGTTTCGACATCGGGGAGTTGGACATGCGCGAGGCGGAGGATGGCAAGGCGATCGTCATTCGCCCGAAGGTCGTCGACGCCGGCCACCACGCGCGCCGATTGATGCGGCTCACGGGGCTCGACGTCCAAGAGAACCAGGCTCGCCGACTCCTCAACGACCTCGACGAATACCGGGTCATCGTCGCTCCCCCCGGCGAGGAGGAGAGTTACGCCGCGCACCAATGGCTCACCACCGTGTTCGAGGCGACCGTCCGCGCCGTTCCGAGGCAGTTCCGCGCCAAATTGGAACCGGCCCAGATCTTCCACGAGGTGCTGGACCACCGTTGGTTCCTCGCCGAGGCCGCGGGGCACGACGTCCCGATGGCGGTCGCGGTCGCGTCCTACATCAAGAACATCTTGCCGGAGCGCCCCGACGAGAAGGCCGTCCTGGGGCTCACGCTTGCCGAGATGTCCGCCGAGCGGACCGCCGAGATGACGGCGGATCTCCCGGCGCTCACCGAGGAGGTCCTGACGCGCGAGATCCCCGAGTTCGACGGCGACAACACCGGGGCCTGGGGCCGGGACGACGGCTATGGCGACTCGGACGACGATGACGACGCCCCGGTTCAGCTGGTGCGGAAGACCACCAAGCGCGAGGGGCCGAACCGCACCCCCCCGTCGGCGACCACGGACGCCTCCTAGCGCGCCTTCCTGACCTCGTAGAGCGCGAGCGAGGCCGCCACCGAGGCGTTGAGCGACTCGGTGCTCGCGGAGATCGGAATGCTTGCAACCTCGTCACACGCCTCGCGGACGAGGCGCGAGAGCCCCTTGCCCTCTGAGCCGATCACAAGGGCGAGCGGCTCGACGAGCAGGCCGCTGTCTGCGAGGGCGACGTCTCCATCGGCCGCAAGGCCAAGGGTGAAGACGCGCGCGGCCTTGAGCTCCTCGAGCGCGCGCGCAAGGTTCGTCACCCGGGCGATCGGCATGCGCGCGACCGCTCCCGCCGACGTCTTCCACGCCGCGACCGTCACGCCCGCCGCTCGCCGTTCCGGAAGTAGAACGCCCGTCGCGCCGAACGCGGCGGCGGAACGGATGATCGCCCCGAGGTTGCGCGGATCCTGAATCCCGTCGAGCGCGACGATAAGCGGAAGCCCGGGGACGACGAGCAGATCATGGAGCTCCAGGTAGTGGAAGGGCTCGACGACCAGCGCGACCCCCTGATGCGCCGCCGCTCCTGTCAGGACGTCGAGGCGGGACTTCGCGACCTCCACCACGGGAACGTCGGCCTCGAGGGCGAGCCTCAGCAACTCGCTCACCCGGTCGTCGGCCTCGATGCGGGAGAACAGGTGCAGGCTTTCCGCGCGTACGCCAGCGCGCAACGCCTCCAGGACCGCGTTGCGGCCCGCCACGACCTCGGGCCCGCCGGGAACCTTCTTGCGCGGAGCCGGTCCCCGGTTCGGCGACTTCGCGATCGCGCGGTCGGCGAGTTCCTTGGCACGATGCGCGGGGTGGTGGGGGCGGTCTTCCGCCTTGGGGGTGGGACCCCTGCCCTCGAGCGCGCGGCGACCCTTGCCGCCGCTCCCGACCTGCGGACCCTTCTTGGAACCCTCCTTGCGGACGGCGCCGACGCGTTTCGAATTGCCTGCCACGGCCCTCTCCTAGCGCTCGCCCGCGAGGGTCCAGCGAACGCCCTCTTGACCGTCCTCGAGCGTGATGCCGGCGGCGGCGAGCCGATCGCGAATCGCGTCGGCCGTCGCCCAATCCTTCGCGGCGCGCGCCGCGGCGCGGGCATCGATCTCGGCGCGCACGAGCGCGTCCAGCGCGTCGAGAGGTGCCCCGCCCGTGGCACTGCGCCACGGCTCCGCTTCCGGATCGAGCCCGAGGACGTCGAGCATGGCGCGCACGGCCAGCAGGGCCGCGGCGGCAGCCTCCGCGTCGCCCGAGGCGAGAGCCGCGTTGCCCTCCGTCACGGCCTCGTGAATGATCGCGAGGGCGCGGGGAACGGCGAGGTCGTCGTCCATGGCCTCGACGAACGCCTCGGGGAGCGTGGCGGACGCGACGGCCCGGGCCTCGGGCTGGCCCACGCTTTCTCCCGCGCGCGTCACGAATCCGGAGAGACGAGCCCACGTGGCCTCGGCGTCGTCCATCGTGGCGTCGCCGTATTCGAGCATGGAGCGGTAGTGGACGCCCACAAGGGCGAGTCGCAGGGCGGCGGCGGAGTGCTCCGCGAGCACCGCGTCCACCAGGAGCGTATTGCCGAGGGACTTGGACATCTTGGCGCCGCCCTGGGTAACCCAGGCGGAGTGCATCCACAGCCGGGCGAAGCCGTCGCCCGCCGCGCGGGACTGCGCCTGCTCGTTCTCGTGGTGCGGAAAGCGAAGGTCGAGCCCGCCGCCGTGAATATCGAAACTCTCGCCGAGGTAGCGCCGCGCCATGGCCGAGCATTCGATGTGCCAGCCGGGCCGGCCGGGCCCCCACGGGCTTCCCCACGTCGCACCCGCTGGGTCGTCCGCCTTGGCGGCCTTCCATAGCGCGAAGTCGCGCGCATCGCGCTTGGCGGCCTCCGGAGAGTCCTCCGCGGGCGCAAGGTCCTCGAGCGCCTGGTTCGTGAGCGAGCCGTACGCCGGGAAGGAGCGGACGTCGAAGTAGACCGACCCGTCCCTCTCGTAGGCGTGGCCGCCCTCAACGAGCTGGGCGATGAGAACCAGCATCTCGGGGATGTGGCCGGTGGCGCGCGGCTCGTAGGCGGGAGGGAGGTTTCCCACTGCGTCGTACCCCGCGGTGAAGAGACGCTCGTTCCTCAGCGCCCACTCCCACCACGGGACGCCCGCGGCCTCGGCCTTCGCAAAGATCGTGTCCCCGACGTCCGTGACGTTGCGGATCATCGTGACCTCGGTGCCGCCGCGCTGGAGCCAGCGGCGAAGCACGTCGAACGCGACCGCGGCGCGCATGTGCCCGATGTGCGGCGCGGACTGCACCGTGGCGCCGCAGAGATAGATTCCGACCTTGCCCGGTACTCGCGGCGCAAAATCGCCGACGCTGCGGGTCGCGGAATCGAAGAGGCGGAGCGTCACGGGGTTCAGGTTACCGGCGTGATGAGCGCCGTGGCGACCGCCGCGACGCCCTCTCCCCTGCCGGTCAGGCCGAGGCCGTCCGACGTCGTCCCTGAGATGGATACCGGGGCGCCAACGGCCTCCGAGAGCACCGCCTCCGCCTCCGCGCGACGTGCGCCGAGACGCGGACGGTTCGCGATGATCTGAATCGCGACGTTGCCAATGGCGAATCCTGCCGCCGTCACCAGCCGCGCCGTCTGCTCCAGGAGCGCGGTCCCGGATGCGCCCTCCCACTCGGGCCGATCCACGCCGAAGTTCGAACCGAGGTCTCCGAGACCGGCGGCGGACAGTAGCGCGTCGCACGCGGCGTGGGCGGCGACGTCGCCGTCAGAGTGGCCGCTCAAGACTCGCTCCTCATCCCACTTCAGGCCCGCGAGCGAGAGGCCGAAGGCATCCCCATAGGCGTGGACGTCCACCCCAATACCCGTGCGCGGCGTCGTCACGACGCGGCCCCCAGCGCCAGCTTCGCGACGTACTCCGCGAGCGCCAGGTCGCCCGGAATCGTCACCTTGAATCCCCATGGGTGCCCCTCGGTCGCGACCACACGATAACCGTACCGACGAACGAGGCCAGCGTCGTCGGTGAGCTCTGCTCCTTGTTCTGCGGCTCCTGGTTCTGCGGCTCCTGGTTCGGCCGCGCCTGGATCGGCTGCGCCGGATTCGGCCGCGCCCCGTAGGTGCGCGTCGCTCAGCGCGCTCGCGCGAAATGCCTGAGGCGTCTGTGCGGCGCGGAGCAAGGAGCGATTGACAGAGAGACCCAGGGTGCCGTCCGCCCCCGGGATCGCGACAATGGTATCGACGAGCGGCACGATCGGGACCGCGCCGTCCGCACCCGCCTCGATCGCGCCGATGGCGGCGCGCATGGGCTCGGCGGGCATGAAGGCGCGCGCCGCGTCGTGCACCAGGATGATCGTCGGCCTCGGCGCGTGGGACATCAGTTCGGCGACGCCAGCGGCGACCGACTGCTGCCGCGTCTCGCCCCCGGGGATGACGGCCACAACAACGTCGGGCGGGATCGTCGCCTCGGCGACGGCCCACGCGAACGCGTCGAGTTGGGCGGGCGGTGCCGTGACGACGACGTCGGCGCAGACTTCCGCGATCCGTTCGACGGCCCAGGCGACGAGGGTTCTGCCCTCAATGCGCACGAGCGCCTTCGGGAGGTCCGTTCCGAGTCGCGTCCCCAGACCCGCGGCGGTGACGACCGCCGCGACGGTCACGGCGCGAGGACCCCGTCGAGGCGCGCCTCCGCTGCCTCCTCGGAACACTTCTCCGCGAGTGCAAGTTCCGAGACGAGCACCTGACGCGCCTTGGAGAGCATGCGCTTCTCTCCCGCGCTCAACCCCTTGTCCGTGTCGCGGCGCGAGAGATCGCGCACGACCTCCGAAACGCGGATCACGTCGCCAGACGCGAGCTTCTCGACATTCGCCTTGTAGCGGCGCGACCAGTTGGTCGGCTCCTCGACATAGGGCTCGGCGAGGACGGTGAACACGTGCTTGAGCCCCTCGGCGTCGACCACATCGCGAACGCCAACAAGGTCGATGTTCTCTGCGGGAACGGTGATCGTCAGATCGCCCTGAGCAACCTTGAGCTTGAGAAACATCTTCTCTTCGCCCTGGATGGTCCGAGTGCTGATGTCCTGGATCTCCGCCGCCCCATGATGCGGGTAGATGACGGTCTCGCCGACTGCGAAGTTCATCGGTACTCGGTTTCCCCTCTGCGCGGACACCCATTCTACCATTCGGGACCTCGCCAATATCAGGGGTCGATTCCGGACCTCGCGCCTAGCCGAAGCGGCCCGAGATGTAGTCCTCCGTGGCACGCTCCGCGGGGCTTGAGAAGATCACCGACGTGGCGTTCATCTCGATCAGTTTGCCCGGCTTGCCGGCCCCTGCGATGTTGAAGAACGCCGTCCTGTCGCTCACGCGCGCGGCCTGCTGCATGTTGTGCGTGACGATGACGATCGTGTACTCGCTCTTGAGTTCGGCGATGAGGTCCTCAATCGCGAGGGTCGAGATGGGGTCGAGGGCGGAGCACGGCTCGTCCATCAACAGGACGTCTGGCTTGATCGCGATCGCGCGAGCGATGCAGAGGCGCTGTTGCTGGCCGCCACTCAGCGACGAGCCGGGCCTGTCGAGGCGATCCTTGACCTCCTCCCAGAGGTTCGCGGCCTTGAGCGAGGTCTCGACGACCTCCTCGGCGTCGGCCTTCGATATGCGCCGGTTGTTGAGCCTGGTTCCCGCGAGCGCGTTTTCCGCGATCGTCATGGTCGGGAACGGGTTGGGGCGCTGGAACACCATGCCCACATGGCGCCGCACTGCGACCGGGTCGATCCCCGGCGCGTAGAGATCGATGCCGTCCATCAAGACCTCGCCCTCGACGCGCGCGCCGGGGATCACCTCATGCATGCGGTTGATCGTCCGGATGAAGGTGGACTTGCCGCACCCGGACGGGCCGATGAGCGCCGTCACCGAGTGGGGTTCGATCGCCAGGGAGACGCCCTCCACGGCGCAGAAGGCGCGGTAGTAGACGTTGAGGTTGTTGACGTCGATGCGTTTGGCCACGATGTCTCCGTGTTTCTATCGGCCGGTCTTGGGGGACAGGTATCGGGCGACGAGGCGCGCAACGAGGTTGAGCGTCATGACGATGAGGATGAGGACGAGCGCCGCGGCCCAGGCGCGCATGATCGCGATGTCCGGCTGGCACCCGGCCACCGACGCGCGGCACGTCTGAACGTTCTTGCCCCACTCATTGACGATGTACACCGGCAGGGACATCATGCGCCCGTTGAACACGTTGGCGTTCACCGAGTCGTTGACCCCAACCGCGACGAGCAACGGTGCCGTCTCGCCGATCACGCGAGCGACCGCGAGCATCACGCCCGTCGTGAGGCCAGCGAAGGCCGTGCGGACCACGACCTTGAGCACGGTCAGCCACTTGGGAACCCCGAGCGCGTAGGAGGCCTCGCGCAACTCATTCGGAACGAGGCGGAGCATCTCCTCGCTCGCGCGAACGACGATAGGAATCATCAGGACGGAGAGCGCGATCGCTCCCACGATTCCCGTCTTGGTCCCGGGGCCCACGATGACGTAGAAGAGCGCGTAGGCGAAGAGCCCCGCGACGATCGAGGGGATGCCCGTCATGACGTCGACGAAGAACGTGACGGCGCGCTTCAACCACCCGCGGCCGTACTCGACGAGGTAGATCGCCGTCAGCATGCCGATCGGCACGGAGATGACCGTCGCGGCGAGAGTGATGACGACCGTGCCGATGACGGCGGCCTCGATGCCGCCAGCCGGCATGCCGCCGAAGACGCCACGCATGCTGGTGGTGAGGAACTCCAGGTTGAAGCCGGTCGTCCCGTCTGCCCTGAGGTTGAACCTCACAAGCCCCCGCTGGATGACCGTGGTCGCGAGCCACACGAGGGGGATCATCGCGACCGCGAAGGAGGCATAGATGACTGCGGCCATCACCCGGTCGGTCCACCGACGCCGTGCCGTCAGTTGCTCAAGCGGGGCGCGTCCATCAGTGGCGATGGTGGCCATGTCAGTTCGCACCCGAAAACTCGGACCGGCGCGACACAACCCAGCGCGCGAGCACGTTGACCGCGAGCGTGATGACGAACAGCGCGAGACCCATCGCGATGAGCGCTTCGACCCCCGTCGCATTGGCCTCGGGGAACTTAAGGGCGATGTTGGCGGCGATGGTGTTGTGGCTGCTCGCCTCCAGGACGTGGAAGGAGTACGAGAGCCCGGGGGACAGGATCATGTAGACGGCCATCGTCTCGCCCAACGCGCGCCCGAGGCCGAGCATCGTCGCCCCGATCATGCCCGATCGCGCGAAGGGAAACACCGCCATACGGATCATCTCCCACCGTGTCGCCCCCATCGCGAGCGCGGCCTCCTCGTGGAGGACGGGCGTCTGCAGGAAGACCTCCCGGGTCACCGCCGTGATGATCGGCAGGATCATAATTGCCAGCACGATGGACGCGGAGAGCGCTACGCGGCCCGTCGGCGATGCCTCCCCGGCGAAGAGCGGGAACCAGCCGAACTCCCGATTGAGCCAGCCGTAGAACGGCGCAAGCTTGGGGATCAGCACGAACCCACCCCAGAGGCCGTAGATGACGGAGGGCACCGCGGCGAGCAGGTCGACGATGTAGCCGAGCGTCGCGGCGAGCCGCCGCGGTGCGTAGTGGGAGATGAAGAGGGCGATGCCGAAGGAGATGGGCGCTCCGATGAGCAGCGCCATCGTGCCGATGAGCAGCGTCCCGAAGACGAGGTAGCCGATGGTCGCGATGAGGGTGTCGCTTGAGGCGGTCCCGAGCCAGTCGACCTTGCTCGCGAGATCCGCGGAGCTCGAGGTGATCGCCGGCCACGCGCGCACGAGGAGGAACGTCGCGACTGCGGCGAGCGTGACGAGGATGAGCGATGCGGCGCCGGCCGTGAGCCGCGAGAAGAACGCGTTGGCGAGGGAGGACCGCGCCGCGGTGAGGCTGTCGCCCGTACTTTCGGAACGCGCTGGGGCGACAGTGGTCACGCGCGTTCTCCGTCTCGTACCTCGTTGGGCGGCCAAAGGAATTCCGGTGGTGGGTCCATCCTGACGAATGGACCCACCACCGGTCTAGTCCCTCAGACCCTAGCCGACCTTGATCGAGTTGACCGAGGCAAGCGCGAGCGCGCCGACCTTGTCACCGATCGGTGCCGAACCGGCCGCCGAGGCGGCGGCGGCCTGTCCCTCTGTGGAGACGACGTACTTCTCGAACGCGACGACGAGGTTGCCCGCGCTTGCGTCCTTGTAGTTCGCGCAGAGGACGTGGTACGAGACGAGCGCGAGCGGGTAGGCGCCTGCGACCGTCGACTTGCGGTCGAGTTTGAAGGCGAGGTCGAACTTGCCGTTCGCGCCCTCCGCGATCGGCGAGTTCTCCACCGCGATGGCCGCACCCTCAGGGGAGGGGGCGACGAACGACGAACCGACCTTGATCGAGACGAGGCCGAAGGTGCCGGCCTGCGACGCGTCAACGTACCCGACGGTTCCCTTGGTGCCCTCGACGATGGCGACGACGCCGGAGGTCTTGGCGCCGGCCTCGCCGACGGCGTTCGGCCAGTCGCCGCTGTGCGGGTAGGGCCACGTGGTCGCGGCCTTCTCCAAGTAGTCGGTGAAGTTGGACGTCGTGCCCGAGTTGTCCGAACGGTGAACGACCGTGATCGCGAGGTCGGGAAGTTTCGCCCCCGCGTTGTCCGCGGCGATCGCCGGGTCGTTCCACTTGGTGATCTTGCCGTCGAAGATGCTCGCGATCGTGTCGGGCGTCATGTTGAGGCTCTTCACGCCGTCGAGGTTGAACACGACGTCGATCGGGGAGATGTAGACGGGGATGTGGATGGCACCCTCGGGCCCACACGTGGTGAGCGACTTGGTGACCTCGTCGGCGCTCAGGAGCGCGTCCGAGCCGGCAAAGGAGACCGTCCCGTCAAGGAACGCGGTGCGGCCGCCGCCCGAACCCACCGGGTCGTAGTTCACGGTCACGCCGGGGTTGGCGTCCTGGAACGCCGCGCGCCAAGCGTCCATCGCCGCGGCCTGAGAGGACGCACCCGAACCGTTGAGTGCGCCCGTGAGGGGTGCCTGGGTCGCGGTGGGCGTGGAACTCGTGGCGACGGACGAGGTCGTGGTGGTGCTTGAGCTGCAGGCAGCCAGAACAAGCGTCAGTACCGTCGCCGAGGCGAGGGCACCAGTGCGAATAGCGATCTTCACGTCGAGAATCCTTCTCTGATGTCGATGACCGGCCTGTGCCGGATACTCACGACGGTACGCAGGCGAGGTAACCGCACCGGGGGTCGGGCGTGAACGTTGGGTGAACGTTCAGTGAACGAGGGCGGGGCCCGCAGGGGGCGCCTAGGAGGTCCGCTCGAGCGTGTACCCGACGCCGCGCACGGTAGTGATCAGTGTGGGCTCGGATGGTTCGTCCTCGACGCGGTTCCTGATCCGCTTGATGTGGACGTCGAGCGTCTTCGTGTCGCCGTAGTAGTCGATGCCCCACACCCGGTCGATGATCACCTGGCGCGTCAACACGCGCCCCGCGTTCGCCGCGAGGAGGTACAGGAGCGCGAACTCCTTGGGCGGAAGCGAGGTGGTCGCCCCGTCCCTCGTGAGCGTGAGGCGCTCGGGATCGAGCGTCAGACCAGAAACCGTGAGCCGCTGCGGCTCTTCCTCGACCTCGGCGGGCTGGGGCGTCGTGCGCCGAAGCACCGCCCGAATCCGGGCCACCAACTCCCGGCCCGAGTAGGGCTTGGTGACGTAGTCGTCGGCTCCGAGTTCGAGGCCGATGATCTTGTCGACCTGGTCGTCCTTGGCAGTCACCATGATGATGGGCACGTCGGAGCGCTCCCTGATCGCCCGGAAGACTCCGGCACCGCTGAGCCCGGGGAGCATGAGGTCGAGGAGCACGACGTCCGCGCCGAATCGTTCGAACGCCCGGACCCCGTCCAGCCCCGTGGCGGCAAGGGTCACGACGAATCCCTCTCGTCCCAGAAGCACGCGCAAGGAGTCGCGATAGGACTCCTCGTCCTCGATGACAAGGACCTTCAGAGCCTTCTGTCCGTTCACGGCCGTCTGACCGTTCACGATGCGGCCCCCTTTCCGCGGAGGGGAATCCTCAGGGTGAAGGTCGAGCCGACGCCCGGCTTCGACCACACCCCCACGTCTCCATCGTGCTGCGCCGCAATGTGCTTGACGATGCTGAGCCCGAGCCCGGTGCCGCCCGTGGCCCGCGAGCGGGCGGGGTCGGTGCGATAGAAGCGTTCGAAGATCCGCTCCTGCTCCGACTCGGGGATGCCGATCCCCTGGTCGATCACCGATACCGCGGCGACCCCAGCGTCGCGCCCCACCGAGACCGTGACTCGGCGTCCGCTGTCGGAGTAGGCGACGGCGTTGTCGATGAGGTTCCGGATCGCCATGACCAGCAGGTCTCGATCCCCGAGGACGGGAGCCGTCGCCCCCGCGGCAACCGTGATGTCGATGCCCCGGGCCTGCGCGACCAGGCGCGCGGCGTCGGCGGCCTCGCGCGCCACAACGGCGAGATCGACGTTTCGCTTTTCCACAACGGTTTCCGTGCCCTGCAAGCGCGAGATCTCGATGATCTCCTGGATGAGCTTGGACAGCCGTCGAGCCTCCTTGCCGATCTTGGCCGCGAACTCCCTGACCGTGTCCGGGTCGTCGGCGACCCCCTCGACCGTCTCGGAGAGGAGGACCAACGCCCCCACCGGAGTCTTGAGCTCGTGGGAGACGTTCACGGCGAACTCGCGCCTCGCAACTTCCGCCGCGCGCTGTTCCGTTCGATCGTTGCCGATTACGAGCGCCAGGGAGTCGTCGATGGGGGTCACGCGCACGTGAACCATCGACATGGTGCCTAGTACGCCGCGGTGAACCGTCACCTCGCCCTCGATCGCATCCTCAGCGCCCCAGGCACGTTCCGCGAGATCGGCGACCTCGGGAAGCAGCGCGCCGTCGGGCCGGGACAGGCCCAGCGAGATCGCCACCGTGTTGCTCGCCGCCGCGCGTCGATCTCGCGCGACCACGATGGCCCCGGCCTGGAGAAGGCCGAGGACCCGGCGGGTCCGATGCGACACCAGGTTGTGGGGAACGGTCTCCCTGCGACGCCTGATGCGACCGACGACCGCGACGGCGCCACCGCCCACCAGGACGCCGAGCACCAGTGCAAGCACCACGTCGCGGGTCATGCGCTCACAGTATCCGCGCGATTGTCCGTTTACCCAATGTTCATCGCCACCGGGGGCGCCCACCTGTCCGGGCGCGCCGCGAGGTGTCAAACTGGGGGCAGACGCACGCCGAACACCAGGGAGTCCCATGCGCACGATCTTCACGGCCGAACTCTCGCTGCTCGCCGGAGACCTCATCGAGATGAGCGAGCACGTCCAGATCGCTATTCACAACGCGACCAAGGCCCTCGCCACAAAGGACCTCGAACTCGCGCAGTCGGTCATCGCTGAGGACGCGAATCTCGACGCGCTGGAACACAGGGTCGACGAGCGCTGCGTCCTGCTTATCGCGCGGCAGCAGCCGGTCGGGCTCGACCTGCGCACGCTCGTGACGTCCCTGCGCATCTCCGCCGGTCTCGAGCGCATGGGCGATCTCGCGCAGCACATCGCCGAGGGTGTTCGCCGGGCGTACCCCGACTCGCCGGTCCCCGCGTCGCACAAGGAGATCTTCAGGGACATGTCCGCAGCGGCGTGCCAGGTCTCCGACCTCGTCGTCGAACTCCTCAAGACGCGCGACCTCAACGTGGCCGCGCAGATCGTTGGCGACGACGACACCCTCGACGACCTCCACGCGAAGGCGTATTCCAAGCTCCTCGCCACCGGGTACAAGGGCGGGACCCAGGAGACGCTCGACGTCGCCCTGCTCGCGCGTTTCTTGGAGCGCTTCGGAGACCACGCGGTCAACGTCTCCCGCCGGGTCGTCTACCTGGTGACGGGCGACGTTGCGAGGGACAGTTCGGCGATCTAGCGACGTCGCCGCCCCCGCAACTCGGGCCGACGTCGCGACTCGGGCCGACCTCGCCGCTCGGGCCGCCCGAAAAGCAAAAGGCAGGCCCCCTTTTCGGGAGCCCGCCTTCGCCGTTACCGGTGCGTGCCGGTTACTTCTTTCGCGGCGCTACTTCTTACCTTGCGCGGCGACCGCCGCGGCTCCGGCCGCGGCCGCCTCGGGGTCGAGGTACTCCCCGCCCTTGACGATGGGCTTGAGGTTCTCGTCCAGGCGGTAGACGAGTGGAATTCCGGTCGGGATGTTGAGGCCGACGATGGTGTCGTCGTCGATGTCATCCAGGTACTTGACGAGCGCGCGCAGCGAGTTGCCGTGCGCCGCAATGAGGACGACCTTGCCGGCCTTGAGGTCGGGAACGATGTCGCTCGTCCAGTACGGGAGTGCGCGGCCGAGGACGTCCTTGAGGCACTCGTGATTCGGAACGGGCTCGCCCGCGTAGCGCGGGTCGTTCGCGGTCGCGTACGGGCTGTCGTCGGCGATGGGCGGCGGCGGGACGTCGTAGGAACGGCGCCAGAGCATGAACTGCTCCTCGCCGAACTGCGCGAGCGTCTCGGCCTTGTTCTTGCCCTGGAGATCGCCGTAGTGGCGCTCGTTGAGACGCCACGAACGCTTGACCGGAATCCAGTGGCGGTCGGCGGCGTCGAGCGCGAGGTTCGCCGTGGTGATCGCGCGACGGAGGACCGACGTGTGAACGACGTCCGGCAGGACGCCCTTCTCCTTGAGAAGCACGCCAGCCTGGGCCGCCTCGGCGTAGCCCTTCTCGCTCAGGTCAACGTCTACCCATCCGCAGAAGAGGTTCTTTGCGTTCCATTCGCTCTCGCCGTGGCGGAGCAACACCAGTGTGTACGTCATGCGCTCATCCTAGGAGACGGGCCGATTGCCCAAGGGCGCCGAAGGTCCCAGCGGCACCTCACCCGAAGGCGACGCACGCGGGGCTCGCCACCGCGACGTCCGCGTGGGGAAGGCTCGCGAATCCGCCCGGCTCCTCCGCGCCCTCGACCGCGAGGACGTCCGCGAGGTCGAACATGCTCACGAGGTGCGACTTCTGGTTCCCGACGACGAGTTGCTCGCCCGTCACCGCGAAGTAGCGGGGGAAGGCCCCGCCGGAGTCGAACGACGCGCGATAGGTCGGAACGCCGTCGCCGCCGAGGTCGAAGACCGCGATGACGTCGCTACCAACCACCGACACCAGGAGCACGCCCGAGACGGCGATGATGTGCGCCGCGTGCGCCGCGTCCCCGCTTCGCGACGGAACCGGCGTCACGCGGCTCGAGCCGATGGGTGTCGCCGTCTGGGTCACCGCGTCCCAGCGGAGAGTCGCGAGGGAGTCACCGGGCCCGCAGGTGACGTAGATGACGTCGCGCGATATCGCAAAGTTCCGGGGTGCCGAACCCGGCGGCAGGTTGGCGGCCACGCCATCGGCACGTAGCGATCCGTCGGCAAGCACCTCGTAGCGCCGGATTAGATCCGCGTTCGCATCGCACATGAGGAGCACGGGGCCCGTGGGCGCGTACCCGACGAAGCACGCGCATAGGCCCGACGCGTCGCCCCGCACCGGGTCGGAGCCCTGCCCCCGTATCACCTGCGCCAACTCCTCCGTGGCGATCCTCCCGTCCGTCCGTAGCGGCACCACGGCAACGTCGCCCGTCGAGCAGTGCGTGACATACGCGGTCAGCGTGTCGCGACTGAGCAGGAGGTGGCAGGCTCCGGAGCCGCCGGTCGGGACGCGGTCGAGCACGACGGGACGCGCGGCGTCCGAAACGTCGAGGCACACGAGTTCGGCGCGATCAACGTCGGTGACCGCGTAGAGGACGGAAAGGTCGGGGTGCGCGACCACGAAGGCGGGCGCTGGCAACTCGATCGCGCGAACGGCCGGCCCACGGGGCGCCATGACCCAGATGCCCTCGCCCACGCCCGTCGGGCTCCCCGGGCCAGCCTCGGGGTAGGTGCCCCACCACCACGCTTCGGACATCGCCTGACCTTCGGCTCGGACGCCGCCGCTCGACCGCGCCTGGGGAGACTAGCGGTTCGCCGCCTCGTACGCCGCTCGCAACTCGGCCGAGATGCGTCCACGCTCGTTCACGGCATGACCGTGGCTACGCGCCCAGGCGCGAATTGCCTGAACGTCCCCGCCACCGCGCCTCGTTGCGCGCGCGGGCTTCGCGTTTGCGCGCCTCGCTTTGGCGATCCACGGCGTCAACGCCGACCGGAGTTCTGCCGCCCTGCGGCTGGTCAAATCGATCTCGAAATTCGTCCCGTCAAGAGAAAACGTCACGGTCTCGTCCGCCTGGGAACCGTCAACATCATCGATGAGGACAACCTGAACCTTCTGCGCCATTGCATGCCCTTTCTCTCACTGTCAGCATCTTCATTCTCAGCATGTCATGGGGCCCGCAGGGCGTCAAAGAATGCGGGGGCTATGGGGGATTGCGGTCGGCCCCGAGGCCGCTCACGCTCCCGCCTCGTCGGATGGCTTGACGAGCGGGAAGAGGATCGTGTCGCGTATCCCGAGCCCCGTCAGCGCCATCAGGAGCCGGTCGATTCCCATGCCCATGCCCCCCGCGGGCGGCATCGCGTACTCCATCGCGGTGAGGAAGTCGTCGTCGACGCGCATCGCCTCCTCGTCGCCCGCGGCCGCGAGGCGTGCCTGCTCCTCGAAGCGCGTGCGCTGGATCACGGGGTCCACAAGCTCCGAGTACGCCGTCGCAAGTTCAAAACCGCGCACATAGAGGTCCCACTTCTCCACCAAGCCCGGCACGCTCCTGTGCGCGCGAGTCAGGGGAGAAGTCTCCACGGGGAAGTCGCGCACGAAGGTCGGCGTGTGAAGAGTGGAACCCACGTGGTGCTCCCATAGTTGTTCCACGAGTTTCCCGTGGCTCACGCGCTTGGGGTCCACGGAGATCTCGGCGGCGTCGCACCACTGGCGAAGTCGAGCAAGATCCGTCTGCGGGGTAACGTCCGCGCCGAGCGCCTCGGAGAGCGAACCGTAGAGCGTCAGCGCCGCCCACTCGCCGCCGATGTCGTACGAGGCGCCGTCGGCGAGTTCGAGCTCCGTCCCCCCGAAGACATCCGTGGCCGCGCCCTGGATCAACTCGCGCGTCATCGTGGCCATCGTGTCGTAGTCGCCATACGCCTCGTAGGCCTCAAGCATCGAGAATTCCGGAGAGTGCGAGGAATCCGCGCCCTCGTTGCGGAAATTGCGGTTGATCTCAAACGCCTTCTCGATTCCTCCGACGACGGCTCGCTTGAGGAAGAGTTCCGGCGCGATGCGCATATACAGATCGAGATCAAACGCATTCATGTGGGTGACGAATGGCCGGGCGGTCGCGCCCCCCGCCTGGGTCTGAAGCATCGGGGTCTCGATCTCGATGAATCCGCGCTCGTGAAGGGACTCCCGGAGCGACCGGACGACTCCGGCGCGGCGGCGCGCCGTGTCGCGGGCGAGCGGACGCGCGATGAGATCGACGTAGCGCTGCCGCACGCGCGATTCCTCTGAAAGCTCCTTGTGCAGAGTGGGTAGGGGGCGCAACGCCTTCGAGGCGATCGCCCACTTGTCCGCGAAGACCGAGACCTCGCCACGCTTCGACTTGCCCGCCACGCCCTGCGCGAACAGGTGATCGCCCAGGTCAACGTCGGCCTTAAAGGCGGCGAGCGACTCCACGCCGACCCGCGCCTCGCTCAGCATGATCTGGAGCCGTTCGCCCTCGCCATCCTGGATCGCCGCGAAGACCAACTTGCCCGTGTCGCGAAGGAAGACGACGCGTCCAGCTACCCCGACGACGTCCTCGGTCTCGGCCCCCGACTCCACGCCGTCGTAGGTGCGCTTGACCTCGGCGATGGCGTGAGTACGCGCGACGCCAACAGGGTAGGGATCGCCGCCCGACGCAAGGATGCGCGCGCGCTTCTCGCGTCGAACGCGCATTTGTTCGGGAACGTCCGGCTCGTCGGTCACGTCTCTAGGCTACCGGGGCTGGCTCTCGCCGCTGAGCGGATCGGTCAGTGGAGATCGAGGGCCAGATCGAGGGCGGGCGACGAGTGCGTCAGCGCGCCGACGGAGAGGTAGTCAACCCCCGTCGCCGCAACGGCGGCCGCGCGACCGAGCGTCAGGCCCCCGGTCGCCTCGAGTTCAACCCGCCCGACCTCGCCCTCGCGCGCCCGAACCTCGCGCACCACCTCGATCATCGCGCTCTCGCTCATGTTGTCGAGCATGAGGAACCGAGCGCCGGCGTCGATCGCCTCGTGGGCCTGCGCGAGCCGTTCGACCTCAACCTGAATCGCGACGCCGGGGAAGTGCGTCTGCACGGCGGCGATCGCCTCCGCGACCCCTCCGACGGCGACCACGTGATTGTCCTTGATCAAGGCGACGTCGTAGAGCCCCATCCGCTTGTTTACCCCGCCCCCGCAGCGCACCGCGTACTTCTCGAGTTCCCTCAGCATCGGGGTGGTCTTGCGGGTGTCGAGCACGCGAGCGGTGGTCCCGACGAGCGCGTCCGCCCACATGCGCGTATGGGTCGCGATTCCCGAGGCGTGGCTCATGAGATTGAGGAGCGTGCGCTCGGCGGTGAGAATGACGCGTCCGAGCCCCGCAAATTCCGCGATGACGTCGTGCGGGCTAACGGACTCGCCGTCCTTCTTGAAGACCCTTACCTCCGGAACCGGCAGGTTCCAGCGCACGGCGACCTGGCGAAGGATCTCGTCGAGCACGTCGATCCCCGCGAGGACTCCGCTTTCCCGCGCGACGAGCTCGCCCGTGACGACGGCATCCTCGGCGATCGTCGCCTGCGTCGTCACGTCGCGCCCCGGGTTGCCGCCCAGGTCTTCGGTGAGGGCTCGCTCGATCATAGCCGCGAGCCAACGTCGGTCGAGGGGCGCATCCTGCGGTTGAGTTTCCGGCATCGTCACCCCGCCATTCTGGCCCTTCGGCGGGATTTCGCAACCCGAAAGACGGGCCCACTCGTACC
The DNA here is from genome assembly GCA_017882825.1 of Demequinaceae bacterium. Taxonomy (GTDB): domain Bacteria; phylum Actinomycetota; class Actinomycetes; order Actinomycetales; family Demequinaceae; genus JAFGBM01. The sequence continues at coordinate 480 of JADGOS010000014.1, read as the reverse complement.
TTGGGGGGTATTCTTGCCATGCGTGGCGCGGAGCCGCGCCCCAGGAGAGAGGCGCCCCCGTGGATCAACTTCACCTCACGACCGGGGATATCGAACCCATCGCCAATCGCCTGAAGCGCGCGCGCGGCCAACTCGACGGCGTTCTCAGGATGCTCGAAGAGGGGCGCGACTGCGGAGACATCGTCACGCAACTCGCCGCGGCGTCGAAGGCGATCGATCGGGCCGGTTTCGCGCTCATCAGCGCCGGGCTTGAGCAGTGCATGACCCCGGGCGAGGACTCCACGGCGGCCAGGGCGCGCCTCGAGAAGATGTTCCTCGCGCTCGCGTAGCCGCCGCGGAAGGCCCGAGGTCAGTACCGGATAGCGTCGATGACCTTGACGCGCAGCGCGACGACGGCGGGAAGCCGCCCGCCGATCGCGCCCACGACCACCGAGGCGGCAATGCCGAGGAGCGCAGCCCCGCCGGAGGATGCCGGTGGCT
>JADGOS010000083.1 GCA_017882825.1 Demequinaceae bacterium | reverse complement strand
GACGCCGCCTGGTTGGTTCCGCCCGTGTGGGAGACGTCGTAGCACTCGATGCGCAACGGCGCCTCCGGTAGGCCGAGGGCCTCCTGGAGGGCAGTCAGCGCGGCCGAGCGGGCCGTGAGGTCGGAGGCCCGCTTAAGGCGATGGTGCGCGAGAGTCTCGACGGCGTTCGCGTGCGACGTCTCGGCAAGCTCGGCCTTGGGACCGCGCGCGGGAACCTTGACCGCGACGGCGCCGCCCCTGAGTCCCGCGAGCCAGTCCACGAGGGCGGCTGCGTCGGCGGGAAGGGAGGGTACAAGAATCTCCGCAGGAACCAACGGGGCACCCGGAGCGTCGTAGATCTCCTGTACGAGGCGGGTGACGAGTTCCCCCGTTCCCAGCGGCTCCGGCTTGTCCACCACCCACGCGCGCTGGCCCGTGATCCGCCCGTCACGGACGTAAAAGACGTGGGCCGCAGCCTCGTACTCGTCGTCCTCGATGCCCACCACGTCGGCGTCCACGCCAGGGGCAAGCACTACGGTGTTGCGGTCGAGAACCGCCGTGAGCGCCGCAAGCCGGTCGCGAAGGCGAGCCGCGGCCTCGAAGCGTTCCTCGTTCGATGCCGTATCCATCTGCCGGGTGAGGTCACGCACCAGGCCCTTGGCGTCGCCCGCAAGCACCGCACACACCTGCTCCGCAATCTCCCGGTGTTCGGCCGCCGAAACACGGCCGACGCACGGCGCCGAGCACTTGTCGATGTAACCCAGGAGGCAAGGACGATCGGACCGCTGCGCCCTAGCGAACGTTCCCGCGGTGCACGAGCGCATGGGCAACACCGTCAGCAGGGTGTCGACCGTCTCGCGGATGGCCCACACCTTCGCGTACGGGCCGAAGTACCGCGTGCCCTTCGTGCGCGCGTCCCGCGTCACGTACACGCGGGGAATCTCGTCACCCATGGTCACCGCGAGGAACGGATACGACTTGTCGTCCTTGAACACCACGTTGAATCGGGGGTCGTACTCCTGGATCCAGGTGTGCTCGAGCACGAGCGCCTCGACCTCGGAGCGAACGATCGTCCATTCGATGGAGACCGCCGTCGTCACCATCGCGCGCGTGCGCGGGTGGAGCGCGGCCGGGTCCTGAAAATACGTCGAGACCCTGGATCGAAGGTTCTTCGCCTTGCCGACGTAAACCACACGCCCGTGCGGATCTCGGAATCGGTAGACGCCGGGGCCAGTGGGGATTGCACCAGGCGCGGGTCGGTACGAGGCCGGGTGAGTCACGTCGCCAGCCTACGTCGGGACGACGACCCCGAGGTGGCTCGCCAGGAACCGTCCGGTGTGGCTCGCGTCGTCGCGCGCCACATCCTCGGGGGTTCCCTCGGCGACCACGACCCCACCGCCGGAGCCGCCCTCCGGGCCAAGGTCAACGATCCAGTCGGAGCACTTGATGACATCGAGATTGTGCTCGATCACGATGACGGTGTTCCCCTTGTCGACGAGGCCCTGGAGCACGGCGAGGAGCTTCCGCACATCGTCGAAGTGCAGGCCCGTGGTCGGCTCGTCGAGGACATAGACCGTCCGCCCCGTCGAGCGTCGCTGGAGTTCGGATGCGAGCTTGACGCGCTGGGCCTCCCCTCCCGAAAGGGTCGGCGCGGGCTGCCCCATCCTGACGTAGCCGAGCCCGACGTCGACGAGGGTGCGGAGATGCCTCGAGATCGCCGGTATCGCGTCGAAGAAGTCCGCTGCCTCCTCGATCGGCATGTTCAAGACGTCGGCGACGGTCTTGCCCTTGAAGTGGACCTGGAGCGTCTCGCGGTTGTATCGCGAGCCGTGGCACACCTCGCACCGGACGTACACGTCGGGCAGGAAGTTCATCTCGATCTTCAGGGTTCCGTCGCCCGAACACGATTCGCAGCGGCCGCCCTTGACGTTGAACGAGAAGCGGCCCGGCCCGTACCCCCGCAGACGCGCCTCCTCGGTCTCGGCGAACAACTTGCGGATCTTGTCCCACACCCCCGTATAGGTCGCGGGGTTGGAGCGCGGGGTGCGCCCGATCGGGCCCTGGTCCACGTGCACGATCTTGTCGAGATCCTCGATGCCCGTGATGCGCGTGTGGCGTCCCGGCACCTGCCGCGCGCCGTTGAGCGTATTGGCGAGCGCGGTATACAGAATGCCGTTGACGAGCGTCGACTTGCCCGATCCGGACACGCCCGTCACCGACGTGAAGACGCCGATGGGGAACGACACGTCGATGTCGCGCAGGTTGTTCTCCCTCGCGCCGACGACCGTGATCATTCTGCCTGGGTCGATCTCCCGCCTCTGGGCGGGGACGTCGATCCTGAGCCTGCCCGAGACGTACGCTCCGGTGAGCGACTCCTCGTTCGTCAAGAGGCTCTCGAGCGTTCCCGAGTGAATGACCCTCCCGCCGTGCTCCCCGGCCCCCGGCCCGATGTCCACGATCCAGTCCGCCGCGCGAATCGTGTCCTCGTCGTGCTCAACGACAATCAGCGTGTTGCCAAGATCGCGCAGGCGCGTGAGGGTCTCGATCAGGCGGTGGTTGTCTCTCTGGTGGAGCCCGATGCTGGGCTCATCCAGGACGTACAGCACGCCGACGAGGCCGGAGCCGATCTGCGTCGCGAGACGAATCCGCTGCGCCTCGCCTCCCGAAAGGGTGCCCGCCGCGCGGGACAGGCTGAGGTAGTCCAGTCCGACGTCGAGGAGGAATCCCAGGCGCGCGTCGATCTCCTTAAGGACCTGCACCGCGATCTGGTGCGATCGTTCGTCGAGCTCCGCCCCAGCGAGGAAGGCGCGCGCCCCGCGAATCGACAACTCGCACACGTCGGAGATGTTCTTGCCGGCGACGAGGACCGAGAGCACCTCGGGCTTGAGCCGCTTGCCCCCACAAACGTCGCACGGAACGTCGCGCATGTAGGCCTCGTGGCGCTCGCGCGACCACTCCGACTCCGTCTGCGAGTGCAGCCGCTCGATCCAGGTCACGACGCCCTCGAATCCCGTCGTGTACTGGCGTTCCCGTCCATAGCGGTTCTTGAACCGGACGTGCACGGAGTAGTCGCTTCCGAAGAGAACGGCGTTCTTGGCCTCGTCCGAGAGTTCGGAGAACGGCACGTCCATGGAGAACTCCAACTTGGACGCGAGAGCGGACAGGGTCCGCGAGAAGTACTCGGATGACGTCGCGGCCCACGGAGCGAGGGCGCCGGCCCGCAGGGTCAGGCTCGGGTCCGGCACGACGAGGTCGGGATCCACCTCGAGCCGAACGCCAAGCCCGTGGCACTCCGGGCACGCGCCGTACGGGGCGTTGAACGAGAACGTCCTCGGCTCGATCTCCTCAAGCGTCAGCGGGTGATCGTTCGGGCAGGCGCGTTTCTCCGAGTATCGGCGTGACTCCATCTCGCCATCCACGGGATCGATGATGACGAGCCCCTCGGCGACCCTCAGCGCCGTCTCGATCGAGTCCGCGAGGCGCGAGCGCACACCCTCGCGCGCGACGAGACGGTCTACCACCACCTCGATGGTGTGCTTGAGCTGCTTTTCGAGCGTGGGAGGGGCGCTGAGTTCCACGGCCTCGCCGTCGACACGCGCGCGGGCGAATCCTTGCTGCTTGAGTTCGTCGAAGAGGTCCTGGTATTCGCCCTTGCGTCCCCGGACGACGGGGGCAAGAACCTGGTAGCGCGTCCCCTCGGGCAGGGCAAGGACCGAGTCGACGATCTGCTCGGCCGTCTGGGCGCGGACCTGCTCGCCGCACTCGGGGCAGTGCTGGATGCCAACGCGGGCAAACAGAAGCCGGAGGTAGTCGTACACCTCGGTGATCGTGCCGACGGTGGAGCGCGGGTTGCGGTTCGTGGACTTCTGATCGATGCTGACCGCGGGAGAGAGCCCCTCGATGAAGTCCACGTCTGGCTTGTCCATCTGGCCGAGGAATTGCCTCGCGTAGGCGGACAGCGATTCGACGTACCGGCGCTGCCCCTCGGCGAAGATCGTGTCGAAGGCGAGGGACGATTTCCCGGACCCACTCAGGCCGCTGAACACGATCAGCGCGTCGCGCGGCAAGTCCAGGTCAACGGATCGAAGGTTGTGCTCCCGCGCGCCGCGGATAACGAGACGATCATTCACGGGACCATCGTACGTGCGGGGAACCACTCGAACATCTGTTCGAGTCCCGGGCGCGTTCGGCGTGTCGGGTGTTCAATGTCCGTATGGACCTCTTCGCCGTTCACTACGCCTACGACGACCGCACGGAAGACCGCGACGCGATCCGAACCGCGCACATCGACTACCTCGATGCCCTCGTTCGCCAGGGTGCGCTCTTCGCGTACGGGCGCTACGCCGACGAACTCGAGCCGGGCGCGCTCTTCATCTACCGCGCGGATGATTCCGACGCGGTCGAGGCGTGGGTCGCGGGCGACCCCTTCGTCGTCGACGGTCTTGTCCCGAGGCACACGGTGCGCGCCTGGCCCGCCCTCGGGACCTGGCCTCAGTCGCTGGACGAGTCCCGCGCCTGATCCGGCGCGGCGGCACTCGCGAGCCTGCGCCGCGTCGCGATGAGGCTGGCGATCGCGGACGCGCCAAGGGCTACCACGATGACGCCGAGCGAGAATTCGGTGGTAATGGTCGGTAGGCCGGTCACCGGCTCGCCGCCGTGAATGAACGGCACGGTGTTCTCGTGGAGCGCCTCGAAGACCAGTTTGACGCCGATGAACGCCAGGATCGCGGCCAGTCCATACGACAGGAAGACGAGCCTGGTCAGCAACCCGTGTACGACGAAGAACAGTTGTCGCAGCCCCATGAGGGCGAACGCATTCGCGACGAAGACGATGTACGCGTCGGTGGTCAGCCCGAAGATCGCGGGAATCGAATCGAGGGCGAAGAGGACATCCGTTGTCCCGATGGCGACCATCACCAGGAGGAGGGGCGTGACGAGGCGCCTTCCCGCGCGACGGACAACGAGCGCCCCGCCGTGATACTCCGGCGTCGAGCGAACGAGCCGGCGCACCACCACCATCGCGCGGTTCTCGTGATACTCGCCCTCGACGTCCTCCTCGTCCTCGTGACCCTCGCGAGCGAGGCTCAGGGCCGTCCACAGGAGGAAGAAGCCGAAGATGTAGAACACCCAGGAGAAGTGCGCCAGCGCCGCGGCGCCGGCGACAATGAAGAGCCCCCGTAGGACGAGTGCGAGGGCGACGCCGAAGAGCAAGACGCGCTGGCGATACGCGGCCGGAACCGCGAAACGGGAGAGGATGACGAGGAATACGAAGAGGTTGTCCACCGAGAGCGACCACTCGGTCACATATCCCGCGATGAATGCCGTCGCGCTTTCCGCGTCCTTCCAGAAGACCATCGAAGCGCCGAAGACGAGCGCGATGGCCACGTAGATCGCGGTCCAACGGACGGCCTGGCGGAAGGTCGGCTCGTGCGGGTTGCGCATTTGAGCCCAGAAATCGAACCCGATCAGCCCAGCCACGAGGGCGATCGTCGCGCTCCACTCGACGGCCCCAGACATGCCCCTATCCTAGGTTGGCCGGCGGATAGCCCGGGGACGCCCGCGCCCCCAGGGGACCATCACCCCTGGGCCACGGTCATCTGGCGCAGTTCGCGCTTGAGCTCCCCAATCTCGTCCCGCAACCGGGCCGCGAGTTCGAAGTGGAGATCTTCGGCCGCGGCCCTCATCTGGGCGCTCAACTCATCGATCAGGCCCACCAGGTCGTCGGACGCCGCGGCGAAGGGGGCGCGATGCGCGACGGCTCCCGTGCGGCCGCGGTCGGCGGAGCCTCGCGCCCGGGCTCCCGCAGCGGCCAGGGTTGCCTCGGTGTCCGCCTCCTCGCGGGCGAGCATCTCCGTGATGTCGCCGATCTTCTTGCGCAGTGGCTCCGGGTCCACTCCCCGTTCCTTGTTGTAGGCAATCTGGATGTCCCGGCGCCGATTCGTCTCGTCGATAGCCCTTGCCATGGAGTCCGTGATGGAGTCGGCGTACATGTGGACCGCCCCGGAGACATTTCGGGCCGCGCGGCCGATGGTCTGGATCAGCGAGGTTCCCGAGCGGAGGAAACCCTCCTTGTCCGCGTCGAGGATCGCGACGAGCGACACTTCGGGGAGGTCGAGCCCCTCGCGGAGCAGGTTGATTCCCACCAGGACGTCGAACTTCCCCATGCGAAGTTCCCGCAGAAGCTCCACGCGCCTGAGCGTGTCAACGTCGGAGTGCAGATACTCGACGCGCACGCCCTTGTCGGCGAGGAACGCCGTGAGGTCCTCCGCCATGCGCTTGGTGAGCGTCGTGACGAGCACGCGCTCCCCCGCCGCCTCCCGTAGCCGAATCTCGCCGAGGAGGTCATCGATCTGGCCCAGCGTGGGCTTGACCACGATGCCGGGGTCCACCAGGCCCGTCGGGCGGATGATCTGCTCAACCACGCCGTCGGCCTTGCCCAACTCGTAGGGACCCGGGGTGGCCGAGAGGTAGACGGTTTGGCCAACGCGCTCCTGGAATTCGGACCACCGGAGGGGCCGGTTGTCCAGCGCGGAGGGAAGCCGGAATCCGTGCTCCACGAGCGTCCGCTTTCGGGACGCGTCGCCTTCATACATCGCACCGATCTGCGGGACCGTCGCGTGCGACTCATCGATGACCATCAGGAAGTCTTCGGGGAAGTAGTCGAGGAGCGTGTGCGGCGGCGTCCCCGCGGCCCTGCCCTCGATGTGGCGCGAGTAGTTCTCGATTCCGGAGCACATGCCGACGTTTCTCAGCATGTCGAGGTCGAAGTTCGTGCGCATCTCAAGGCGCTGAGCCTCGAGCAACTTGTCCTGGCCGCGGAGTTCCGCGAGGCGCCCGGTGAGCTCCTCCTGGATCGCCTGGATAGCGTGATTCATACGCTCCGGGCTTGCCACGTAGTGCGAGGCCGGAAACACGTGGACCTGTTCGCGCTTCTCGACAATGGCGCCCGTCAAGGGATGGAGCGTGTGGAGGGCCTCGATCCGGTCACCGAACATTTCGATCCGGACGGCGAGTTCCTCGTACACCGGAATGATCTCGACCGTGTCGCCGCGGACGCGGAAGGTCCCTCGGCTGAAGGCGAGGTCATTGCGCGAGTACTGCATCCGGACGAACTTCCGAAGCAGGGTGTCCCGCTCGATCCGCTGCCCGACCTCGAGCGTCACCATCCCACGGATGTACTCCTCGGGTGTTCCCAGACCGTAGATGCACGACACGGACGACACGACCACGACATCGCGCCGTGTCAGAAGCGAGTTGGTGGCGGAGTAGCGGAGCCGCTCGACCTCCTCGTTGATCGAGCTGTCTTTCTCGATGAACGTGTCCGTCTGAGGGACGTAGGCCTCGGGCTGGTAGTAGTCGTAGTAGGAGACGAAGTACTCGACCGCGTTGTTCGGGAGCAACTCGCGAAACTCGTTGGCGAGTTGCGCTGCGAGGGTCTTGTTGTGGGCGAGGACGAGTGTCGGCCGTTGCAGCCGCTCGATCAACCACGCCGTCGTTGCGGACTTGCCCGTGCCCGTCGCGCCCAGGAGCACGATGTCCCGCTCGCCCGCCCTCACTCGCGCCTCGAGTTCGTCGATCGCCGTCGGTTGGTCGCCGGAGGGGGTGTAGTCGGAAATGACGCGGAAGGGCGCCTCGGAGCGTCGGAGGTCGGGCGCGGTCATCGTCCCAGGCTACGTCAGCGCACCGACACGGGAACGTGGTCCTTCCAGAAGTGATCGACCTGCCCCCGAAGCCCTGCGACCGTTCCCCCGCCGTCAAGCACAACGTCGGCCCATCGCGCCCGCTCGTCGTCCGTCACCTGGGCCGAGAGCCGCGACTGCGCCTGCTCGGCGGTGAGTCCCCGCTCCTTCACGAGCCGGGCGGTCCTCACTCCGACCGGTGCGGCGATCGTGACGACCGTGTCCCACGAGCCAAGTAGCCCCGTTTCGACCAAGAGCGGAATCGCGTGAACCATCACCTTCACGCCGTCGTGTCGCGCCTGGCTATCCGCGGCCTTCGCCAGCGCGAAGATGTACGGGTGCACGATGGCGTTCAGTTTCGCCCGGGCCTCCGGGTCGCCAAACACGACGTCCGCCAACGCGGCACGGTCGAGCATTCCGCGAGTAATGAGGCGGTCGCCAAACTCCCGCGCGATGTCGGCCAACGCCGCCGACCCCGGCTGCACGGCCTGGCGCGCGAGGTCATCGTGGTCGACGACCCGCGCTCCCAGTTGGGCGAACCGCTCGGACGCAGTGGACTTGCCCGAAGCGATTCCGCCCGTGAGGCCGATACGGAGCATTACTCTCCGGTGAGCTTCTCCCGCAGCGCGGCCAGACGCTCGTCCGACGCCAAGGTGCCAGCGTCCTCCTCGCCCTCTTCGGACGACGAGTACGAGCTCGGGCCCGCGGCGGGGCGGCGCTTCTTGGGTGCGGGTGAGGATTCCTCGAGCTCGGCCGTGACCGCCTCGTGCTTGGCGACGAAGGCCTTGTGCGCGACCCAGCGGTCGTGGGCGCGGCCGTAGTCGGCCTCCCAGAGTTCGCGCTGCTCGTCGAATCCGTCGCGCCATTCGTTGGTCGCCGAGTCGAAGCCCTCGGGGTACTTGTAGCTACCTTCGGCGTCGTACTCGGCCGTCATGCCATAGAGCGCGGGGTCGAAGTCCTCGCCCTCGGGGTCAACGCCCTCGTTCGCCTGCTTGATGCTCAGGGAGATGCGGCGACGCTCAAGGTCGATATCGATGATCTTGACGAAGACCGCGTCGTCGGGCGCGACGACCTGCTCCGGCAACTCGACGTGACGGGTCGAGAGTTCGGAGATGTGCACGAGGCCCTCGATGCCCTCGAAGACGCGCACGAAGGCGCCGAAGGGAACGAGTTTGGTGACCTTACCGGGAACGATTTGGCCGATCGCGTGGGTGCGCGCGTACACGGCCCACGGGTCCTCCTGCGTCGCCTTGAGAGACAGCGAGACGCGTTCGCGGTCCATGTCGATCTCGAGGACCTCGACGTCCACCTCCTGGCCAACCGTGAC
>JADGOS010000170.1 GCA_017882825.1 Demequinaceae bacterium | reverse complement strand
GTCTGGATGGGGTTGTAGCCCAGCAGCGATGCGAACAGCACCCCGACGGGAGGCAGGGCCGCAACCTTCGCCGCGGCGCTGGCGGGGACGCCCTGGGCGGTGAGGCCGGCCTGGAGCGTCTCGGGAAGGGAGTGCGCGAGCCCGGCGATCATCAGCGAGAAGAAGATCCCCATCGACAGGACCATCGCCGAGTTCATGAATGTGGTGCTCATCCCGGAGCCGACGCCGCGCTGGTGGGCGGGCAGGCTATTCATGATGCTCGCCCTGTTGGGGGCGGCGAACAGGCCCATCCCGATGCCGTTGAGCAGGAGCGCGACCGCGAACTGCCAGTAGACGAAGTTGACCGGGAGGGCGAGGAGCCAGAAGAAACTCCCCGCGGCGACGAGCATGCCCCCGGTGGAGAAGAGGCGCGCGCCGAAGCGGTCGGAGAGCCACCCGGACACGGGCCCCGCGACGAGGAAGCCCGCCGTGAGGGGAAGCATGTAGATGCCCGCCCACAGGGGGGTGGACTCGAACGAGTACCCGTGGGTGGGAAGCCAGATGCCCTGAAGCCAGATGATGAGGACGAACATCAATCCGCCGCGGCCGAGCGAACTCAGCAGGCTCGCGAGGTTGCCGAACGTGAAGGCGCGGATGCGGAAGAGGCTGAGGCGGAACATGGGCTCGGCGACGCGGGTCTCGATCACGCAGAACACCACGAGGGTGATCACGCCGCCGATGATCGCGGTCAGGACGAACGGGTTGGTCCAGCCCATGGTTTGGTGGCCGTACGGCTGGATTCCGTACGTGATGCCGACGAGCACCGCGATGAGCCCGACGGCGAACGTCGCGTTGCCCCACCAGTCCATCGTCGCGTGGCGGCGGATCCCGGTGTCGTGGAGGCGCAGGTAGGCCCAGATGGTTCCGAAGATGCCGATCGGGACGGAGACGACGAAGACGAGGTGCCACTCGATCGGCGCGAGGAGGCCGCCGACGACGAGGCCGATGAACGAGCCCGCGATGCCAGCGACCTGGTTGAGTCCGAGCGCGAGGCCCCGCCGGTGGCTCGGGAACGCGTCGGTAATGATCGCGCTCGAGTTGGCCATGAGCATCGCCCCGCCCACGCCCTGGAACACGCGCATGAGGATCATCCATACGACCGCGACGGTCCCGTGCATCCACGTGATCGCGAGCATCACGGAGAAGAACGTGAAGACCGCGAACCCCGCGTTGTACATGCGCACGCGGCCGAACATGTCGCCGAGCCTGCCGAACCCGACGACGAGCACGGCCGTGACGACCATGTAGCCCATGATCAGCCAGAGGAGCAGGCCGGTGTTGCCGGGCTGGAGCGGGTCGATGCCGACCCCACGGAAGATGTCGGGGAGCGCGATCATCAGGATGGACATGTTGATCGACGCCATGAGGACGCCGAGCGTCGTGTTGGACAGGACGATCCAGCGGTAGTGGGGCTTGGCGGTGTCGCGCGCGGCGCGGTCGGCGCGGGTGAGCGCGCGCGGGGGAGCGGTGGTGACCATGGGTTCTTCCTTGGGCGTCGGCGCGGGGGCAAGATACTTAGCCCATGTTAACTGCTTTCGGAACCGCCGATGACGCGCCAATCATCCTCGCCGCCCGGGCCGCCCGGCGCGGAGGTCGACGCGGCGGCAGAAGGGATGCTGTCATAGAGAGTCATCACCGTTCACACGACGTGGGGAGAGGGCGCGCAGATGCTCGCGATCGCATATGTCCGTTACGGAGGGCCAGACGTCACCGAGGTGATGGAGGCCCCCGTGCCGTCGCCCGCAGCAGACCAGGTGCTCATCCGCGTCCGCGCCGCTGGCCTGAACCCCGTGGACGCGTACCAGCGAGCGGGGGCCCTCCGGGCGATCGCCCCGCAAAGGCTCCCGCTCGTCGGCGGGAACGAACTCAGCGGCGTCGTTGAGGCCGTGGGGGAGCGGGTCGAGTCGTACCGCCCCGGCGACGCCGTCATCGCACGGACGGGCAAGGTGAAGCTCGGCGCGTTCGCCCAGTACGCCGTGGTGCGGGAGGACATCGTCGCTCGCGCGCCACACCGAGTCGACCTCACCGTCGCGGCGGGACTTCCGCTCGCCGGCCTGACCGCACTGCAGGCGCTGGACGCCCTCGAACTTCGAGCGGGCGAGCGCATCCTCATCACCGGCGGTGCCGGCGGCGTTGGCCTGTTTGCCATCCGGCTTGCGACGCTTCGCGGCGCACACGTGACCACGACGGCGTCCTCGGCGGGTGAGGAGTTCGTGCGGGCCGCGGGGGCAGCGGCGGTAATCGACTACCACACGACGTCGCCGTCCGCGGTGGGGGAGACCTTCGACAAGGTCTTCGATCTGGTCGGAGGGGAGGAACTTCCCCGGCTGTTCGGAGTGACCCGCAAGGGGGGCCTCGTCCTCAGCATCGCCGGCCCCGTCACGGCGGACGCCATCGCTGGCGATCTCCACGGTCTGCGACGAGTCCTGGTGAGCGCGGTGCTGAACGTGCGCACGCGGGGGATCCGCGCCGCGGCCCGCCGGGCGGGCGTCAGCTACCGCTACCTGTTCATGCATCCCGACGGTCCACAACTGCAGAGCCTCGCGGACCTCGTCGACGATGGCAGGCTCGACATTGTCATTGACAGCACCTATGACTTCGCGGACTTCCGCGCGGCATTCGAGCGGCTCGAGTCGCGACGGGCGAAGGGAAAGGTGCTGCTCACGATGCCGTGAGTAGCGCCTTCACCGCCTCGGGGTCGTCGCA
>JADGOS010000082.1 GCA_017882825.1 Demequinaceae bacterium | reverse complement strand
CCCGTCGTGCCGCTCACGACGATGCCGTCGCACCCGTTGTCGACGAGATGGACCGCGAGGCGCTGGACGCCATCGAAGTCGATGGAGCCGTCCATGTGCATCGGCGTGACCATGGCGACCAGCACGGCGCCGAAGGGACGATTCATGGGGCCTAGCCTACCGGTGCGGTGCCCCCTCGCATGGAGGCGCCGGGAGTTTGCCGAGGGAATCCGCGATCACTACGGAGAGACGCGACCGTTCTTGTTGAACGCGTCATACGTGAGCGGCATGAGGCCAGCCCAAAAGTCCTCCATCTTCTCCGCGACCATCTCGATCTCGCGCTGCGGGAAGGACGGGAAGTGCGTGCCCTCGCGGGTCGTCCGGAGGCTGAGGAAGTTCATGAGCGAGCGGGAGTTCATGGTCACGTACATCGACGAGTAGATGGTGACCGGCAGGACGGCGCGAGCCACCTCGCGCGCGACGCCCGCGGCCAACATTCGCTGGTACGAGGCGTATGCCGCCGTGCAACTCTCGCGGATCTCGGCGTCGACGATCGCGTGCTGCTCGGCGGTGCCGTCCTCGAACGTGTACGCGCCGGGCTTGCCCACCTGGACGAGCTTGCGCTCGGGACCCGGGACGTAGAAGTCGGGGCGGAGTTCGCGGTAGCGGCCGGACTCCTCGTTGTAGGAGGCCATCCGGTGGCGCATGAACTCGCGGAACACGAAGATGGGTGCGCGCACGTAGAAGGTCATCGAGTTGTGCTCGAACGGCGTGCCGTGGCGATCCCGCATCAGGTAGTTGATGAGGCCCGCGCCCTTGGCGGGGTCGGCGTCGATATCGTCGAGCGACTGCTCGCCCCGGGTGGAGACCCGGGCGGCGAAGAGAACGTCGGCGTCGTGCGCGCTCGCGCGCACCAGGTCAACCTCGACGTCGGAGCGGAAGCGGATGGGGGCGTCGGCCTCGGGAACTTCAGAGTCGGTCACGCGATCAGCCTAGCCGCGCCGTCCGATGCCGTGGGGGCCCGCTCCCGCGGTCAGGCCGCCGCGCGGGAGCCCCTGCGCTCCGCGCGAAAGAGGTCTGCCGCGTGCCGAAGCGCCTTGCGCGCCATCGGGCGGTCTCGAGACGCCTCGTACGCGTACGCGACGTGGAACCACGCCGCCCAGTCGTCCGGACGGTCCTCCACCCCGCGCCGCGCGACCTCGAAGACCGCTTCCGCGGCGCCGTCGGTGAGGCGGCCCGACGGCAGGGTGTCGCCGTCGTGGATGGGGAGCCTCCCCTCGCGATCGAGGGCGTCGGCCATCCGCTGGACGGTCGTGCCGAGCCGCCACTCGTGAACCATCCACCAAAGCCCAACGATGGGCAGGACGAGGAGCCCGGCGCCGAGGCCCCTGGCCGCGGCCTCGGGCGTCCCCAGCAGGATGAAGGCGCGGTCGGCGACGAGGACGAAGTACACGAGCAGAACCGCGGACATGCTCGCTGCGGCGAGGAGGGCGGGCTGGCGGATGAGGCGCAACGACGTCCTAGCCGTCTAAGTAGGAGTCGAGGCCGACCGTCAGGCCGGGGTGGACGCCCACCTGGCGGATGCCTAGCAGGACGCCAGCCATGTAGGACTCGCGGTCGATGCTGTCGTGGCGGATCGTGAGAATCTCGCCGGGATTGCCGAGCAGGACCTCCTGGTGGGCGACGAGCCCACGCAGCCGCACCGAGTGAACCCTGACTCCGGCGACGTCGGCGCCTCGGGCGCCGTCGAGCGCGACCGAGGTCGCGTCGGGGGACGGCCCGATCCCGGCGTCGCGCCGGGCCGCGGCGATCCGGTCGGCCGTTTGCCGCGCGGTTCCCGAGGGGGCGTCGATCTTGTCGGGGTGGTGAAGTTCGATCACCTCGACGGACTCGAAGTAGGGCGCGGCCTGCGCGGCGAACCGGATGGCGAGGACGGCGCCCAGGGCGAAGTTCGGGGCGATGATTACGCCGATCTCGGGCCGATCCAGCAGGTGGTCGCGGACCCGCTCGAGCGACTCCTCGTTCCAGCCCGTGGTTCCCACGACGGCGTGAAGGCCCGCGTCGATGAGCGCGTGAACATTCGCCTGCGTCGCGTCGGGAACGGTGAAGTCGACGGCGACCGAAGCCTTCGCGGCGCTGGCGAGGCGCAAGTCGTCATCGAGGTCGAGGGCCGCCGCGAGGACGAGGTCGGGGGCCGCCCCGACTGCGCGCACCACCGTCGCACCCATCCGCCCGGCCGCGCCCAGCACGGCAACCCGAATCATGCGCTCACCCTCATCCGTCGACCCAAGACATGCGACAACCCTACGCGCCCGAGCGCGGCCCGACGCGAACCACCGCGCGCTCCCGCGCGGCCAGGTCGGCGGCCACCGCCTGGACGTCGGCGGCCGTCACGGCCCTCACCTCGTCGAGGGCCTCGCCGATGCTCCACAGGTCCCCGAACACCAGTTCCGAGCGAGCGAGGCGAGACATGCGTGAGTAGGAATCCTCGAGCCGCAGGACGGTCGAGCCGACGATCTGGCCCTTGGCGCGCTCGAGCTCCGCCTCGGTGACACCCCGCGCCATCCGCTCGAACTCCGCGACCATCAGCTCCATCACCTGGTCCGCACGTTCGGGGGCGCAGCCCGCGTACATGCCGAACAGCCCCGTCTCCGCCGAGGGCGAGGGGAAGGAGTACACGTTGTACGCGAGGCCGCGCTTCTCACGCACCTCCTGAAAGAGCCGCGAGGACATGCCCCCGCCGAGGATGGCGTTGTAGACGCCGACGGCGGAGCGCCGGGGGTCCGTCGCCTTGTAGCCGCGCGTCCCGATGATGACGTTGACCTGCTCGTCGTCGCGCTCGATCTCGAGGTTCGGCGTCAGCGTCGCATCGAGGGAGGCGGAGGTGTCGCGGCGCGCCAGGGGCGCAGACGGGGCGGAGAGGTCCCAGCCTCCCGCCGTGAGCGAACTCGCCGCGAGCGCGCACACCTCGTCGTGGTCTACCCCGCCCGCCGCGGCGATCACCAGGCCCTCGGGGACGTAGTGCTCGCGGTAGTGCGCCCAGACCGCGTCGCGCGGCACGGCGCGGATGATCTCCGGCGTGCCCCCGATGGGACGCCCGAGCGGGTGCCCGCCGAGGATCGCCTCGGCGAAGCGCTCGCCGACGACGTCGCTCGGGTCGTCGTCGTTCATGGCGATTTCCTCGAGGATGACCGTTCGCTCCAACTCGAAGTCGGCCTCGTCGATCTTGGACGACGTCACCATGTCGAGGGTGACCTCGATCGCCATGCTGACGTCGGCGTCCAGCACGCGGGCGTAGTAGGCGGTGTACTCCTTGCCGGTCATCGCGTTGTGCTCTCCGCCGACGCGGTCGAACGACTCGGCGATGTCGAGCGCGGACCTTGTCGCGGTCCCCTTGAACAGCAGGTGCTCGAGGAAGTGGGTCGATCCCGCGTGCGCGGGCGTCTCATCGCGGGAGCCGACCCCAACCCACGCGCCGATCGTCGCCGACCGCATTCCCGGGATCTGCTCGGTCAGAACCCGTACGCCCCCGCGGAGCACGGACCGCCGGATGAGCGCGCCGTGGTCCTGCTCAAACGAGAGCTCGGACCCCGGTTCGCCTGAGGCGACGAGGGGGAGGTCATGGGGCATGCGCCAAGACTAAGCGCACGTAGCGGCCTCGCGGGCCCGGTAGCCTTTGCGAGACGAGTGTCCCGGGTTTCGCGGGTGTGGCTGCGGCAGAATCGGGGCTAAGACCCACGCGGGCGGGCAGCCGCATGCCGCGCTGAAGGAGGAACCGTGTCCACCGCCGCTCAGAAGGCGATTCTTGACCGCATCGAGCTTGCCCCCGAGGTGCGGGCGGCGCTCGACGCGAGCCCCCGCCTGGTGATGCCGGAGACGCGCGACGAGCTGTATCGGCTTTGCCTCGGCCCCGACGGTGGCAAGGTCTTCAAGGTGGAGTACGACGCGAACGGAACTCTCGTCACCGAGGCCACGGTCACGAGCTGCCGCAACGGGATCGCGGTGAACTACCCCGAGGACTACATGCGCCGCCGCGACCCCAGGTGCATGCACATCGCCGATGACCTCCCCACGGACAAGACCCGGTACGCCGACGCGTTCGGGGGACCGTTCGCTCCGGTTCGGCAGGAGACGCTCGACTGGCTCGGCAAGCAGGAACTCGTCGTCGTCCCCTTCAAGGCGGGCGGGTTGACCTATGGCTCGCCCTCGCTCGCGATCATGCCCGTCAACGCCGCGTTCTTCGCGCTCACGCTGCGAGACCTGTCCGGCTGGGTGACCTTCGAGGACCTCGGCGCCTTCACCCCGCGCTCGATCATCTACGTGGCGCCGCCGTTCCGCCAGACGCACTTCAACAACAGGCAGATCGTCGTCCATGATCGCACGAAGGCGCTTCACGAGGTGTTCGCCTACAACCTCTACCCGGGCCCGAGCGCCAAGAAGGGCGTCTTCTCCGTCCTGCTCGACATCGGCGAGGGCGAGGGGGACGGCTGGCTCACCGCCCACGCCTCGTCCGTCAGGGTGACGACGCCCTACGACAACGAGACGGTCGTCATGCACGAGGGCGCCTCGGGCGGCGGCAAGTCCGAGATGTATCAGGACCTGCGCCGCGAGGACGACGGTCGCATCCTTCTCGCGATGAACGTCGTCACGAACGAGCCGTACCACATCACCCTGAGCGAGACCTCGCGCCTCAGCCCCGTCACCGACGACATGACGCTGTGCCACCCGTCGATCCAGAAGACGGACGGGCGACTGTACGTGGCCGACGCCGAGGACGGCTGGTTCGTCCGTGTAGACAACCTGCGCGAATACGGCGAGGACGCGGGCTTCGAGCGCGCGGTCATCCACCCCTCCGCCCCGCTCGTGTTCTTTAACATCCAGGGTGTCCCCGACGCGACCGCGCTTCCGTGGGAGCACACGCTCGACTCGAACGGCAAGCCGTGCCCCAATCCGCGCGTCGTGCTTCCGCGCTCGATGGTCAAGGGCGTCGTCGGCGAGCCCCAGGGCGTCGACGTCCGCACCTTCGGCGTCCGAATGCCCGCGTGCACGCGCGACAAGCCCACCTACGGGATCATGGGCATGACGAACTTTGTGCCGCCGTCGATCGCGTGGCTCTGGCGCCTCATCGCCCCGCGCGGCGACAAGAACCCGTCCATTGGCGAGTCGAGCGATGCCGTGAAGAAGCTCGAGCACGGCGGCATGATCGCCGAGGGCGTCGGCTCCTTCTGGCCCTTCTCCACGGGCACCAAGGTGGCCGCGGCGAACCTCCAGCTCAAGCAGATCATGGACTACCCGCGCATGCGCTACATCCTCACGCCCAACCAGCACATCGGCGCCTACGCGGTGGGCTTCAGCGCCGAGTGGCTGACGCGCGAATGGGTCGCGCGCCGCGGCGCCGGCCGCACGCGCGCTGACCAGCTGACCAAGACGCGCTGCCCGCTGTTCGGCTATGCGCCCACCGAGATCACGCTCGACGGCCAGCCCGTGCGGCGCACGCTACTCCACCCCGACCAGCAGTCCCAGGTGGGCGAAGAGGCGTACGACGTCGGGGCCAAGATCCTCACCGGCTTCTTCAAGAGCGAGCTCGCACAGTTCATGACCGATGACCTCGACCCGCTTGGGCGGAAGATCATCGAGCTGTGCATGCGCGACGCCGACGTGGAGGAGTACGAGGCGCTCACGCCGATGTACCTGTAGGCGGCCATGTACCTCTAGCGGACTCAGCGCCAAGATAGGACCAGAAGGAGGCCCACCATGGCGAGCAACCGCTGGCAGGACCGCAAGAACGAGCGGCCCACGGAAGACCCGAGCCGCACGGAGCTGGAGAAGCTACGCGCCGACGAGTGGTTCAAGTACCGCCTGGGGCCCGAGCTCGCCGCGATGCAGCGCGAGACGCTCGCGACGTGCCGCGAGATCAGCGCGCTCTACCCCTCGGACCCCGAGCGGGCGAACGCGATGCTCGCCGCTCTCGTCGCCGAGTGCGGGCCGGGGCTGGATATCCGCCCGCCCATCTCCATCGAGTACGCCGAACGGATGACGATCGGCAGCGACGTCTTCATCAACGCGGACCTCATGGTCATCGGGAGCGGGCGGATCACCATCGGCAACAACGTCCTCATCGGCCCGTGCACCCGCTTCTACACGCCCAACCACTCCGTGCACCTGGACCTGCGCCACGCGGGCTGGGAGCTGGGCCTGCCGATTACGCTCGAGGACGACGTCTGGCTCGGCGGGTCCGTGGTCATCTGCCCCGGCGTGACCGTGGGGCGCGGGTCCGTCGTCGGCGCGGGGTCCGTGCTGACCAAGGACGTGCCGCCCGGAGTTGTGGTGGCGGGGAACCCCGGGCGGGTGGTCAGGACGATCTAGGGCCTCTGCGCTCTCCGGGGCGGACGACGAAAGGGGCGGCGCGGGTTTCCCCGCACCGTCCCTCGTCGTCTAGTTGAGAACTGTCGACCTGAAACCTAAGGCCTACGCCTCCGCGTCGTCCCCCGCATCGCCGGTGAGCGCGGCGCCCTGCTGGGTCTCGCCCTCCTCGACGACGCCGAGCGACAGTTTGCCGCGCGGGTCGATCTCCTTGACCTCGACCTGGACCTTCTGGCCCACGCTGAGGATGTCCTCGACGTTCTCCACGCGCTTGCCACCGGCGAGCTTGCGGATCTCCGAGACGTGCAGGAGGCCGTCCTTGCCGGGGCTCAGCGAGATGAACGCGCCGAACGCGACGGTCTTGACGACCGTGCCGACGAAGCGCTCCCCGATCTCCGGCATGTGCGGGTTGGCGATCGCGTTGATCGCGGCGCGCGCGGCCTCGGCCGCCTCGCCGTTGGTCGCGCCGATGTAGACCGTTCCGTCGTCCTCGATCGAGATGTCCGCTCCGGTGTCGTCCTGGATCTGGTTGATCATCTTGCCCTTGGGGCCGATGACCTCGCCGATCTTGTCGACGGGCACCTGAACCGTGATGATGCGAGGAGCGTTGTCGCTCATCTCATCCGGCTCGCTGATCGCGGCGTTCATGATCCCGAGGATGTGAAGTCGGGCGTCGCGGGCCTGGCCGAGCGCCTTCGCGAGGACGTCGGCGGGGATGCCGTTGAGCTTCGTGTCCAGCTGGATGGCCGTGATGAAGTCCTTGGTTCCGGCGACCTTGAAGTCCATGTCGCCGAACGCGTCCTCCGCGCCCAGGATGTCGGTGAGCGCCGCGTAGCGGGTCTCTCCGTCAACCGTGTCCGACACGAGCCCCATCGCGATGCCCGCGACCGGCGCGCGCAGCGGCACACCGGCGTTGAGCAGCGAGAGGGTGGACGCGCACACGGAGCCCATCGAGGTGGAGCCGTTGGACCCGAGGGCCTCGGAGACCTGACGGATCGCGTACGGGAAGTCCTCGCGCTTGGGAAGTACGGGCATGAGGGCCCGCTCGGCGAGCGCCCCGTGTCCGATCTCGCGGCGCTTGGGGCTGCCCACGCGGCCGGTCTCGCCGGTCGAGTAGGGCGGGAAGTTGTAGTGGTGCATGTAGCGCTTCTTGTTCTCCGGAGCGAACGAGTCGATCTGCTGCTCCATCTTCAACATGTTGAGCGTGGTGACGCCGAGGATCTGCGTCTCGCCGCGCTCGAACAGGGCGCTGCCGTGGACGCGCGGCATGACCGCGACCTCGGCGGAGACCGGGCGAATGTCCGCGAGTCCCCGGCCGTCGATGCGGAGGCCATCCTTGAGGATGCGCTGGCGCACCGTCTTCTTGGTCACCGAGCGGATCGCAGCGGAAATCTCTCCGCCGCGGCCCTCAAACTGACCCTCGAGCGCGGCAATCGTCTCCGCCTTGATCTCGTCGAGCCGGTTCTCGCGGTCGTGCTTGTCGGCGATCTGAAGCGCCTTCGCGAGGTCCGCCTCGGCGGCCTTGGATACGGCCGCAAGGACGTCGTCCTGGTAGTCGAGGAAGACGGGGAAGTCACCCGTCGGCTTCGACGTGGTCGCCGCAAGCTTGGCCTGCGCCTCGCACAGCGCACGGATGAACGGCTTGGCCGCCTCCAGGCCCTGGGCGACGACGGCCTCGGTCGGCGCGACGGCGCCTTCGGAGACGAGGTCGAGCGAATCGTTTGTGGCCTCGGCCTCAACCATCATGATGGCGACGTCGTCGCCCACCACGCGGCCGGCCACGACCATGTCGAACACCGAGCGTGCCTGGTCCGAGTAGCGCGGGAACGCCACCCACTGGCCCTCGATGAGGGCGATGCGGGTCGCGCCAATCGGGCCGCTGAACGGCAGGCCCGCGATCTGCGTCGACATCGAGGCGGCGTTGATGGCGAGGACGTCGTACTGATCGTCCGGGTGGACGGCCATGACGGTGATGACGACCTGGATCTCGTTGCGGAGCCCGGCGACGAACGACGGGCGCAGCGGGCGGTCGATGAGGCGGCACGTGAGGATGGCCTCCGTGGACGGACGACCCTCGCGGCGGAAGAACGAGCCGGGGATCTTGCCCGCCGCGTACTGACGCTCTTCAACGTCGACGGTCAGGGGGAAGAAGTCGAAGCCCTCGCGGGGCTTCTTCGATGCCGTCGTTGCCGACAGAACCATCGTGTCGCCGTCGAGATACGCGGCGACGGCTCCTGCGGCCTGCTTCGCGAGGCGGCCGGTCTCAAACCGGACGACGCGCTTGCCGAACTTGCCGTTATCGATAACGGCCTCGGCGAACTGAATTTCGGGACCTTCCATAGGGAAGTAGCTCCTTGCATTGGGAGCAGGCAGGCGGGACCGTGGGGCGAGTGCCTCACCACTGATCGTCAGTCGAAATGTTCAGGGGGGTTCGCTAGGGGGAACCGTCCTGCCCATCACCACCGATGATCAGCGTCTTCTGAAGCCGCTCAGCAAGCCTGCTCGTGTGTTGTGATGTGGGCGCCCCGGTACACGGGGGGCCGCGCCTACTCTACCAGAGAGCGGTCGCGGCACCCCGAAGGGGCACCCAAGAGCGCGCAGGGGGGCGCGCCGGGGCGCGCAGGGGGGCGCGCCCCGCGGCGCGACAAGTCGCGCCGCCCGGACTCGCCTAG
>JADGOS010000081.1 GCA_017882825.1 Demequinaceae bacterium | reverse complement strand
GTCCCCGAAGAGGGGCTTCGGCATGAAGGTCACGACCTTGCCGTTCTCCCACGCGGTGTTCTTGACCACGTACTTGAACTTCATCAGGTCGTCGGCCGCGTGGAGGAGAGAGTTGAAGCGGTAGTTGATCTCCTGCTGGCCGCCGGTGCCCACCTCGTGGTGCGCGCGTTCGATGGACAGGCCGACCTCGCCGAGCTTGGTGACCATCGCGTCGCGAAGGTCGGCCATCTGGTCGCCCGGGGGGACGGGGAAATAGCCGCCCTTAACGCGCGTCTTGTAGCCGCGGTTGGGGCCATCCTCGCCGTACTCCTCCCCGGAGTTCCACCAGCCCTCGTTGGACTCGATGTGGTAGTAACCCTCGTGGATATTCGTCGCGAACCGGACGGAGTCGAAGATGAAGAACTCGGCCTCGGCGCCGAAGAAGCACGTGTCGCCGATGCCCGTGGACTTGAGGTACTCCTCGGCCTTGGCCGCGATGTTGCGCGGGTCGCGCGAGTACGGCTCTGCCGTGTAGGGGTCCACGATGGAGAAGTTCATGACCAGGGTCTTTTGGACGCGGAAGGGGTCGATGAACGCGGTCGCGACGTCCGGGATCAACTTCATGTCGGACTCGTTGATGGCCTGGAATCCGCGAATCGACGATCCGTCGAACATGAGGCCTTCCGAGAAGATCACGTCGTCGAACGTCGACGCGGGAATGTTGTAGTGGTGCATCAAGCCGGGGAGGTCGCAGAAGCGCACGTCAATGTACTTCACGTCCTCCTTCTTGACGAAGGCAATCGCCTCAGCGGCGTCCTTGAACATGCTTGGCTCCTAAAGGTTGCGTTGGCCAGGTGTCGGCGGTACCTACCCTAAGGGCTGGCCGTTTCCCCGACGTACAAGGAATGTTACGGGCTTGTTAACTACCGACAGTCGGCGATGGTCCTAGCGACCGCGGGCGGCCTTGCGGCTCGGGCGGGCACGCGTCGGATCGACTCCCTTGGGGATGGGCAGCCGGGTCCCGCCGAGCGCGCGCATCCGGGCCTCGACCGCGGCGCGCTCGCGCTTGTCTAGGACCTTCTTGAGCTTCTTGATCGCCTTGGGGAGCTGCCGGATCGGCGTCTGCCCGTGGCCCTTGCCGACGTAGAACTCGTGGATGGCGACGCCGGGAACGATGCGCTGCAGTCGTTGCCGCGCGGACACCATCAACTTCCGCGCCGCGTCGCCCTCGCCGACGAGGACGAGCCCGCCCTTGCCGACGCCCTGGAAGACGACGGCGCGGCCCTTGGCGTCCACCTCGATCGGGTCATCCTCGAACTTCCAGTTGCGACGAATGGTCTGGACCGCGGGCAGCGAGCCGCCGAACATGCCCTCGAAACGGTTGAAGGCGGCCTTCTCGACGCGCGCGGAGAGAAGAATGACTCCCGCCAGCGCCGCGAGCGAAATGCCGATCAGGTTCGAGGAGACGTACCCCGCGGGCGTGTTCAGGACGAACCCCAGCGCGATCCCGCCCGCGATGAAGACGATCACCAGGGCCAGGAACAGCGGGAAGAATAGGCGGTCGTTTGTGCGCACGAACTTGAACGCGTCGTAGACGTTGCGGTACCAGCGGGTCTTCTTGGGAGTCTCGGTCTTCGCCATGATCCGCAAGTCTAGCGATCGCCAGGACGGTGGGTCCCCCTACGCGCGGGAGATGAGAGAAGACGCCTCCTGGCGCGCCGTCATGGGCTCGCCGAGGTGCGCAAGCGCCGCAGGTATCTCGCGGCCCTTGGCGATCATCGCTCGGCCCCACAGGCGTCCGGCGCGGTAGCTGGAGCGCACCAGCGGCCCCGACATCACGCCGAGGAATCCCATCTCGGTCGCGGCGTCCGAGAGCTCGACGAATTCTTCCGGCTTGACCCATCGATCGACGGGGTGGTGGCGGGCGCTCGGGCGAAGGTACTGGGTGATCGTGACCAGGTCGCAGCCAGCGTCGCGGAGGTCGCGGAGAGCCTGCAGGGCCTCCTCGGTCGTCTCGCCCATCCCCAGGATCAGGTTGGACTTGGTGACCAGGCCGTCGGCTTGCGCCGCGGTCAGGACGCCGAGCGAGCGCTCGTAGCGGAACGCCGGCCGAATCGTCTTGAAGATCCTCGGCACGGTCTCGAGGTTGTGGGCCAGGACCTCCGGGCGGGAGGAGAAGACCTCCGCGAGGTTGGAGGCGATGCCGCCAAAGTCCGGGATGAGCACCTCGACGCCCGTGCCGGGGTTGAGTGCGTGGATCAGCCGAACCGATTCCGCGTAGAGCCATGCGCCGCCGTCGGGAAGATCGTCGCGGGCCACCCCCGTCACCGTGGAGTACTTGAGCCCCATCTCCCGGACCGACTCCGCGACGCGGCGCGGCTCGTCGCGGTCGAAGGCCGCGGGCTTGCCGGTGTCGATCTGGCAGAAGTCGCACCGCCGCGTGCACTGATCCCCGCCGATGAGGAACGTCGCCTCGCGGTCCTCCCAGCATTCGAAGATGTTGGGGCAGGCCGCCTCCTCGCACACCGTGTGGAGGGAGCCGCCCTTGACGAGGCTCTTGAGTTCGCGGTACTCGGGGCCCATCGTCGCAGTGGTGCGAATCCACTCGGGCTTGCGCTCGATGGGGGTCTCGGCGTTGCGCGCCTCGACGCGGAGCATCCTTCGGCCCTCGGGCGCGATCGTCACGTGCTCTCCTTCACGGTTGTAGAACGCACGGCTGCGTCACTCACGGGTGCGGTTTTCCAGACTACGTCGGCGAGGGACCGCTCGAGGAATCCCACCGTCGCGTCGCGAACCTCGGAGATGGTGACCTCGCGCCCAAGCTCGGCGCTGAGCGAGGTGACGTCGGCGTCGTCGAGGCCGCACGGGATGATCCGTCCAAACTCGCCGAGGTCGGGGTTGCAGTTGAGCGCGAAGCCGTGCATCGTCACGCCCTTGGCCACGCGGACGCCGATGGCGCAGACCTTGCGGGCGCGTTGCGCTCCCGTCGCGGGGAACCACACGCCCGAGCGCCCCTCGATCCGGACGGCGTCGACGCCGAGCGAAGCGCACAGGTCGATCGTCGCCTGTTCGAGGGCCCTCACGTACGTGATCACGTCGACGGGCTCGCCGAGCCGGACGATCGGATACCCGACGAGTTGGCCCGGCCCGTGCCAGGTGATGTGGCCCCCGCGGTCGACGTCGACGACGGGCGTGTCGTCCGTCGGCCGCTCCCTCGATGCCGTTCGCTTGCCCGCCGTATAGACCCCGGAGTGCTCGACGAGGATCAGGGTGTCGGGCCGTTTCCCCGCCGCCACCTCGGCGTGAATCGCGCGCTGAAGGTCCCACGCGTCGTGGTAGTCCACGAGGCGCGAGCCGGTAACAAGATCCAGGACGTCCACTGTGACAAGGCTAACGTCGCCCGGAACGCGCGCGCGCCCGCGCTGGGGCAGGATATGAGCATGCGCAATTCGCCCTGGTTCCGTCCCGCCCTTATCGTCACCGCCGTCGTCGCCTGGCTCCTCCTCTCTGGAGTGGGCGGCGCTTTCTTCGGCAAACTCTCGGGACAGCAGTCCTACGACGCAGCGAGCTTCCTGCCGAAGAGCGCGGAGTCGACGAAGGAGGCCGCGCAGCGCGCGGCGTTCACGACGGTGAACGACATCCCCGCCATCGTGCTGCTGGACAACGTGACCTCGCCCGCCCAGGTGGTGGAACTCAACCAGGTGATGGCGGCCGCGTACGCCAGCCCCATCGGCGGGGGCCGGACGGTCGGCGACGTCGTCGACGGCAAGCCGATCATCGTGCCGTCCGCGGACGGGACGGCCATTATCGCGATCGTCAACCTGCCGTTCGCCCAGGCCTTCGCCCAAGATGGCAACGCCTTCGTGGGGCCGGAGGTCGTCGACGCCATTCGCGCGGCCTGGGCGAACAGCGCGCACCCCTCTGGCGGCGACTTCTACGTCACGGGCCCGCTCGGGATCTTCGCCGACAGTTTCGCGCTGTTTGGGGGGATCGACGGCATCCTCCTCGTGGTGGCGGGGCTCGTCGTGCTCATCATCCTGCTCGTCGTCTATCGGAGCCCCGTGCTCCCGCTGTACGTGCTCGCCACCGCTGGCGCCGCGCTCTCGGCCGCGGGCTTGGTTGTCTATTGGCTTTCCCGCTCCGGCGCGCTGTCCTTTAACGGTCAGAGCCAGGGCATCATGTCGATCCTCGTCGTGGGGGCGACGACCGACTACTCGCTCCTCCTCGTGGCGCGCTACCGCGAGGAGTTGCGAAGGATCGAGAGTCCGTACACCGCGATGAAGCGCGCCTGGCGCCGCTCGCTCGCGCCCATCGTCGCGTCGGCCATCACCGTCATGCTGTGCTTGCTGACGCTGCTGGTGTCCGACCTTGCGTCGAACCAGTCGCTCGGCCCGGTGTCGGCGATCGGGATCTTCTTCGCCCTTCTCGCGGCGCTCACTCTGCTTCCCGGCCTGCTTCTCCTTGGGGGCGCGCGCGCTCGCTGGGTCTTCTGGCCGAGGTTCCCCGCGTTCCACCCGGAGGACGTTGACCGCGTCGACACCCTGGGGGCGGTCGAGGAGCACGCGGGAATCTGGGGCCGCGTGTCCCGGACCGTGGCGACGCACCCGCGCCGGACGTGGATGATCGCCGCGGTGGGGCTCGCCGTCGCCGCAGCGTTCCTGCCGACGTTCAAGGCGGGCGGCGTGGGCGACGACCAGCAGTTCTTGCAGAAGACCGAGTCGCTCGACGGCCTCAAGATCTATACCGCGCACTTCCCCGCGGGCCAGACGAGCCCGATCGAGATCACCGCGGCTGCGGGCGCCGTCGATGCGGTCATTGCGGCCGTGAAGGGCGTAGATGGGATCGTCTCGGTCACGGCGCTCACGCCGTCCCTGCTTGCGGGCATGCCGGCGACGGGGGTCGAGGCTCCCGTCGTGGTGAACGGCCGCGTCGCGATCAACGCTGTCACGCAAGTCAACTCGAGCAGCCAGGCGGCGACGGACCTGATCAAGGTGGTGCGGGACGCAGCCAAGGGCGCCGACCCAACCGCGCTCGTCGGAGGGACGGCGGCGACGAACCTCGACACCAACAAGACGACCGACCGCGACCTCAGGGTCATCGTCCCGCTCGTGCTACTCGTGATCCTGATCGTGTTGACGATCCTGCTCCGAGCGGTCGTGGCGCCGCTGATCATCGTCGCCGCGAACGTTCTATCCTTCGCGGCGACCCTCGGCGTCTCGGCGATCGTGTTCAACCATGTCTTCCACCACCCCGGATCCAGCACCGCGGTTCCCCTGTTCGGATTCGTGTTCCTGGTGGCGCTCGGGGTCGACTACTCGATCTTCCTCATGTCGAGGGCGAGGGAGGAGGCTCTGCGGCGCGGGACGCGAGAGGGGATTCGGCGCGCGTTGGCGGTGACGGGCGGAGTCATCACCTCGGCGGGAGTCGTGCTCGCGGCGACCTTCGGATCGCTCGCGGTCCTGCCGATCCTCTTCCTCGTCCAGATCGCCTTCATCGTCGCGTTCGGCGTCCTCCTCGACACGCTCGTGGTGCGGACGCTGCTCATCCCCGGCATCATTCACGATCTCGGCAACAAGGCGTGGTGGCCCTGGGTCGGCAGGATTCCCGCCGACGAGCCTGTGGAAAACCTCCCGGAGACCGTCAAGGCCTGATTTCCTGGGTCGCATGACCCTTACCGCACCACAGGCCGACTCGGTCACGCGGATCGTGGGGCGGGGGCCGGTCGGCCTTGCGGCCGCCCGGCAACGCCTTGACGAACTTCGGCGCATCGACCACCCCTCGCTCTGCGTCCCGACGAGCCTCGAGCTCGGCGCCTCTGGCGAGGTTCTCGCCCGCTCGGCCAGGGTCCCCGGAACGGACCTCGCGAGCCTGATGCGGATGCGGGAGGGGCTGTCCGCGGGGGAGTGCGCGACGGTAGGGATGGAGATCGGGGAAGCGCTCGCGGCGCTTCACGCGGGCGGCCTCGCGCACGGGGATGTGTCGCCCGCGAACATCGTCGCATCGGGGCGACGCGCCGTCCTCGTAGATGTCCTTGCGGGTGCCGGCGTGGACGAGCGGGGCACCCCAGGTTTCGCGGCGCCCGAGCGCGCGGTTGCCGCCACGCCCGCGGCGGATGTCTTTTCACTCGGGCGCGTACTGCTCAGCGTGTCGTCGGACGAAGCCCGCGAGCGCGTCGCGGCGTGGGCGGCGCCGATGACGGCGCCGCGCGCCCTGGATCGCCCCGCAGCCTCCGAGTGCGCCCGTGCCATGGAGCGCTGCGCGCCACCCCTGCCGATTCGCGTGCCGGAACTTGGTGTGGCCGCGTCCGTCAGGGCGCAGGCGCGCGAGGAGCTCGCCGAGACCGTACGCGAGGACTCTGGTCGAGCATGGCGAGTCCGGCGCGCGATTGCCTCCTACGCGCGGATCGCGGCGATCGCGTGCGCCGGGCTTGTCGCGCTCGCCTTGCTCGCGACGATCCTCGGCGGCTATCTGCTGTCCTCGGGCGGTGGCGAGCCCTGGCCCCGGCCCGTCTTCGCGGCCCTCTTCGGTACGCCGCCCGACGCCGCGGCGGCCTCGCTCGTGCAGCGTCGGCTGGACGCACTCGCGGCATCGGATGCCGCCGGCCTGCTGAAGACGACGGACCCCGCTTCCCCTGCACGTGCCGACGACCTCGAACTCACGGACGCCCTGGGCTCGGGCGGCCTGATTCTGGAGGGATTTTCGGGAACCGTCGGCGCGGCGGAGATCCTCGTGGCGGGCAACGGCGAGGCGACGGCTCGCGTGACCTACGCCGTCTCGGCTCACGTGGAGTCGGGGACCGCGGGGCGGGGGGAACGGCCCGGTGCCCTCGTGGTGTCCGAGGTGGAGATTCGCTGGGGTCCCGGCGGCTGGAGGATCGAGCGAATCCAGCCCGCGCCGTGACCCGCCCCTAGGCCGGGGCCGAGGCCAAGGTCCTACGCGTCGTGGGTGACGCCGAGGACCCAGTCCGCGGCGCTCTGGATGTCGGGGTGGTTCCACCGGAAGCCGAGGCGGCGGAGCACTTCGGGCAACGCCTTCTGGGAGCCCAGAAGGTCGTCCGCGGCGGGTCCGACGACGAGGCGCAGGATGGGCGCGGGAACCGGGAAGAGCCTCGGGCGGTGCGCCGCGTGCGCGAGCGCAGCGATCAACTGGGCGTTGCGGGCGGGTAGGGGAGCGACGAGGTTGACGGGGCCAACGTGATCGGTCGCCGCGAGGAAGACGATCGCCCTGACGGCATCGTCGAGGCTGATCCAGGACATCCACTGCTTGCCGGAACCGAGCGAGCGGACGAGCCCGAGCCGGATGAGCGGGAGGAGTCGCTTCGCAAGGCCGCCGGTGGGCGCGACGACGAGGCCCGTGCGGAGCCACTGGACGTGAACCCCGGCGAGCACCGCGGGATTCGCCGCCTTCTCCCACGCGATGGTTATCTCGGGGAGCGTGCCGGAGCCTGGGTGAGAGCGTTCGTGCAACTCGGCCTCGCCGCGGACCCCGAAGTAGCCCATCGCCGAGGCCTGGATCAGGCGCCCGCGCCCCGCCTCGGCCATGGTGCGCGCGAGCAGGCCGGTGGTCTCCAGGCGCGAGTCGAGGACGACCTTCGCGTAGGACTTGGTGAGCCTCCGCGCGCCGATCGAGGCGCCCGCGAGGTTGACGACGAGGTCCGCGCCCTTCAGCATGTCCGCGTCGATCACGCCACTCTCGGGGTGCCACTCGGACTCACCGGCGCCTGCCTTCCGGCGGACGAGCCGCACGACCTCGTACCCCGACGCTTCAAGCGCAGGAATGAGGGCGGTCCCGATTAGGCCACTCGATCCCGCGACGACGGCCCTCATGAAGTGAGGCCCACCGCCGATTCGAACGCGCCGGCCTCGATACGCGTCTTGACCGCCTGCAGGAATCGCGACGCGTCCGCGCCGTCGACGATGCGGTGGTCGTAGGAGAGCGCGAGGTAGCACATGGGCCGGATCGCGATCATCTCGCCCCCGTCCTCGCCCGTGACGACGACGGGCTTCTTGGCAATGACGCCGGTGCCGAGGATCGCGACCTGCGGGGCGGGGACGATCGGGGTGTCGAAGACGGCGCCGATGGACCCGGTGTTGGTCACGGTGAAGGTGGAGCCCGCGAGGTCGTCGGCCGTAAGCTTGCCCGTCCTTGCGCGCTCGCCCAGGTCGGCAATCTCGCGCGCGTGATCCGCGAGCGTCTTGGCGTCCGCGTTCTGGAGCGCGGGGACGATCAGACCCTTCTCCGTGTCCACCGCGATGCCCAGGTTGACGGACGGGTGGTAGACGACGCTGTCGCCGACGATCGAGGCGTTGAGCCCGGCGTGGGTGCGGAGGGCCTCGGCGGCCGCGAAGGTGAAGAACGGGAGGAACGTCAGCTTGGCGCCCTCGCGCGCCTGGAAGGAGTCCTTCGCCTTGGCGCGCAGGGCCCACACGCGCGAGACGTCCACCTCGATGACCGTGGTGAGTTGCGCCATGCTGTGGAGCGACTCCATCATGCGCTCGGCGATGATCCCGCGGAGCCTCGACATCTTGACCGTGGTGCCGCGAAGCGGCGAGGGCTCGCCGGCGGGGAGGGCCGCGCCCGCCGCGGCGGAGGCCGGGCTCGGGGTGGCCGCGACGACGTCCTCCTTGCGAACGCGTCCGCCGACGCCCGTTCCTACGACGTGGTCGAGGTCGACGCCGCGCTCCAGGGCGAACTTGCGCACGAGCGGAGTGACGTAGGCGCTCGCCGACATGGCGGTGGCGGCGGGTGCGGGCGCCGCCGGAGCGGGAGAGGCGGCGGGCGCAGTGGGCGCCGCGACGACTGGCGCCGCGACGACGGGGGGCGCGACCACGGGGGTTGCGACCACGGGCAACGCAGCGGGCGTGACCGGCGCGACGGGCACGAGGGGCGCCGCGACGGCGGCGGTCGTGGCCGCGGGCGCGGGCGACCCAGAGCGAACGACGGGGATCGCGGCGGTAACCGGAGCGGGGACGATCGGGGCGAGTGGCGCGACCGACGCGAGCTCCCGACCGACATCAGTTACCACCGCGATCACCTCGGCATCGTCCTGAACAACTTCGCGGACTTCATCCGCC
>JADGOS010000080.1 GCA_017882825.1 Demequinaceae bacterium | reverse complement strand
AGGCGGCGCTCCTCGCGCCGGAGCGCGCTCCCTCTAGAGTGGAGCGGTGACCGAGAGCCAGGAACCCACGTCGCGCGTCTGGACCATCCCCAACATCATCTCGATGCTACGCATCGTCCTGATCGTCGCGTTCGCCGTCCTCCTCGCGCGTCGCGCGGACGGCTGGGCGATCATCGCCCTCGTCGCGGCCGGGGTCTCCGACTTCTTCGACGGCTTCCTTGCGCGCCGGTGGAACCAGGTCACGACGCTAGGGCGGGTCCTGGATCCCGCCGCCGACAGGCTCCTTACGCTCGCGGTCGTCATCGGGCTCGGCCTGAGGGGAATCATCCCGTGGTGGCTCGTTGGCCTGCTCCTGGCGCGCGACGTCGTCGTCGGGGTCGCGTTGCTGATCGGCAGGCGCAGGGGGGTGGGGACGCCGCAGGTGACGTTCATTGGAAAGGCCGCAACCTTCGGCCTGTACTGGTTCCTGCCGCTCAGCTACCTCGCTTACGGCCACTCGGACACCTGGCACGCGATTGGCATCTGGGGAGGCGCCGCCTCCGCCGCGGCGTACTGGTGCGCCGGGCTCGGGTACGTGCGCGATGTCGCGCGGCGTTCGCGCGCCGCTTAGGTCACGGCGCCCTGCCCGGGACGGAGCCAGCCTAGGACGGAGCCTGCCTAGGACGCCGCGCCGCGACCGGACTACGATGGGCACAGCGAACATAGACGCAGCGACCGAGCAGAGGGGAGCGAACATGGACGACGAGAGTCCCGCGGAACAGACGATGTCGATCGACTCGCGCAACCCGGAGGCCGAAGCCACGTCGCACCACCTGAGCCCGCAGGACCAGGCCGCCGTGGATGCCCTCCCGATCGGCTCGGCGCTGCTCATCGTGCATCACGGGCCAAACGCGGGCGCGCGCTTCCTCCTCGATAGGGACACCACGACCGCGGGTCGGAGCGTCGATGGCGACATCTTCCTCGACGATGTGACCGTCTCGCGCGAGCACGTTCACTTCGAGCGACGTGGCGGCGCCTATTACGCGAAGGACGCTGGCTCGCTCAACGGGACCTACGTCAACTACGAGCGGATCGTCACACGCAAGCTTGAGGCGGGCGACGAGGTGCACATCGGCAAGTACCGACTCACCTTCTACCCCGGCCCCGCCTAGGCATGCCGTCGGCCCTCGCCGCCGCCCCCCTGCCTGACCGAGCGGCCGTCGGCACCCCAGCGGAACAGGAACGCGCTGCGCGCCTGGAACACCCCCCGACGGGGCGTTGGCCCCACGCACTGTCCCACGATCCGCTCATGCGGCTGTCGGACGTCCTCGCGATCGTCCAGAGCGAATTCCCCGCGTTGAGTCCCTCGAAACTGCGCTTCCTCGATGCGCAGGGGCTCGTCGTACCGCAGAGGACGGCGAGCGGGTATCGCCAGTACTCGCCCGCGGACGTGGAGCGGCTGAGGTTCGTGCTCCGCGAGCAACGGGACCACTTCCGCCCGCTCACCCTGATTGCCGAGAGGCTCGCCGCGCTTGACTCGGGCGAGGCGCGCGAGGCGGTCCTTCCGCACGAGGTGGGGGAGGAGCAGTCGCCGTGGATCACCGCGACCGAACTTGCCCGGCTCGCCGGGGTTGGCGACGACCTGGTCGCGTCTCTTGCCGCCGAGGGCGTCATCGAGCCGGGGATGCCCGGCAGATACCGCCGCGAGGCGATCGCCGTCGTCCACGCCGCTGCGGGATACCTTGCCGCCGGCGGTGACGTCCGCGCCGCCAGAGTGCTACGGAACGCCGCAGCGCGCGAGGCGGCGCAAGCCAAGGCAGTTGCGGCCCCCATCCGGGCGAGGGGGGAACAGGGCGAGGCGGACAACGCGGCGGGGGAGCTCGGAGAGGCGGCGGCGCGGCTCTTTGGCGCGGTCGTCCGCCAGGGGGTCCAACGTTACTGATGTGACAGGTGCGACACGCCCGGTCGACGCCGCGCGCGTCTTCCACTCCGCCCCGAGCCGGGGGCGGTAACCTAGTACTGCGCGGAGCGAAGCCGCCCGTAGCGGGTACTCCAGCGTGACTGGCAGCACGACATTCGAGGAGGGCGCGATGGCACGGGACGACCGCACCAGCGTGACTCCGCCCGGCGATCAGGGGTTGCTCTTTCGCGATGGATTGACCACCCTCGACGAGCAGGCCGGGTACCGCGGCCCCACCGCCTGCAGGGCGGCAGGAATCACCTACCGCCAACTCGACTACTGGGCCCGCACGGGACTCGTAGAGCCCACCGTGCGCTCAGCGACCGGCTCGGGGACCCAGCGCCTCTACGGATTCCGCGACATTCTCGTCCTGCGCGTCGTGAAGCGCCTCCTCGACTCCGGCGTCTCCCTTCAGCAGATCCGCACCGCGGTGTCCCACCTGCGCGAGCGGGGCGTCGAAGACCTCGCGCGCATCACATTGATGAGCGACGGCGCGTCCGTCTACGAGTGCACGTCCGACGACGAGGTTATCGACCTCGTGCAGGGCGGCCAGGGAGTGTTTGGCATCGCGCTCGGAAAGGTCTGGCGCGAGCTCGAGGGCTCCCTCGCCTCATTCCCCGTTGACCGCCCGGACGACGTCATGCACGCGGCCAGCGACTCCGTCGACGAACTCGCGCTTCGCCGCCAGGCCCGCAGCCAGGCGGGCTAGGCTCCTCGCCCTAGCCTCTCGCCCGATACAACGCGTCGGCGCTCGCGGCTGCGTGGTTCTCCGCCCTCACCGTGGCCGCGCCCACGGCGTCCGCGTCGCCCTTCGTAAACGCCCGTTGGTTGCGCCCCGCCAAACCTGGCAAGATGAGGCAAACGTCGGAGGGGAAGTGATGTTTCACAAGGTTCTGGTGGCGAACCGCTCGGAGATCGCGGTGCGCGCGTTTCGCGCGGCCTACGAACTTGGGCTGAAGTCGATCGCCGTCTTCCCCCACGAGGATCGCATGTCCGAGCACCGACTCAAGGCCGACGAGGCCTACGAGATCGGCGAGGTTGGGCACCCCGTCCGGGCCTACCTGGACGTGGACGAACTCATCCGCGTCGCGCGCCTCTCGGGGGCCGACGCCGTCTACCCCGGCTACGGGTTCCTCGCGGAGAACGTCGCGTTTGCCGAGCGATGCCGGGCGGAGGGCCTCGTGTTCATCGGCCCGCCCCCGGAGGTCCTGGCGAAAGCGGGAGACAAGGTCGCTGCCCTCAAGGCGGCGCGCGACGCGGGGATCCCCGTTCTCCCCTCGACCCAGCCCTCCAAGGATCCCGCGGAACTCGCCGCGTGGGCCCCTGCCATCGGCTTCCCCATCTTTGTCAAGGCCGTCGCCGGCGGGGGAGGGCGGGGCATGCGCCGAGTCGAGACGCCCGCCGACCTGCCCGAGGCCCTCGCCGCGGCGATGCGAGAGGCGGAAAGCGCATTCGGAGACCCGACCGTCTTCCTCGAGCGAGCCGTCACCGCGCCCCGCCACATCGAGGTCCAGATCCTCGCGGACTCGCAGGGAAACGTCATCCACCTCTTCGAGCGCGACTGCTCGGTTCAGCGGCGGCACCAGAAGGTCATCGAAATCGCCCCCGCGCCCAACCTCGACCCCGCGATCAGGGATGCCCTATGCCGAGACGCGGTCAAGTTCGCGAAGAGCCTGGGCTACGTCAACGCGGGAACCGTGGAGTTCCTGGTATCGACCGAGGGGGAGCGAGCGGGGGAGCACGTCTTCATCGAGATGAACCCCCGCATCCAGGTGGAGCACACGGTGACCGAGGAGGTCACCGGGGTTGACCTGGTGGTCGCGCAACTTCGGATCGCCCAAGGCGAGAGTCTCGCCGACCTTGGCCTCACCCAGGATTCGATCACCGTCACGGGGTACGCCCTCCAGACCCGGATCACGACCGAGGATCCCTCCAACGGCTTCGTCCCGGACACCGGCAGGATCACCGCCTACCGTTCCCCCGGCGGCGCGGGCGTCCGCCTCGACGGCGCGACCGGACTCGCCGGCGGGCGCGTCACCGGGCACTTCGACTCGCTCCTGGTGAAGCTCACGTGCCGGGGCCACGACTTCAAGCAGGCGGTGACCCGCTCCAGGCGCGCCCTCGCGGAATTCCGCATCCGCGGCGTTACCACCAACATCCCCTTCCTCCTCGCCGTCCTGGGCGACCCCGACTTCCAGGTCGGGGGAGTGTCGACGTCCTTCATCGATGAGCGCCCCCACCTCGCGCGCGCGGTCCCCAGCGCCGACCGCGCGACCAAGCTCCTCGCGCATCTCGGCTACACGTCCGTCAATCGTCCGAACGGCGACCCCACGGGCCCCCCCGTCTTCCCGCGGAAGAAGTTGCCGGAGGTCGACCTCACGGTCGAACCGCCCGCCGGCGCGCGCGAGAGGCTCCTCGCGCTCGGTCCGGAGAAGTTCGCGCGGGAACTTCGCGCCCAGAAGGCCCTGGCGGTCACCGAGACGACCTTCCGCGACGCCCACCAGAGCCTCCTCGCGACCAGGGTCCGCACCTACGACCTCCTGTGTGCCGCGGGCACGGTCGCGCGCATCACCCCACAACTTCTGTCGATGGAGGCGTGGGGCGGCGCCACGTTCGACGTCGCGCTTCGGTTCCTCCACGAGAGCCCGTGGCAACGGCTCGCGGACCTGCGCGACGCGATGCCCAACATCCCGCTCCAGATGCTGCTGCGGGGGCGCAACACCGTCGGCTACACGCCCTACCCCGACGAGGTCGCCCGCGCCTTCATCGACGAGGCGACGACCTTCGGCATCGATATCTTCCGAATCTTCGACTCCCTCAACGACGTGGAGCAGATGCGGCCCGCGATCCGCGCCGTTCGCGAGGGGGGCACCGGCATCGCGGAGGCCGCGCTCTGCTACACCGCGAACCTCTCGGACCCGGGTGAGACGCTCTACACCCTCGACTACTACCTCAGGCTCGCCGACCAACTCGTGGGGGCTGGCGCCCACATCCTTGCGATCAAGGACATGGCGGGCCTCTTGCGCCCTCAGGCCGCACACACCCTGATCGAGGCGCTGAGGCAACGCTTCGACGTTCCGCTTCACCTTCACACGCACGACACGGCGGGCGGCCAACTCGCGACCCTTCTTGCGGCCTCGGAGGCCGGGGTCGATGCCGTCGACGTCGCGAACGCCGCGATGGCGGGCACCACCTCTCAGCCCCCCATGAGCGCCCTCGTTGCGGCGCTCGAACACACCGAGCGCGACACGGGGATTTCCCTCGCCGCGTGCGAGGACATGGAGCCCTACTGGGAGAGCGTCCGCCGCCTCTACCTTCCGTTCGAAAGCGGCCTCCAGGGGCCCACCGGGCGCGTGTACCGCCACGAGATCCCCGGTGGCCAGCTCTCCAACCTCCGCCAGCAGGCGAAGTCGCTCGGCCTCGGCGACCGCTTCGAGGAGATCGAGAACATGTACGCGGCGGTGGACCGCATCCTCGGCAGGCTGGTCAAGGTGACGCCCTCCTCGAAGGTCGTGGGGGACCTCGCCCTCCAACTCGTGGGAACCAAGGCCGACGTCCGGGACTTCGAGCAGAACCCCGGCTCGTACGACCTTCCCGAGAGCGTCATTGGGTTTCTCGAGGGTGAACTCGGAGTCCCGCCGGGCGGATGGCCCGAGCCTTTCCGCACCAAGGCGCTCGCTGGCCGCAAGCCCACCCACAGGGAGCACCGCCTCACCAAGGACGACCAGGAGGTCCTTGCGCAGCCCGGCATCAGGCGGCGCAGGAGGCTCAACCACCTTCTCTTCCCCGGCCCCTCCAAGGATTTCGACGCCGCCAGCGCGGCGTACGGCGACATCTCGGTGCTCGACACGTATCACTACCTCTACGGGATGACATCCGGCGGGGCTGAGGAGATCAGCGTCGACGTCGAGAAGGGCGTGAAGATGCTCGTCACGCTCGAGGCGATAGGCGAGCCCGACGACCACGGGATGCGGACGCTGATCTTCAGCCACAACGGCCAGATCCGACCCGTCGGCGTGCGAGACGAAACGGCGGCCGTTCACGTCAAGTCCCGGAAGAAGGCCGACCCCGCGAATCCGGGGGACATCGCGGCCCCGTTCTCCGGCGCCGTGACCGCTACGGTCGAGGTCGGCGCGACCGTCTCGGTGGGAGACACCGTCGCGACGATCGAGGCCATGAAGATGGAGGCCGCGATTACGACCCCGGTCGCCGGAACGGTCAAGCGCGTCCTGATCGGCCAGACGGAGACGCTTCAGGGCGGAGATCTCGTCCTGGTCGTCCAGTAAGTCCGCCAAGGGACCTTCGTCCCCATGGGCGCGCGCAAGCGCGTAGGACGATGAAGGGTGTCCAAAGGAGGCCGCCCATGAAGGTGCTTGTTGCCGTTGGCTCCAAGTACGGCGCCACGAGGGAGATCGCGCAAACGGTCGCAGAGGTACTCCGGGATTTTGGTTTCGACGCTGTGTGGCATGACGCCAAGGACGTCGAGAGCGTCGAGTCCTTCGACGCCGCGATTATCGGAAGCGCCGTCTACGGCGGATTCTGGCGTCGGGACGCATCGAGCCTTGTGCACGACCACGCCGAGGAGTTCCAGAAGATTCCCGTCTGGCTGTTCTCAAGCGGCCCCGTTGGCCTTCCGCCTCGCCCGACCGAGCCGGCGGGGGAGGGGGATTCCCTCGTCGACGTCATCAACGCGTACGGCCACATCATGTTCAGCGGATACCTCAATCCCGACCGCCTCAACTTTGGCGAACG
The DNA here is from genome assembly GCA_017882825.1 of Demequinaceae bacterium. Classification (GTDB taxonomy): domain Bacteria; phylum Actinomycetota; class Actinomycetes; order Actinomycetales; family Demequinaceae; genus JAFGBM01. The sequence continues at coordinate 2,368 of JADGOS010000080.1, read as the reverse complement.
GGCGATTGTTCGCGGGCTCAAGGCCTCGGTGGGGGACTACCGCGAGTGGGGTCAGGTCAAGAACTGGGCGCGGGAGATCGCGCACCAACTGACCAAGATCTCGCAGCCGAAGTCCGAGATGCCGCGCGAGGCCGCCTCGGAGTAGGGGAAGGCGCGGCGGCGGTCGCGCCCGGGCGGTACGCGAGGTCTAGCCTGGTGACGACGGGAGACAGCGCCCCGCGCGAAAGGCGGCCAACATGGATGCGGCGATCCGGATCGAGAATCTGGTCAAGACTTTCGGCCGCACGCGCGCGCTCGACGGACTTGACCTTGAGGTGCGCGTGGGCGAGGTCCACGGACTCCTTGGCCCCAACGGCGCGGGTAAGTCCACCACCATTCGCGTGCTGTTGGGCCTCCAGCGGGCCGACTCCGGCGTCGCGCGCCTGCTCGGCGGAGACCCGTGGCGAGACGTCGAATCGCTCCACCGGCGCCTCGCGTACGTGCCGGGAGAGGTCATGCTCTGGCCGAACCTCAGCGGGGGAGAGGTCATCGACCTCCTCGGTCGCTTGCGCGGCGGACTCGACCCCAAGCGCCGCGCGGACCTCCTCGAGCGCTTCGACCTCGACCCCACCAAGAAGTCCCGCGCATACTCCAAGGGCAACCGTCAGAAGGTCGCCCTCGTCGCGGCGCTCTCCTCCGACGTCGAACTCCTGCTGCTCGACGAGCCCACCGCGGGGCTCGACCCGCTTATGGACGCCGTCTTCCGGGGGTGCATCCACGATTTCCGGGATCGGGGCCGGACCATCTTCCTCGCCAGCCACATCCTCTCCGAGGTCGAGGCGCTCGCGGACCGGGTGAGCATCATCCGGGACGGCAAGACCGTTGACGTCGGGAGCCTCCAGGACATGCGCCACCTTGCGCGAGTCTCGATTTCCGCCGACGTCGCGCGCGGCGCCGACGCGATAGCCAAGACCAAGGGTGTCCACGACTTCCGCACGCAGGGCGGCCGAGTCGAGTTCGACGTGGAGTCCGCCGACCTGAGCGGCGCGCTCGCGGCGCTCGCCAAGGCTGGGGCGACCAGCCTGACCAGCCACCCGCCGACGCTCGAGGAGATCTTCCTCCGCCACTACTCCGACGACTCTGCCGGGGGGCGGCCCAAAGCCTCGGTGGCGTCGTGAACGCGCTCGGTGGCATCTTGAGCGCGGTGTCGTTGTGAAAGCGGTGGCGTCGTGAAAGCGGTGGCGTCGTGAGCGCGGTGGCGTCGTGAAAGCGGTGGCGTCGTGAAAGCGGTGGCGTCGTGAAAGCCGTGGCGTCGTGAGCTCGCTCGCGGGGACCCGGGCCCTGGTGCGGCTCGCGCTCCGGCGCGACCGCGTGATCCTGCCCGTCTTCCTCGGCGTCGTCGTCAGCATGGTCGCGTCCGGTGCCGCCGCGACGATCGCCCTGTACCCTGATGCGGCCTCGCGCATCCAGGCCGTGACGCTGATCAACTCGGCGGCATCGACGCTGGCCATGTACGGCCCGATTCACGACCCGAGTTCGATCGGCGCGGTGTCCATCTTCAAACTCGGGATGATGGGCGTCCTGGCCGTCGCGGTGTTCGCGGCGCGCATCGTCGTTCGGCACACACGCGCGGAAGAGGAGACCGGTCGCCTCGAACTGCTCGGCGCGGCGGTCGTCGGGCGCCGGGCGCCCCTGACCGCTGGGGTCATGGTCGCGGTCGGGGCGAGCGTGATCGCGGGACTGTTCTCCGCCGTCGGCCTCCTCGGCACGGGGCTGGCGGGCCCCGGCTCCGTGCTCTTCGGCGCGGGCATGGCCGCCGTGGGGATCGTCGGCGCCGCGTTCGGAGCGGTCGCGGCACAGGTCACCATGAGCGCGCGGGCCGCGGCGGGGTTGGCGACCGCGGCGATCGCCGTTGCGTACGCAATACGGGGCGTGGCGGACGCGGCCTCCGGCGGCGCCTTCGCGTGGCTCTCGTGGAGTTCGCCCCTCGGCTGGTGGCAGGAGATTCGCCCGTACGCGGGGGACCGCACGTGGCCCCTCGCGCTCCTGCTTGGCCTTGCCGTGGTGCTCCTCGCCGCCGCCTACTCGCTCGCGACGCGACGAGACTTCGCGGGGAGCCTCGTTGCGGACCGGGCGGGCCGCGCCGGGGGAGCGTGGTGGCTCAGGAGCCCGCTTGGGCTGGTGTGGCGGCTGCAGCGCGGCTCCTTTGGGATCTGGGTTGGCACTTTTGCCGTTGTCGGCGTGGTGTTCGGGAGCCTATCCGGCAGCGTCGGCAACTTCCTCGATAACACCGCCGCGCGCGAACTCTTCGACAAGCTCGGCGGAGCGGGGCGCCTCACCGACGCCTTCCTGTCCGTCGAGATGGTGTTCGTCGGCATCGCGGCGGCGG
>JADGOS010000169.1 GCA_017882825.1 Demequinaceae bacterium | reverse complement strand
TCCGGCTTGCCCCGATAGCTCAGTCGGTAGAGCGTTTCCATGGTAAGGAAAAGGTCCAGGGTTCGATTCCCTGTCGGGGCTCGGATGCGAGCGGTTACCCTGGGGTGACGGCACGTTGCCTGGCGGGGTAGCTCAGGTGGTTAGAGCACACGACTCATAATCGTGGGGTCGCGGGTTCGAGTCCCGCCCTCGCTACAGACTCGAAACAAGCGCGCATAGCGCGAAGGAGATGGACGTGGCAAGCAAGGCAACGGATATTCGCCCCAAGATCACTCTGGCGTGCACGGAGTGCAAGGAGCGGAACTACATCACCAAGAAGAACCGCCGCAACACGCCGGACCGCCTCGAGCTGGCGAAGTTCTGCCCGCGCTGCGGGAAGCAGACTCCTCACCGCGAGACTCGCTAGGCGCCATGCCGGTTCACGCCGACGCGGTGGGCCGGTCCTACGGCCCGGGAGAACCGTACGAGGTGACGCGGGTGAAGATCCGCGAGTTCGCCGACGCCGTGAAGGCTCCGTCCGACGCGCACCGTTCCGTCGAGGCCGCGAGGGCTGCCGGGTTTGCCGACCTTGTCGCACCGACCACCTTTGCCGTCGTCATTGCCCAGCGAGCCGAATTCCCCGCGATCATGGACCCCGAGGTCGGCGTGGACTTCTCCAAGGTCGTGCACGCCGACGAACGCTTCACCCACCACCGCCCGCTCGTCGCCGGAGACGTGATCTCCACCGTGGTGCACATCGACTCCATCGTCCAGCGCGCGGGCATCTCGATGGTGACCACCCGCGCCGAACTCGAGGATGCCGCGGGGGCGCCCGTCGCCACGGTGACCTCCACGCTCGCCGTGAGGGAGGACGCCTGATGACCGCATCTCTCGCCGGCGGCGCACGCCGCTCCCCCACACGCCCCGCGCTCGAAGGCCTCGCCGTCGGCGACGTCGTCGAGACCCAAGACGTCGCCATCACGCGGGACACGCTCGTCCGGTACGCCGGAGCGTCGGGCGACTTCAACCCGATCCACTACAACGACGTGTTCGCCACCTCGGTCGGCCTCCCCGGCGTCATCGCCCACGGCATGTTCACGATGGGCGCGGCGGCCTCCGTCGTCGAGTCGTGGGCCGGTCCCGGGAACGTCGTGGACTTCCAGGCCCGCTTCACGCGCCCCATTCCCGTCCCCAATCCCGGCGAGGCGGTGGCCACGGTCGCGTGCACGATCGGCGCGCTCGACCCCGACGCGGGGACCGCGCGCGTCGACGTAACGGTCGAATTCGAGGGCCAGAAGGTGCTCGGCAAGGCCCAAGCCGTCGTCGCCTGCGCATAGTCCGCTCCGCCCGCTTCGCGCCCCCTCAGCCCCGCTCGGCGCGAAAACCCGGGACCAAGGTCACGCCGATTGTCCGGTCGGTCGACGGGTGTGATGGGAGGGACAAGCTGAACGCGAATTGCCCGTGACGTGGTTCCGGGACCACTTGCGTCAGTCCGTGCATTGCGACGTTGACTCTGCAAGGATTCGACTACGGTATCGGGCCGAATACTGCCCCGGCGGGGCATTCATCGCTCGTGACAGGCGCCCTTGATGACGAGGAGATACACATGGCAGACAAGAAATATACGATCCCGTCCTTCGGGCGAAGGATTGGTGCGTACGTCATTGACGGGCTGATCGGGTTGGCGATCGGAGGCGCGCTGGCAGGGTGGGATATTGCGGCGATCAACTCCGAAAAGGCGGGGGCTATCGTCTTGGCGCTGGTCGTTGGCTCAATCATTTCCATCGCTTGGGCGATTTGGTATGTCGCGATGAAGGGGAGTTCGACCGGGACACCCGGCATGCAGGCGTTCGGTACACGACTTGTGGACGCGGAGGCGCTGGTGCCTATCGGGTTCTGGCGCGCGCTGGGCCGCGGAGTCATCCAAGGGCTCTCCTACTCGGTCGTCATCGGCTACTTCTCACCGCTCTTCGACCGATCAGGGAGGGGGCAGGGCTGGCACGACATAGTCGTTGGCTCGTTGATGATCGATGCCCCTCAGGCGACCGGTGAGGGGGCCGGCGGACTCGACGGCTTCTTCAAGATCTCCGAACGGGGATCATCGATCGGTACTGAGGTCCGTGGGGGTCTCACTACCTTCTTCACGATGGCCTACATCGTGGTACTCAACCCCATCATCCTGGTCGGCGCCACCTCGGCCGCAGGAGCCCCGCTCATCGGCGGCGGTGACGATCCGATCAAGGCGATCGCGATGGTCGCCGCCGTGACCGCTCTCGTAGCGGGGGTGATGACGATCCTCATGGGTCTCATCGCCAACTTCCCACTCGCGTTGGCGGCTGGTCTCGGTCTCAACGCGTTTGTCGCGTATGGCCTCGTGGTCGCGAAGGGCTACACCTGGCCCGAGGCGATGGGCATGATCGTGCTAGAAGGCTCCGTGGTCCTGCTCCTGGTTCTGACGAAGTTCCGGATCAAGGTCCTGTACGCGGTCCCGCTCGCCCTCAAGAAGGCGATCGCCGTCGGCATTGGTCTCTTCCTGGCCTTCATCGGACTGTGGGACGGCGGGATCATCAAGGCGGGTTCGGGTACGCCCACGCAGTTTGGCAATGGCGGCTATATCGACAAGTGGCCGATGGTCGTCTTCCTCGTCGGACTGGTGACCGCCATCGTCTTGATGGCGCGCAAGTTCAAGGGCGCCCTGCTCATCTCGATTGCGGTCGCGACCGTGGTCGCGTTCATCATCGAGAAGATTCAGCCCCAGAAGTGGTCGCCCGTGACCCCCACGTTCGCGGGCGCGCAT
>JADGOS010000168.1 GCA_017882825.1 Demequinaceae bacterium | reverse complement strand
GTTCGTGTTGCGTACCTGGAGGTTGATCTTGGGGCAGCCGCGCGCCGTGAGTTCCGCCTCGGCCGCGCGCATCAGCGCAGTGCCGATGCCCTCGCCGCGACGCGCCGGATCGGCGGCGAGGTGGTAGATCCACCCGCGCACGCCGTCGTACCCCACCACGACGGCGCCCACGACCTCGCCGTCATCGTCCGCCACGAACACCAGCCCGTCGTCCTGCGCGAGCTTGCGGTCGAGGAGGAGCCCGGGTTCGTTGCGCGGGGGGTCGTCGGGGAACACCGCCCGCCAGAGTGCGATGACGCCAGCGCGGTCGTCCGAGCGGTACTGCCGAACGAACGCCCCCGGCACCGTCCTACCGCCCAGCATCGTCCTACCTCCCGGCGCGGTTGACCGCCGAAATCACGGCGCGGAGAGTCGCGGTCGTGATCGACGGGTCGATGCCGACGCCCCAGAAGATCTCCTCCCCAATCTGGCACTCGACGAACGCCGCGGCCCGGGCGTCGCCGCCCTCGCTCATCGCGTGCTCGGCGTAGTCCAGAACCTCGACGGTGACCCCGCGGGAGTGGAGGGCGTGGACGAACGCGTCCACGGGCCCGTTCCCGACGCCTTCCACCGTCATGGCCTCGCCGTTGTCGTCGAGGTCCGCCTCCAAGGAGTCCGGCCCCTCGCCCGACGACGACGTCCGGGTCCCGGCGAGGCGGAACCGGCCCCAGCGCTTGGCGTCGTCCGTCGCCGGAAGGTACTCATCGGCGAAGATGTCCCACAGTTGATCCGAGGTGATCTCTGTGCCCAGGGCGTCGGTCTCGCGCTGCACGACGCGCGCGAACTCGATCTGGAGCCGGCGCGGCAGGTCGAGGTGGCGATCCGTCTTGAGCAGGTACGCGATGCCGCCCTTGCCGGACTGGGAGTTGACGCGGATGACCGCCTCGTAGGTGCGCCCGACGTCCTTGGGGTCGATGGGCAGGTACGGCATCTCCCAGACGATCTGGTCCACCGTAAGCCCGGCCGCCGCGGCCTTCTTCTCTTGCGCCTCGAACCCCTTCTTGATCGCGTCCTGGTGCGAGCCGGAGAACGACGTGTAGACCAGGTCGCCGCCGTAGGGGTGGCGCGGGTGCAGGTCCATCTGCGTGCAGTACTCCACGGTGCGGCGGACCTCGTCGATGTCGCTGAAGTCGATCATCGGGTCAATCCCCTGGGTGAAGAGGTTGAGTCCGAGCGTGACGAGGTCCACGTTGCCCGTCCGCTCGCCCTGGCCGAACAGGCAGCCCTCCACGCGATCGGCGCCGGCCATGATGCCCAGCTCTGCTGCGGCCACGGCGCAGCCGCGGTCGTTGTGCGGGTGGAGCGAGATCGCGACGTGCTCGCGGTTGCTGAGGCGCCGGCTCATCCACTCGATCTGGTCGGCGTACACGTTGGGGGTGGCGCGCTCGATCGTCGCGGGCAGGTTGAAGATGATCTCGCGGCCCGCCTCCGGTTGCCACACGGCACCCACGGCCTCGCAGACCTCGAGCGCAAACTCCAGCTCGGTGTCGATGAAGATCTCGGGAGAGTACTCGTACCCCAGGATCGTCCCGTCCGGCAGGATCTTCTCGGCGAACGACATCACATCGAGCGTGCCCGCCGTCGCGAGCTCCTTCGTCGCGGCCTTGTCGTTGCGGAACACGACGTCGCGGAACATCGGCGACGTCGCGTTGTACATGTGGACGGTCGCCCGCGGGAGGCCGACGACGCTCTGGAAGGTGCGTTCGATCAGGTCGGCTCGCGCCTGGGTCAGGACGGAGATCGTCACGTCGTCGGGGACGGCACCGGCCTCGATGATCGAGCGGACGAAGTCGAAATCCGTCTGCGACGCGGAGGGGAAGCCGACCTCGATCTCCTTGTAGCCCATCTTCACCAGGAGGTCGAACATGCGGCGCTTGCGCGCGGGGTTCATCGGCTCGATGAGCGCCTGGTTGCCGTCGCGCAGGTCGGTGGAGAGCCAGCGGGGGGCCTTCTCGATCCGCTTGCTCGGCCACGTGCGGTCGGGCAGGTCGATGGGGGTGAAGGCGCGGTACTTGTGGATCGGCATGGCCGAGGGCTTCTGCGCGGCTCGGACCTGTTCGTCGTGTTTCATTTCGGATCCTTACGTCTGTGGGGGGCTGGGGCTCGAGTCTTCTTCAGACTCTCGGCCGGCACACCAACCGCCGCGACGAGGATTCGGCCTGTTAGGCCTCGTCGCGGCAACGAAGGAGCAGCGAGAGTGCACGCATAGGGCCAGGGTAGCGCAAGCGGCCCCGCACCGTCACGCCGGAGCCGCAAGGCACTACTCGGCGGGGCCAACCCAGTCGAGTACCACTGCGGGCGCATCGTCAGGATCGCCGCACGGAACGATCCACAACTGCCCCCAGGAGATATCCGACCAGCCGACCTGAGGGGTAGCGAAGGTCACCACGGGCTCCGGCGCAGTGGCAAGCGTGACGCGCACTTGTGTGTGATCCGCGTTGTCCCACGTCCAGGTCAAGGCGCCTGTGTGGCGCTCGAAGTCACCGTCCTCCGGGCACCGCATCCAGTCCTCGATGTCCCGGTAGAACGGGAGGCCCACCGCGCTTCCGGCGCCATCGTCGAGCAGCGTGACGGACATTCGCCCGCCATCCACTTCCCAGGTCCCGGGTGAGAACTCATGCATCCTCGGTTCCGAACTGCATCCGGCGAGCGCGACCGCGAGGACCGACGCGAGCGTAGCCAGGCGTCGGGTTCCCATGACTCAACCCTCTCACGGACGGGGCGGAGCTTGGCGGTCTTCGCGATCGTCGT
>JADGOS010000079.1 GCA_017882825.1 Demequinaceae bacterium | reverse complement strand
TCGTGATTACCGACGAGTGGGACGATCTCATCGTCGATTTGCTCCGATTCGGGCCCCATGATCGACCCATCTCGGAGGTGTTGACGAACGCGCTGACCACCGCCCTGTCCACCATCACCGAAGCGGATCGGGAGGCGCTCCGGGCGCGCCAGGCCCTCACGAGCCAGGTTCCCGAGTTGCGCGCCGCGGCGGTCGAGGCAGTGCTCGGCGCGCGCGACATGATCCTCAAACTCGTGATCGACCGCAACGCCGGCCGCCGACATGACACCGAGGTGCTGAATCGCGAGGCGCAGGTGTTCGCGGACGCGGTCGTGGGGATCATCGCGGCCCGTTACACGGCATCCGCCGACCCATTGCTCGACTTCGAGTGGGGCGACCTCGTGGGATCGGTGGCCATTCTCGAGCGGGGCTTCGACCTCTGACGAGGAAGGCTAAGGCGCGGCGCCGCCTCCGCGGCGCCAGCGAATCCCGGCGTCGATGAACTCATCGATCTCGCCGTCGAAGACGGCGGACGGGTTGCCGGACTCGTGCTCCGTCCTCAGGTCCTTCACCATTTGGTACGGCTGGAGGACGTAGCTGCGCATCTGGTCGCCCCAGGACGCCTTGACGTCGCCGGCCATCTCCTTCTTCTGTGCGGCCTCCTGCTCCTTGCGCAGAAGGAGGAGTCGCGACTGAAGGACGCGCAGGGCGGCGGCGCGGTTCTGGATCTGGGACTTCTCGTCCTGCATCGACACGACGATGCCCGTCGGGATGTGCGTGAGGCGCACGGCGGAGTCGGTCGTGTTCACGGACTGACCGCCCGGACCGGAGGAGCGAAAGACGTCCACCTTGATCTCGGACTCCGGGATCTCCACATGATCCGTTTGCTCGATCAGCGGGATGACCTCAACGGCCGCGAACGAGGTCTGGCGCCGCCCCTGGTTGTCGAAGGGGCTGATGCGAACCAGGCGGTGGGTGCCCGCCTCCACCGAGAGGATGCCGTATGCGTAGGGGGCATTGACCTCGAACGTCGCGGACTTGAGCCCGGCCTCCTCCGCGTAGGACGTGTCGAGCACGCGCGTGGCATAGCCGTGACGCTCGGCCCAGCGCAGGTACATGCGCAGAAGCATCTCGGCGAAGTCGGCGGCGTCCACGCCGCCCGCCCCCGACCGGATAGAGACCACGGCGTCGCGCTTGTCCCACTCCCCCGTCATCAGCGTGCGCACCTCGAGCGTCCCAAGGTCGGAGCGGATCGCCGCGAGATCCGCCTCGGCCTCGGCGAGCACCTCGGCATCCCCCTCCTCGCCCGCCATTTCCACGAGCACCTCGAGGTCATCGATGCGCGCCGCCATGGTCGTGAGGCGCTCCAGCTCGCTCTGGGCCTGGGACAGGGCCGTCGTCACCCGCTGCGCCTTCTCCTGGTCGTCCCACAGTCCGGGCTCCGACGCTTCGGTGGAGAGGCTTTCGATGCTCGCCCGCAGGCCAGCGGGGTCCAAAACGGCGACGATCGACGCGAGGGTGGTGCGGAGCGCCGCGATCTGGAAGGGGAAGTCGACTTGGGCCACGGATCGAGCCTACGGGAGCCGATGCCACTCGCACGACGCCGCCGAAACCCTCGATACAGTAGAATTTGGGTCGCACCGGAGTGCGCGGCATTCCACGTAAGGGGAGATACACATGACATGGACACGCACCCGTGCGGCGAGCGCGCTCGCCCTCGGAACGGCCTCGGCCATCCTTCTCTCGGCCTGCACCTCGACCCCCCCGGCCACGTCCGGGCCGTCGCACGCACCCGTGACCGTGACGGTCGGCTTCTACGGGGATTTCGGGCTCACCGATCTCGAGGCGAAGTATGAAAAGACCCACCCGTGGGTGGACATCCAGCTCAAGTCGGGCGACTACGCGCCGCAGCACGACCTGCTACAGCAGGCCCTCGAGACGGGCTCCGGGGCGTACACGGTGACGGCGATCGACGAGGGCTACCTCTCTCGCTTCGTCCCCCAGGCCGACAGCTTCGTGAACCTCCTTGACCTCGGAGCGGGCGACTACAAGGCCAAGGTCCCCGCGTGGGCGTGGGCCGAGGCCGCGAACACGGACGAGACCAAGCTCATCGCGTTGCCCAACAGCCTCTACGGGCTCGCGATCTGCTACCGCAGCGACCTCTTCGCCGCCGCGGGCCTCGAGTCGGACCGCGCCAAGGTCAGCGCCACCATCAGCGGGAGTTGGGACGACTTCATTTCCGAGGGCCAGAAGTACGTGGCCGCCACGGGTAAGCCGTTCATCGACGACGGGAAGACCGTGCTGGACCCGGCGGTCAAGCAGCTCGGGACGGGGCACTCGTACTACGATGCCAACCTCAAGCTCGACATGCCGAACATCAAGCCCGCGTTCGACATCGCGACCGGCGTCATCGGGGCCAATCTGTCCGCCAACATCGCGCGGTACTCCCCCGAGTGGTACACGGGGCTTTCGAGCGGCGCCTACGCGGCAGTCATCTGCCCGCAGTGGATGCTCGGGATGATTCAGAAGAACGTTCCCGCGGACTTCACCGGCAAGTGGGACATCGCCACGCTTCCGGGCACCGGCGGCAACCAGGGCGGTTCCTTCTGGGCGATCCCCAAGCAGGGAACCGCCGACCAGCAGGCGGCAGGCTACGAGTTCGTCCAGTGGCTCCTTGAGCCCGAGCAGCAGACCGAGATGATGACTGCCACGGGGAGCCTCTCGGCGCAGAGCGCCCTCCTGACGAGCGATACCGTGAAGGCGTTCACCAGCGCGTTCTTCAACGCCGCGCCCTACGGGGAGATCTACGCGAAATCGATCGTGGGCGTGCCCGCACCGGTCTCCTTTGCGCCGAAGAACCTCACCATGGAGACGGGCATGGAGAGCGTGCTCGATCAGGTCGAGGCGGGTGACGTCTCCATCGCCGACGCGTGGGACCTCGCCCTCGCCACGGCCGACGCGGGCGACGCGGCCACGACCGGCTAGCCCGCAACGCAGCGCACGACGCTGCGCCAACCGCACGACGCTGCGCCAACCGAACGACGCTGCGGGCGGGTCACCTTCGGGTGGCCCGCTCGTGTGCTTCATCGTGCGGTCGGGGCGGAGTTGGGCTCAGCGGGCGCGGGCGGACGACGTTGCGTTGAGCGTGATGCCGTCGGACCACGGCAGGAGAGCCTCCAGCCCGAAGAGGGGCTTCACGACGACCGCGACGCTCACGACGGCGGTCTTGCCGTCGGGCGAACTGACCGCGACCACGGCCACGTGCTCCAGGTGGTACCGGCCCGAGTACCCCGCCAGATGTCCGTTCACGACGGTTCGCATCGAGGTGGGAGAGAGGCCAACCGCCGCCTGGTCGGTTGGCCGCTCGGCGGCGCCAGCATAGTAAGCGGGAACGTCCATCGCGTCTGCCGCATCGAGCGCGAGCTCGTCGGCAATCTGCGTCAGCCGCGTGCGTTGGAGTTGCATCTGCGTCGCGGCGGACACGACGAGAATCAGCACGATGGCGAGGATCGCGAAGCCCAGTGTGAGCAGGGAGATGCTGCCCGCGTCGTCGGCCTCCTCCGCGCGCTTCAGATCCCGCGCGCGCCTCAGATCCCGCGCGCGCCTCACGACCCGCTCGCGAATCCGTCGACGGCCGAGGCGGACGTGGAGCTCACGGTCACCCCGAGCGGGAGCCAGCCTCGCACGAAACCGGGGACCCCTGGCAGGTCTACCGTGACTTCGACCGTGGCGACCATGTCGCTTCCGGGCGAGAGGCATGGTTGGGGGGTGCAGCCGAGGGTGACGTGTGCGGAGCGGTCGGCGTCGAACCCAAAGTCCTCGACTGCGAGGGCCGCGACCGCGCCTCCCCGCCGAGTTGCGGCCGCGACCGCCTGGTCGAGGCTCGTGCCGCGCTCGAGAGACTGAATCCCGGCGACCACCGCGCCCCGCGAAGACTCCCGCGCAGCGAACTCGGCGCCATAGGCGCCCGCCTGGATCCGCGATAGCGCGACCACAAGATAGAGGAGCGGCACGAGTAGGAGGAGGGACATCCCGAGAAACTCGACGATCGCACTTCCCTCGTCTGGCCTGGGGCCCCGCCAACGGCGCCACTTAACCACGATCCACCTCCTCGAGCGCACGCACCGAGACGGACATGCTGCCGAACCCCCATAGTCCGAGGACCGGAACCGGGGCCTGCGCGGTCACGACGACGACGGGGGCTCCGTCGACCGTTCCTCTCGTCGCCGAGAGGTCCACCGCGTAGTCGCCGAGGGCGGCCCGAAGCATGTCGGCCGACCTTGCCTCTCCATCCGCGAGCGATCGATCCTCGGTCCCGGCGACCCTCGCCCCCTCTGCGGCGCACGCGATCATCGTGTTGCGCACGTGCAGCGCGAGGGCGAGTTGCAGCACCCCGGTCACGAGCACCACCAGAAGTGCCGAGACCAGGGTGAACTCGACGGCGGCGCTCCCCCGGTCGTCGCGCACCCTAGCCCCCGGAAACGCTCTCGATCGCGGAGGTGAACAAGTTGGTCAATGCCGGACCCGCCACGGCCCAGAGCGCCGCCACGAGCCCCGCGGTCATGAGCGTGATGAGGACCCAGCCGGGAACGTCGCCCCGATCAGAGTCGGTGACTATCAATCGTGCGCGGAGTGATCGGAGGGACATGGCTCTTCCTTTGTTCGCTGGTGGGTCTTAGGGACCCAGGTTGATGGCGACGATGCCGGGGAAGACCGCGAAGATCACGGTCACGGGAAGGATGAGGAAGACGACCGGGATCATCATCGCGATTTCGCGCTTGCCGCCCTCCTCCATGAGGCGGCGGCGGCCAGCCTCGCGGATGTCGTTCGCCTGGGAGTGGAGAAGGTCGGCGAGAGGAGTCCCCCTCTCGACCGCGATCGCGATGCCGTCGGCGAACCGGCGCAGTTCCGCGACCCGCGTCGCATCGGCCAGTTCACGAAGAGCCTCGCCGAGCGGGACGCCGGACTTGGCGGCACCCACCATCGCACGCAGTTCGTCCGCGAGCGAGCCCGCCGCGATCCGCCCGACGCGATCGAGCGCCCCGCCGATTCCTTCACCCGCGTTGACCGCGAGCGCAAGCATCTCGGCAATCGTGGGGAGTTCGGCAAGGATGCCAGCCTCGCGGCGAGCGACGGCGCGGCCGAGCGCGTACTCGCGTGCGGCCACCCCCGACGCTGCCATGGAAGCGGCGAGCACCCCAAGAGCAAGCGGCGAGGTCCCGCGCGATGCCGCCAGGCCGAACCCGAGGGCAACGCCCGCCGCGAGACCTCCAATACCCCACACCACCTGCTCCGCGCGAAACTGGTCCACGGTGAGAGATGTCCCTGCCCTTCGAAGACGAGAGGCAAGGTCCGAAGGCGCCGAGCCGAACCTGCCGACCATGCGCACGGCCGATGCGAGCCGCGGCCCGAGCCAGCGCTCGACGCGCGGATACCGCACGGAACCCGGTGTGGAAGCATTCGAAGCGCCCGACGACGGCAGGCGTAGTGCCGGGGCGATCCTGGCCTCGAGCGTCGGAACGCCATCGCTCCACCAGAGCGCGAGAAGCGCGACGCCTCCGCCCATCAGGAGGCTCCAGAACAACGAAACCCCGTTCACCGCATCACCCTGGCTTCGACGGGAAGCCTGCCCACCCTGACCATCAGTCGGTACGCGAACACGGTGCTCAGGCCGCCGAAGGCGAGGACTGTCACGCCCGCCGGGGAGTTGTATGCGGCGGCGGCCTCCGCCCTCGTCGAGAGCAACACGAGAACCACCCACGGGGCGACGACGGCGAGGCGAGCGGCGTTGACGGTCCAGCTCTGGCGCGCCTCAAGTTCCCCACGCGTGTGGGCGTCCTCGCGGAGGAACGCGCTCAGCGTGCGCAGTACGCGACCCAGGTCGGAGCCGCCAACCTCGCGAGTGACGCGAAGCGACTCGACGATCCGATCCGCCACCGGATCGGCGAGGCGGGCCTTGAGCGCGTCCAGACAATCCTCGAATCGGCCGGTGGCGCGGAAGTCCTGGGCGAATGAAGTGAAGGCTGGCCGCAACCGCTCGGGACCGCGGTCGCCGAGCTTGGCGAGCGCCTCGGGGAGCGAAAGCCCCGCGCGAATCCCCGAGGCCAGGTTGTCAACGGCCTCCGGCCACGCGTCCCGCAGGTGGCCGCCCCGCTTCCGCGCCCGCGAGTGGACCACAGCAAACGGACCCCGCGCCGCCATCGCCGCGAGGCACAGCCCGATCACCGGGGATCGGGTGAGCCCCGACGCGACGATCCACGTCACGAGCCCAAGCCCGAGCCCGGCGGCTCCGAGCCCGCCAACGGTCACCCGGGGCAAGCCCGCCGCTATGAGCGCGTCGCGCGTCGTCGCGACCCAGCCGCCGGCTCGCCGCTCGGGACGGGGGGCGCGCGGCCAGAACGACCACCAGACGCAATAGACGCCCGCGCCGAGCGTCAGGCCAAGGATCGCCCCCACCGTCGCTCACCCCGCCTTGAGCAACTCGACGACGTCGAACCCCGCGCGAGCGAAGCGCTCGGGTTGGGGCGGGAACCCCTCGCCCCGCACCAGGTCAGACCCCGCACGGTGGTAGAGGTCGGACACCTCGATCACGCCGCCGTCGACGCGCCCGGAGAGCCCCGCGACCTCGGCAACTCGACGGACTCCCCCGGCGTCGAGCGAGAGATGAACGACGAGGTCGATGGCGCTCGCGACGGTGGGAACGACGAAGCGGTCGGAAACGTTCTCTCCCGCTAGGAGGGGCAACGTGCACATCTTGGTGATAGCGTCGCGCGCGGAGTTGGCGTGGATGGTGCACATGCCCGGCACCCCCGCGTTGAGCGCGATGAGCATATCGAGCGACTCCGCCTCCCGGACCTCGCCGATGATGATGCGGCTCGGGCGCATCCTCAGCGCCTCCTTGACGAGGCGACGGAGCGGAATCTCGCCCGTCCCCTCGAGGCTCGGCTGGCGGCACTGAAGCGAGACGACGTCCCGCAGCGGGATTTGGAGTTCGAAGACCTCCTCGCACGTGATGACCCGCTCGCGCGCCGGGATGCAACCCGCCAACGCGTTCAGGGCCGTGGTCTTGCCGGCCTGAGTCGCCCCGGAAATGAGAATGTTGAGGCCCGAAACGACCGCGGCCGCCAGGAAGGCCGCGGGTCCCGCGGGTAGGGACCCGAGCCGGACCAGGTCGTCAATGTGACTCGCGCGCGTCACGTATTTGCGGATATTGACCGCCCAATGCTCTCGGGTCACGTCGGGGATGACGACGTGGAGGCGCTCGCCACCGGGAAGCGCGGCGTCGACAAACGGGCTTGAGAGGTCGAGGCGTCGCCCCGAGGCCTTGAGCATCTGTTCCACGAGGTCCCGGACCTGGCGCGGGCCGAGGATGGTCGCCGTCAGTTCCGACTCCCCGCCGCGGGCAACGAACACCTGCGCGGGCTCGTTGATCCAGATCTCCTCGATCGTTGGGTCCTCGAGGTACTGCTGGAGGGGGCCTAGGCCAGCGACGGAGTCCATGACGGACTTGGCCGTCGCCCCGCGGTCCTTCACCGGCGCGACCGCCCCCACGAGGGCGCGCTCGTCCCAGTCGTGCAGCGCCTCATCGACGAGTACGCGAACCGCCTGGGCGTCGCGCACGGGGTCCACGCCGCGCGTCCTGATGAGGGCGCGCACCTGTTCCTCAATGTGGGAGGCGGCCTCGGTGCTCATGGCAGGAATAGTGGCCGAGGTTGTGAGTTTCCGCTTGGTGAGTGTGGATAACTCTGCCCCCAAACCGGTCGCCGCTAGCGTGGAGAGCGTGATTCACAGCCATCCCGCCACGCCTTGCAGCGAATCATATCGTGATGCACAATTGATGCATGACTGCGACTCCGCAGGCCGAGGGCACCTCGGCGCGCGACAAGCGCCTGTCCATCCCGTTCACCGGGCAGGATCTCGATGACCTCGCCCGGTTGCGTCGTTCGCCTGCAGTTCTCCGCTCGCTACCCGGCGCTCCGACGCCCGAGAGCTCCGAGGCGGGCCTCGTTCGCGCGGTATTCGAGGCCGGGCTCGAGCGCGCGCGCGAACTTGCTGACGTCGCCGGATACGAGGCGCTCGCCGAGGATGCGGACTACCGCGCGTACCACCAGGCCCGCCGGGGGGCCTCGCCGCGGCACTCCGTGGGCTAGCCGATGACCCCGGTCTCGTTCGTGCGGGGCCAGGTGTACTTCGCTTCCCTCCCCGGCGTCGACGGCGAGAAGCCGTACCTGATCGTCTCGAACAACGCGCGCAACGCCGCCCTGGGGACGGCCCTTGCCGCGCGCATCACGACGTCGAGCAAGGTGCATATCCGCACCGCGGTGGCGATCCCGGAGGGCGAATGCTGCGTGGGCTACGTCCTGTGCGACGACATCGAACCGCTCTACCCCGAGGACGTCCGCCGACTCGTCGGCGGACTCTCGTTACCCGTCATGCTCGAGGTGGGCCGCGCGCTCAAGGTCGCGCTCGCGCTCAACTAGGGGGTCCGACGCTCCTACCCGGTCCACACGGGGAAACGTTCGCCGCGGGCCACCCGGGAACGGGTATCGCGCTGGTTGCTCGGCAACCTTTGAATCCGAGCCGTCGGGGCGGGCTCAGGCGCCACTCAGGCCGGGTTGCCTGGTCACGTGACGCCGTGGGCCCTAGGCGTCGCGCTTGACATGCCCGGGCACGGGCACCCGTCCATTGCAGTTGGTGCACACCATGAGGGTGCACGCGCGAACGTCCCGCTTCTCCAGCACCTTGAAGTTCTGTCCGCCGCGGCGGGTCTGGCGCGTCATGTGCAGGTAGCGGGTCTTTGTGGGTCCACTGTCCGCCTTCGAGCGCCGAATCGGCGCCACCATCGAGAATCCGCGCCGCAAGCCGCCGGCGCACAGAGCGCCGCGCACGCCCCGCCCCGCTACAACGGCGGATGCGCCTCCGTCCGGCCACGGCGGCGCAACGCCTCACATCCCGTAGACGACGCGATTGTTGGCGGCCTGGCCGTTTACGGGTAACGCGCCTTGAGGTCGGCGACGCGTTCGGCGTCGCGGTCGATGATGCAGGCGAGGCGAGGGTCGCCGCCCTTGGCGCTCATGCCGGCCTCGAACGGCGCTACGTCCTGACACTCGACGTCGCGCCAGCTCACCCACTGGTCCTCGGCTTCGTTGAGCGAGCGCTTCCAGCGCGATTTCTGCGCGTTCAGCACGCCGGTCCGCGCGTCGACG
>JADGOS010000167.1 GCA_017882825.1 Demequinaceae bacterium | reverse complement strand
ATCGCTGACGGTTCCCATGGCGCGTTGCCCCTCGTCTTCAGGTTCGATGATCGTGGGCTCGGCCAACAGGTCCGGAGCGCGCGCCGCGACGATTGGTGGCTTGCCCTTCCAGCATGGTCGCGGTGGTCGGAACTAGCAAGTGGGTGGCGCGACGCAAGGGCCTGCCCGTCGCGATACCGCGAGCGCGCCAGAGGAGTGTGCGACAACGGATTGGTCAACACGTTGATCAACTCGTTGTGGGTGTGTGGCCGTGTCGCAGTCGCGCCGCCTCACCCCACCCTACTGTGCGTCGAACGCCTGGACCCTGAGCGCCCGGAGCACGCCATCGTTGCCCTCGATGATGAGGCGGCGGAGCGCCGGGTGGGCGTCGGTGTTGGCCGCGAGCCAGTGGTCGGCGCGGTCCGCCAGGTCCTTGACGCGGCCCGCTTGCTCCGCGGGGTAGAGGCCCTCGATCAGGTTGGTCGCCATCTCGTTGGTCTTGGTGTCGTAGACGCGGCGCAGCATGTCGAAGTAGTCGTCCACGAAGGGCGCGATCAGCTTGGTCTCGTGCACGTGGTTGAAGCCCGCCGTCGCCTCGGTCTGCAGCGCGTTGGCCATGTCCTGCCCCTCGGGCGCGTTGATGAGCGCGTCCCACGCGGCGTGCTTGGCGGCCTTGGTGGGGATGGCGGCCCGCGCGTAGGCGGCCCTGCGTTCGCCCGACGCCGTGGCGTCCTTGGTGAGCAGGGCGTCGATCTCGTGGGCACCGGCGCGGCCGCCGGCGACGAGCGAGATCAGCAGGTCCCACGCGAGGTCGGTGTCGATCGCGAGGCCTTCGAGGTGCGTCGTGTCGTCCAGGAGCGACTGGATCGCGTCGAGCTGGGCCTTCGTCTCGGCGCGCCCCGCGAACGCCTTGACGAACTGGTACTGGTTGTCGCTGCCCGCCTCCGCGGCCTGGCAGAGTTCCCACAGCTTGTCCGCGGCGGCGACGCTCGCGAAGCCCGCGACCTTCGGGTCCACGTAGAGGTCGAGGGCCGTGCCGAGCTGCCGGAGCAGCATCATCGTGATGGTCGATTCCGCCTCTGCGCCGATGTTGCCGAGCACCAGGTCCACGAACGCGCGCGCAGGCATCTCGGCGTCGCGCGTCATGTCCCACGCGGCGGCGTACACCATGGAGCGGGGGAGCGACGCGGCGAAGAGGTCAACGTGCTGGATCGCGGTGCCGAGTGAGACGTCGTCGAGCCGGATCTTCGCGTAGGCGAGGTCCTCGTCGTTGACCAGGAGCAGCGCGGGGCGCTTCTTGCCGAGGACCTCCTCGATCGCCGTCGAGGGGCCGTCGATGTCCACCTCCACGAACCACGAGCGCGCCAGGTGCACGGACTCGGTGCCCTCGACCGGGCCCGCCCCGTCGCCCGTGCCCACCAGGTCGTAGCCGCCGATGCCGATGCGGTGCGGCCGCTGCGTCGGCCACTCGGCCGGGACCTCCTGGCGCACCTCGAACGCGGTGATGATGGGCGTGCCGTCCTCGTCGACGGCGGCGGTGGAGATGTGGGGGCGGAGCGTCGTGACCCCGGCCTTCTCCAGCCACAGGCCCGACCACGCGTCGAGGTCGCGGCCGGACGTCTTCTCGAGTTCGGCGAGAAGGTCGCGGAGCGTCGCGTTGCCGCGGTGGTGCTTACGCAGGTACTCGGCGACGCCGGCGAAGAAGGCGTCGCGCCCCACCCAGGCGACGAGCTGTTTCAGGACGGACGCGCCCTTGGCGTAGGTGATGCCGTCGAAGTTCTGCTCCACGTCCTCGAGGTCGTTGATGGTCGCGACGATGGGGTGCGTCGACGGGAGCTGGTCCTGCCGGTACGCCCACGACTTCTCGAGCGAGTTAAACGTAGTCCACGCGCCGGGGCCTTGGACTTGGTCGGCGGCGCACAGGGTGGAGACGTACTCGGCGAAGGACTCGTTGAGCCACAGGTCGTTCCACCACTCCATCGTCACGAGGTCCCCGAACCACATGTGGGCGAGCTCGTGGAGGATGGTCACGGTGCGGCGCTCGACGCGCGCCCGCGCGGTCTTGGAGCGGAAGACGTACTCCTCCAGGAACGTCACGGCGCCCGCGTTCTCCATGGCGCCTGCGTTGAACTCGGGCACGAAGATCTGGTCGTACTTGGGGTACGGGTACTCCGTCTCGAAGTGCTTCTCGTAGAAATCGAAGCCCTGCTGCGTGATGTCCAGGATGACGTCCGCGTCCAGGAATTGCGCGAGGCCCTTGCGGCAGTAGACGTTGGCGCCGATGCGCCCCTTGCGGCTCAGGATGGAGCCGTCGACGCGGTGGTACGGGCCGCCGATGATGGCCGTCACGTACGGGGGGAGGACGCCCGTCGGCTCGAACGCCCAGGTCGCGACGCCGCGCTCCTCGTCGCCGATCTTCACCGTGTTGCCCGGGAGCGGGACGGGCGTCGGCGTCGGCGAATTGCTGATGACCTCCCAGTGCGCGGGCGCGTGGACCGTGTACTGGAAGGTGCCCTTGACGTTGGGCTGCTCGAAGACGGCGAAGACGCGGCGCGTGTCGGCCACCTCGAACTGGCTGTAGAGGTAGATCTCGCCGTCCTCGGGGTCGACGAAGCGGTGGAGGCCCTCACCGGTGTTCATGTAGGCGCAGGTGGCGACGACGACGAGCTCGTTGGAGAGCTCGAGGTTCGCCAGGGCGATACGGCTGTCCTTGAAGGCGGCCGCCGGGTCCAGGGCGGCGCCGTTGAGGACGATGCTGTGGACCGCTGGCGCGATGAGGTCGATGAAGGTCTCGGCGCCCCTCTGCGCCGCGAAGGTGAGGCGCGTCGTGGAGCGGAA
>JADGOS010000078.1 GCA_017882825.1 Demequinaceae bacterium | reverse complement strand
GCGAGCGTCGCGCCCCGCGTCCCCGCGAACAACGCGCGGGCGGGCAGGTGGAGGATCGGAACCTGCCGCTGGACGACTCCAGCGAGCCATTCGGCCGACGAGTAGAAGGGGATGCACGGGCGGCCGTCGGGCATGGTGCCCCACTTGACCGCGAGGCCGCCGCCCTGGGGGTTTGCGCCCTGGGGGTTTGCGCCCTGGGGGTTTGCGCCCTGGGGGTTGGCACCCTGCCCCATCGCCCCGGGATCCCCGACGACCAAGACGGTCGCCGCGAGGAGTTCGCGCACGAACGGGCCTCGCTGGGTGGGATCCGCCGCGGCCTTGATGAGCGCGTGCTCGAGTGCGTTGCGGGGCTGGAAGGGGCCGGTGGTCTGTGCCATGGCCCTAGCCTGGCACGGAGGCCATGGGCGACCCGCCGCGTTTCTCGGAGTTTCGCCGAGCGCGCAACCGCCCGGGCGCGGCTGCGCGAGATTGACGAGTCCCCACTCCTCCACCTCGCGTTAGGCTGAAACGTCCGGTCGTCCGCGCCAAGGGAGCCCGCCATGTTTACCGGTATCAGCGAAGAGATCTGTGCGAAGGCGTGGGCCGTCGTCGTCCCCGCGATCGAGAAGGCCGCCGAACTCGAGGTGACGAACGGCCTTCGCGGGACCATGATCGTCCTCGACCCGAATTCGCCCACGAACGATGTCCTCTTCACGGGCCACGTCGGCGAAGAGAACCCGGTGTTCCTTTCGAACGTCCAGGGCAAGGTCGCGGTGACGCTGCGGACGGGGCTCGACAGCGAGAAGGTCCGGCTCGACTATCCGCACCTGTATCGAGAGGGCGACATCAAATACCCCGGCGCGATCAAGCGCGACGGGTTGGTGGTCGCGTTCAGCGGGGTGCAGGGAGAGTACGACGTGATGATCTGCGAGTGGATGGTCGCTGCCATCCGGGCGATCAGCCGGATCGCGATGCACGGCCCGGGCGGCGCCGACTCCCAGCCTGGCGCGTACCTCAAGGCTTAGCGCCCCGGTTCCCGACGCGGCGCGGCACGTGGACTACCGCGTCCGCGGAGCGCCTACCGCGCCCGGGGGCCGCCGAAGCGTCGCTCGAGCCCCACGAGAATCAGCGCGAGGGAGAGGATGCCCGCGCTGACGAGGGGGAGAGACTGCGGGCCGCGGGAGGCCAGCAAGGCGGAACCCACGAGCGAACCCAGCGCCGTCCCGGTGTTGTAGAACGAGCCCTGGGTGGCGATGCCGAGGTCGGTGGAGCCGGGGGAGGTCTGGAGTGCCCGGTTCGCGAGGCCTCCCACGATGAAGCTCACCCCAAAGGCCGCGAGGCAGTAGAGCACGACGACGGCGGGCTTCGACGTTCCCGCGACCGCGACTCCCCCCCACCCGACGACGAGCAGCCCCAGCCCGATGGCGATCATGCCCATCGGGAGGCGATCGAGGTACCGCCCCACCATGACCATCGCGACGAGCCCTGCGATCCCCGAGGCGGTGAAGAGCACGGGGAACGACGATGAGGGGAAGCCGACGACGTCGCGTAGATAGGGCGTGACGTAGGGGCCGATGGTGTTCGTCCCGAGGATGGCCGTCAGGGTGATGGCGAGGATGAACACGAAGCGTCGCATGCTCGGGTTGACGCCCCGGGCAGCGGCGCCGTCGGCGGGCTTGTACCTCGGGACGAGGAGCGCGATCAGGACCGCGAGAACCACGCCCGCGCACGCGAGAACGTAGAAGGGCGCGCGCCAGCCGAAGTGCTGGCCGAGCCAGGTGGCGGTGGGCAGGCCGAAGAGGCCCGCGGCCGCGGGGCCGACGAGAAGGCGCGAGACGATCCTGCCCCGCACGTGCGCGGGGAAGAGGCCAGCGGCCGTGGCGGTCACGACCGCCCAGAACTGCGCCTGGGCGAAGGCGGTCAGCATGCGGCCGGCGAGGAGGCCAGCGAAGCCCCCGCCGAGGCTCGCGAGCAGCATTCCCGCGACGTAGACGAGCAGCGTCGCGGAGAGCAGTTGCCGACGCGGGATGCTTCGCGTGAAGTGCGCCAGGGGGATGGAGGTGGCGACGACGACGGCGGCGTAGGCCGTCACCAGGAGGCCGACCTCCGCGTTGGTCCGGTGAAGATCGGTCGAGATGACCGTGATGAGCCCGACCGGAAGGACCTCGCTCGTGACGACGGCGAACGCCGCGACGGCGAGGAGCACCAGCACCGTGTTGGCGCGTGCGAGGGAGACGTCGGGCGCGCGCCCGGTGGGCGTCGCGAGCGGGGGCGCGGTTCCGAGCGGAGGGAAGTCCGGGACCGCGCGCCGACGTCGGGCGCGGCCGGGGTGGGCGTCAGGCATGGGTACGGGACTCCTGGATGGGGACGGGCCAAGCGTCTCACGTCGCGCGGCGCGGGCGCGAGACCGAACGAGCCGCGCGCGGCGGCGTCGGGCAGGGGCGAGGTGCGCGACCCCCGGAGACCTCTAGCCCGTCGTGATGGTCAGCTTCTGGCCGACGACGATCAGGTTGACGTTCTTGATCTTGTTCGCGAGCGCGATCGCCGTGACGGTGGTGTGGAACTTCGCCGCGATCTTGCCCAGCGTGTCACCCACGACCACGGTGTACGTGACCGTCGAGGCCGCGGGGGGTGCCGCCGGGGGCGGGGTGGTCGTGGTGCCAGTCGTGGTCGTCGCCGTGGTTGTCGTAGAACCCGAGGCCGGGATCTTCAGCTTCTGCCCGACGCGGATCAGGTTCGCGTTAGTGATGCCGTTCGCGGACGCGATCGCCGCGACCGTCGTGTGGAACTTCGCCGCGATCTTGTACAGGGTGTCGCCTGCGACCACCGTGTACGTCACCGTCGTGGTCGTCGCCGGGGGAGGCGGCGTGGTCGTCGTCGGAGTCGAGACCGGAGGAGGCGGCGTGGTGGTGGTCGGGGTCGATGTCGTGCCCGGCACGGTGATCTTCAGTTTCTGGCCTACGTAGATGAGGCTGACGTTCTTGATCGCGTTGTCCGCCGCGATCGCCGCCACCGTCGTCTTGTACCGGGCCGCGATCTTGCTCAGGGTGTCACCCGGCACGACCGTGTAGGTGATGACGGTCGGCGCGGGCGGGGCGGGCGGGGCCGTAGTCGTTGTGGTGGACGTCGTTGTCGTGGTCGTGGGGGCCGTCGTGGTCGTGGTCGACGTCGTTGTCGTGGACGTCGTGGTGGACGTCGTTGTCGTGGACGTCGTGGTGGACGTCGTGGTGGCGGGGGTCGCGGACGGCGAGGGCGACGGCGACGGCGACGCGGAGGGGGAAGGCGACGGCGACGCGGAGGGGGAAGGCGACGGGGTGACGGACGCGGTCGGCGTCGCGAGGGCGCCGGTCGGGTCGCCGAACCAGTCCCACCACGTCCGCCAGAAGTTCCGGTTGCCGTAGGCGGAGCACGAGTCGCCGGTCCCATAGAGGTTCGTCAGGGCGGCGGGGTTCGGCTGGTAGGGGGTGTAGTAGTAGAGCGCGGCAGTCGCGCGGTTCTGGATGTACACCGCCGAGGAGCCGCACGCGGCGTTGGGGCTATACCGCACGGCCGTCCAGGCGCCGACGGGGTACCACGTGAAGATCGTGCCGGGGTTACCGTAGCGCACCAACTGACCCGCGCCCGTGTACAACTGGATGAACATTCCGTAATAGTCCGTACTGCACGGAGCCGCGTCAGGGCAGCCGTAACCCATGGCGCGTTGATATCGCCACGCCTCCGGCGCCGACATCGTCACGAGGCTCGTCTCCTTCTGCATCGTCACGAGGAGTGTCATCGGGTTGATATGACACGCCTGCGCGACGTCGTAGATCATCTGCGCCGCCGAGATATTCGACTTCCCTACGAGCGGAGCGACGCACCGCCCCGGGTCCGCCGCGCGGTCGTACGTGCTCGCCCGGTAGTTCTTGAGGCACCCGTTGCAGTTGGTCGGACCCTTCAGGTCGAGGAACGCCTGAATTTGGGTGACCGTCATGGAGTTGTAGTTGAAGAAGTTGGCGTCGCTCACGATGTAGCCCGGCTGGAAGGTGCTACCGGAGGGCGCGGCGCTCGCGGGCGCCGACGTGCCGACCATCGCGATGACGGTGGCGAGGAGCGCGAACACCAGGCCCAGGACCGCGGTCGTGCGGAATCGCCTCACAACGGCGGTCATGGGAGCTTCACCTTCGTCGCGCCGGAGGACCCCGAATGCGCCGTGGACTGGTACGAGACCACGATGGAGGCGGTGCCCGAAGGAAGGTCACTCAGCGGGAAGACGAACTGCCCGCACGCGGTGCTCGAGACGTCGGCCGCGCCCGTGCTGTGCTTCTGCACCACGGTCGCGCCGGCGGTCACCTTGACGGTGCAGGTGCCGCCGTCCTCGTAGATCCCGGGAACATCGGCCACGACGCGTAGCACGCCGTTCGCCGTGTCGACGGTGGCGAGGAACACCTCGGGCTTGACGGGCGTCCCGGCCGGGGCGCCCTGGATCGGCCCCACCGGCGAGGGCGACGGGGAGGCGGCGACGGTGGGCGAGGGGGTCGCGGACGGGGAGGGGCTGGGCGAGGGAGAGACCGAAGGCGAGGGAGACGATGCGGTCGCCGACGGCGACGCGGACACGATGATGGCCGGGCCGTTGAGCAGCGAGCAGCCGGCAACGGGAAGCGCGCACGCGATGGCAAGCGCGACGGCGCGCGAAGCGAGGGTGCATCCCCGGCCAGTGGTCATGTTATGAGCTCCCGTCGTGGCAGGACGAACCCCCCGGAACCCCCGGGTCGCGACCCAATTGTCACACGTGTCACACGCGTACCCGAGTATCGCGCACGCCGGGCTGGGCGGCGTGTCGCCGGTCGCACCGAGACGAGGCCACCACGCCGAGCGCACGAAGCGGACATCCTCCATTGACTCGCACCCCCCGCCGAATGTCCCGATAAGTGTGACGAGTACCACTTTGTCTCCATTCGCCCAGGGCGCGCGATCCGATTTAGGGGACCCTATGCGCGGGCGGGCGCGGCGCAATACGATGGCGCCACCACCGGACAGGGAGAGTGCGATGAAGAAGCCGACGATCGGGCAGCGTTTCAAGTACTGGTTCGACGGGGTCATGGCGCGCGGCACGGGCGCCCTGCTCGGCGTGCTCGCGCTCGCGACCGCCGTGGTCATAGCGATCGACGCCCTGGTGATCATCCGCCTCAAGCTCAACGTCGGTCCCGACGGCGAGCGGCTGCCCGCGATCCGGGTGATCTGGGACAACGTCGTCCAGACGCTCGGCGCCAACGACGTCGCCGCGACGAGCGGGTGGCCGTTCCGCATCTCGATGATCGTTATCGCGTTCGTCGGCGTCTTGGTCGTCGCGAACCTGATCGGCATCGTCTCCGGCGCGTTCGACGCCAAAGTGGCCGAGTTGCGCAAGGGCCGCTCGACCGTCCTCGAATCCGGCCACACCGTCATCCTGGGGTGGAACTCCAAGATGACGACCATCGTCCAGGGGCTGTGCGAGGCGAACGCGTCCGCGAAGCGCGGCGTGGTCGTCATCCTCGCGGAGCGCGACAAGGTGGAGATGGAGGACGAGATCCGCTCGCGGATCCCGAAGCCAGGAAGGACCTCCATCATCTGAAGATCCGGGAGCCCGCTCGACCAAGATGATCTCCTGATCGTGAGTCCCTTCCACGCGAAGGCGGTCATCATCCTGAGCGACGAGGGCGCGGACGACCCGGACTCGCGGTCGATCAAGACGGCGCTCGCGCTCACGCGGCACCCGCAGCGCGACGGAGGGGACCTCCACATCGTCGGCCAGATCCACCGGTCGGACAACCTCGAGGTCGCGAAGATCGCGGGCGGCACCGAGACCAATTGGATCCTCGCGAGCGAGAAGGTGGGGCAGATTACGGCGCAGACGAGCAGGCAGCCGGGCCTCAGCGCCGTCTACCAGGACCTCCTCGACTTCGCCGGCGTGGAGATCTACTTCACCACGCAGCCCTCGCTCGTCGGCCAGACCTTCTACGATGCTCAGCTCTCGTTCCCGGCCTCCGCGCCCATCGGGATTCTCCGCGGCGACGCCGTCCTGCTCAACCCCGACGGCGCCGAGAGGATCGCGGAGGGCGACCAGATCATCGTCATCGCGGAGGACGACTCGACCATCGCCGTCGGCGCGAAGGCGGTCCCGGATGCGAAGGCCACAGCCAAGGGCAAGCGGACGGTCAACAAGCCGGCCAAGACGCTCATCCTCGGCTCGAACCAGAGCCTGCCGCACATCCTTCACGAGCTCGACGACTACGCGGGCAAGGGCTCCACGG
Organism: Demequinaceae bacterium; assembly: GCA_017882825.1. Classification (GTDB taxonomy): domain Bacteria; phylum Actinomycetota; class Actinomycetes; order Actinomycetales; family Demequinaceae; genus JAFGBM01. The sequence continues at coordinate 2,989 of JADGOS010000078.1, read as the reverse complement.
TCACGGTGGTCTCGGAGTTCAAGGTGGGAGACCTCGGGCGGTACCGCAACCTCGTTGTGACCGCCTCGAAGGGCAGTTCCACCGCTCGCGCGGCGATTGAGGCACTCAAGCCGGCGTCGTTTGACCATGTGATCGTCGCGTCCTATCGCGATAACCTCGGGGTCCAAGAGGCGGACACCAAGACCCTCGTGACGCTGCTCCACCTTCGCGACATGATGAGCCGCGACGACGTCCGCATCAACGTCGTGAGCGAGATGCTTGATGAGCGGAACCGCAAGTTGGCCGAGGTCTGCCAGATCGATGACTTCATCGTGAGCGATCAGCTGGTCAGCCTGATGATGACTCAGGTGTCCGAGAATCCCGAGATCAGCGCCGTCTTCGCCGAACTGTTCGCGAGCGAGGGTTCGGAGATCTACCTGAGGCCCGCGGAGTGGTACGTGGCGCTCGGCAGGGAGGTGGACTTCGCGACGGTGATCGCGGGCGCGCGCGGACGGAAGGAAGCCGCGTTTGGGTACATGGTCGCCGCGGAGGACGGCCTTCCGGCGCAAGTGGTCCTCAACCCCACGAAGGCCGACGTGAGGGTGTTTGCCGACCACGATCGGGTCATCGTCCTCGCCGAGGAGTAGACGGCCCGCGGACGCGCCAGCCCCGCGGAACCGGGGGCCGGACGACGGAATCGTCGGGCCAGGGGACGCGCCTTGGCGGCGCACCGGTGCGGGCGCCCCTGCGGTCCGTGGGTGCACGCTTGAGGGCTTGCGGACCGGTGCGGGCGCCCCTGCGGTCCGGGGGTGCACGGATAGGGGCGATTTCGTACCGCAACGGACCGCAGGGAAGTTCCCACCTTCGGGGAGCCCGCTTGGCGTGCACCCACGGACCGCAGGGACGTTAGGTCGCCTTCACCAGTTCGATCAGGAGCGTCGCCGAGGCTGGCTCGAATCCTCCGGCGTCCGGGGTGATGGTGAGCGCCAGGGCGCTGAATGTGGGATTGCGGACGGTCAGGACCTGATTGGGTGCCGTCGTCGTGACGAGGGTCGTCTCGCCGATGGACGTCGTCCCGGTGCTACGACCCGTGACCGTGTAGGCGAGTTCAACGCCGTCGAGAGTGAGGACGAGCTGGCCCTGCGCTGTGACGGGAACCTGGAACGTCACGCGGTAGACCCCCTGAACTGCCAGGAGGAAGCCGCTGGGAGTGAGCCGCCCCGTCCCTGCGCTCGTTGTCGGACCATTTTGGGGAAAGTCCACGTCCGAACCGGCGGCGACCGTGGCCACGTTGTCGGTCGGCATGAGGGCGTAGAAAAGCGCGGAGTCGCACGGAGCGCTCGCACCGGGCGCTCCCGGGGTACCGGGCGCTCCCGGGGTACCGGGCGCTCCCGGGGTACCGGGTATTCCTTGGGCACCGGGCGCTCCCGGGGTACCGGGTATTCCTTGGGCGCCGGGGATTCCTTGGGCACCGGCAGGCCCTTCGGGCCCCGCAACTCCCGTCGCCCCCGCGGGTCCCGCGAGGCCCGTATAGCCGCGCGAGCCGGTCTGACCCTCCGGCCCGACCGGACCCGGAACCCCCTGCTCGCCCGGTACTCCCTGCTCACCCTGGAGGCCCGGCGCGCCGGGGGAGCCTTGCGGTCCGGTGGACCCGGTGGGCCCGGGCGTCGAACAAGCGGCGAGCGGGAGCGCGAGCGCGACGGCAATCACGATATGGAAGATTCGGGCCGTCCGCATGATGGGTCCCCCAAGCATTGGTGGTCGCTCCAGGGTACGCCTCGTGCGGATTTTCGGGGCGCCGCGCCGGACCGCGTGCCGCGTAGCCTGAGGCCATGGCCGATCGGCGTCGTGCGCTCGTTTCGTGGGGGCTCGTCGTGTTCCAAGGGATCCTGTTCCTCGGCGTCGGCGCTGGCGCGCTCGCGACCGGGGTGGGGCCCCGCCTCCCGGCGTCGCTGTGGGGCGGGATCGGCGTCGTCGCCCTCGGCGTCGCCGTGTTGCTGTGGGCCGCCAGCAACCTGGGGAGCGCGCTTACGCCCCTCCCGCTTCCCAACGGCGCGGGGCTGACCGCGCATGGCGCATACCGCTGGGCGCGACACCCGATCTACTCCGGCGTGATCCTGGCGTGCCTCGGCGCCGCGATCGGGGCGGGCACGGTCCTCGCGTACGCGGCCACCCTCGCGGTCGCCGTCTTCTTCGAGGTGAAGACCCGCCTCGAAGAGCGATGGCTCGTCGGCGCCTACGACGGATATGCGGCGTACGCCGCACGGACCGGCAAGTTCGTGCCGGGCATCGGGCAGCGGCGTAACCTGAGGCCATGAGCGACCCCCTGCACGTCGTGGTGACCGGAGCATCCTCGGGAATCGGCGCTGCCACGGTGCGCGCGCTTACCGCCGAGGGCGTGAAGGTGACCGCTACCGCGCGGCGCGGGGAGCGCCTTGCCGAACTCGCCGCCGAGACGGGGTGCGAGGTCGTTGTCGCGGACAGCACGTCGGACGCGGACGTCGCGGCGCTCGTCAAGGTTGCCACGGCTCGCGGCGCGGTCCACGCGCTCATCAACTGCGCGGGCGGCGCGGTCGGCATGGAATCCGTCGCGGCTTCCGCGCTCGACGAATGGACATCGCAGTACGCCGTCAACGTCGTCGGCACGGTTCGCATGACGCAGGCGTTCCTGCCCGCGCTGCGCGAATCGGGACGCGGAGACGTTGTGGTCGTCACGTCGACGGCGGGGCTTGAGGTGTACGAAGGCGGCGCTGGGTACGTCGCGGCCAAGGCCGCGGAGCATGCGATGGTGCGCACCCTGCGACTTGAGCTGACCGGAACGGGCGTGCGCGTCATAGAGATCGCTCCGGGCATGGTCCACTCCGAGGAGTTCAGCCTCAACCGTTTCCGGGGCGACCAGGCCGCGGCGGATGAGGTCTACAAGGGCATCGAGGCGCTCGTCGCGGAGGATGTCGCGGACGCGATCGCCTGGGCGGTCCACCGGCCCCACCACGTGAGCGTCGACCTCATG
>JADGOS010000166.1 GCA_017882825.1 Demequinaceae bacterium | reverse complement strand
GCGATGCCGACCAGCAGCGGCTTCCACCACGAGGGCGGGAAGACCCAGCAGCCCCAGGCAACCAGGGCAATTCCTACCGCGACCATTCCGAAGAGCGAGGCGTCCGACATTTCCGCGTGACGGTTTACCGCGAAGATCGCGAGTGTGAAGAGGAACGATGCGGCTCCGAGGGTAATGGCGGGCCACCAGCGGGCGAACACGACGAGGACCACGATGGGCGCTACGACGACGGCGAGCCCAAGCCCGAGGCTCGCCGACGGCTCGGCGAAGGCAAAGGAGCCCTGAATGCCGGCGACGGTGAGAAGCACCGTGGAGCCGATCCCATGCGCGAGGCGCCCCGCCCTCGTCGCCCACACCACCGTGAGCGCGGCCGAGGCGAGCGAGAAGATCGCCACATTGACCGCCAGCCCCTGGTGAGCGTCCCCGCCCCAGTTGTCGGTGACGGAGACCGCCGCGGAAGCCGCAGCGACCGTCACTACAACGGATCCCCCAACGGACATCGCATTGGCGAGGCGTTCGGCGACCTGCCATCGCGGAAGCGCCGCGAGGGCGATGCCCGCCAGGGCGGTCGTTGCGCTCGTCCACAGGTCGTAGGCCCAGAGGGCGTGGGGCACCTCGTTGACGGTGAGTCCCGCCAGGACCGGAATCACGCTCCCAATCCCGACCGAGAGCGCGAGAGCCAGAGCGGGCGAGACTCCGAGAAGGACCGGGGCCTTCCAATCGGCGGGAAGGCGCATCCCCGCCCAGAGGATGACCGCAACGATCAAGATGGCGCCCGTTGTCGCCGCCGTACGGGTGCCGACAGTGAGGTACGCGGTTGCCGCGCCTACCGCGGATGCTACGAGCGCGGCGGGACCCAGCGTGACCCTCGGCCACCTTCGGCCGAAGGCGACGAGGAGTGCGAGCGGAATTAGCGCGCAGGCGACCGCCGGCGGCGCGGGAATCTCCGCGACGGCCAAGGCCCATGCACCATCGAGGCCCGCGATGGTGACGAGGAGGATCGCGGCAATCCCCGCGACCCAGCGCGCGACAACGGATTGCCACAGGAGAGCCGACACGATGCACACGAGAGCGCCAACGGTGAAGAACGCGGACACCGCCCACACCTCGCCGGGCCAGTAGTGGATCGCGCCCCAATACGCGGCCTCGGTAATCCCCATGACGACCAGGACGGACCCGACGGCGGCGCCGTACCGCAACCACTGCGGTCGCGGCTTCCACCGTTCCGGCGCGGCGAGCGCGAGGCCGGCAAGGACAGTGGTCCCGCTCGTCCAGAGGTCATAGGCCAACCGGGTGTCGGACACGTTGTTGCCCGAAAGCCCCGCGATCGCGGGAATGATGCTGCCCAACCCCACCGCGAGCGCAACCGCGAACGGTGGGGCGACCCCAACCAGGATGGGGCTCCTCCACTCGGCGGGTAGCCACGCCCCCGCCCAGAGGATGACCGCAACGACGAGGATCGCGCCCGCGATCGCCGCCGACCACGTACCAACGGTGACATATGCGGTTCCCGCGCCGATGGCGGAGGCCACAAACGCCGCGGGAGCCAGCGTCACCCTTGGCCACCTGCGGCCGAAGGCGACAAGGAGCGCAAAGGGAATCAGGGCACACGCGAGACCCTGCGGCGCCGGAATCTCTGCGCCGCCGAAGGCCCACGCTCCGTCAATGCCCGCGATCGTCGCGAGAATGGTCGCCGCGATACCTGCGACCCACCGCGCGGCGCGTGCGCGCCACAGGAGCGCCGACACGATGCACGCGATCGCACCCACGGTGAAGCAGGCAGAGACCGCCCACACTTCCCACGGCCACGTACGGATTGCGACCGAGTACGCGGCCTCGGTGACGCCCACCACGACAAACACCGAACCCACGGCGGCGACGGGATCCAACCACCGAGGCGGCGGCCTCCAGAGGCCGGGGGCGGCAAGCGCGACGCCGCCGACGACGACCGCGATCCCGCTGAACGGACTGAACGGGAGCCACGTGGCGACATGACCGCCGCCGCCCAGCAGGACCAGGAGTTGAACGGCAACGACGATCGCGGCGCCAGCGATCGCCACGCCCGAGGGAGCAAGGCCAAGGAGCACGGGGTTGCGCCACCTCACGGGGGCAAGCGCGCACGCCGCGGCGATTACACCTGCCGCCGCAGCGACGGCGGCAACCGTCTGCGCCTGGGTGGCTCCCCCGCCCCAGAAGAGTGCGGCGACAACGGTCGTCGCGAGGGCTGAGCCTGGCGCGAGCGTGAAGCGGGGCCACGGCACGCCGAGCGCGATCAGGGCGCCGAGGGGCACCACCAACGCGAGCGCGAACCCGGACGCGCGCCCGTTCCATCCGATGTCAAGCAGAAGGGGCACGGGCGCGAGCGTCAGGAGCGCTACCCCCACCACGCGAAGAATGACGCGCGAGGGCTCCGTCGGCCACAGCCCGAATGTGGCGAGCACCGCCAGTGCGAGGGCGGGTCCCGCGAGAGCCCACGCGAGCCGATCGTCGACGCTCGGCTGGACGGCGATCGCTCGGGTGAGGCCCGCGGCCGAAGCGCCGAGCGCAAGCGCGGCGGTCGAGCCGACCCACACGACACCGGCACGGGACAGGGCGAGCCCGGCGCCCGCCGTGAAGGCGGCAGCGACGGGTAGAGCGAACGTGCCAAGAACGCCCGCCTGCCGGTCGACGGCAACGATCGCAACCCCGACGAACGACATCGCGACGACGCCGACGGCGCCGCCGGAGACGGAGAGATCGTGGCGCTTGAGCCAGAGCGAGAGGTAGGCCGTGGCGGCTGCTACCGCGATGATGATCAAGCCCTGCGCGAGGGGGAAGAAGGTCTGCCACGTCACCGCGAT
>JADGOS010000165.1 GCA_017882825.1 Demequinaceae bacterium | reverse complement strand
TCCGGGATCACGCTCATTACTCCGGAGAAACTCGTGGACACGCGTCCGGAGGCCTCGCATCACGTGGGCACCATCAACGGTCCGGTTCAGCCGATGACGGACTACACGGTCCAGGTCGGCGGGGTCGGTTCGGTTCCCTCGGATGCGGTCGCGGTGATCGCGAACATCACCGTCGTGGACACCAACTCCCCTGGGCACCTGCGGATGTGGGCGTCCGATCAGCCGATGCCGAACACGTCGGTGGTGAACTACGCCTCCGAGACGAAGGCGAACTCCCAGATCGTTGCCCTCAGCGCGGACGGGAAGCTCACGTTCCGCTCCTTCTCGTATGTGCCCACCTCGGTCAGCCCGGTGCAGGTGCTCATTGACGTGACCGGCTACATCGCGGCCGGGTCCGACTTCGTCGCCACCGTTCCCACCAAACTCGTAGAGACGCGTCCCTCCTATGGCATCGTGGGCCCGATCTCAGGGTCCCTCAGCCCCAACACGATCTATCCGGTTGCGGTGGACACGTCCGTCGTGCCCGCAGGTGCCACGGCCGTGATCCTCAACGTGACCGCGGTGCAGCCCACGAACTTCGGGCACATTCGCGTCTATCCGGACACCAACGGTTTGGGCACTACGCCTCCTCCGGTGATGTCGAACCTGAACTTCATCCCCGGGCGAGACATCCCCAACATGGTGATCGTCCAACTACCCGCGGACAGGAAGATCGACCTCTACACCGCCTACGCGGGAACGGGACGAACCGACCTGGTGGTCAACATCATCGGATACATCGCCGGACCCACCTAGGAGCGGAGGGCTCACCGATCGCCCCACGGCCGCGGCCAACGGCCGGGCGATCGGGGGCGCCTGACCGACGACGGCTCCGCTCGCGGCGCCGCCCGCACTAGGCTGACCCCATGCTCCGAATGTCGACTCTCTTCCTCCGCACGCTCCGCGAAGACCCCGCCGATGCTGAGGTCGCCTCGCATCGCCTCCTCGTCCGGGCGGGCTACATTCGCCGCGCTGCGCCCGGGATCTACAGTTGGCTCCCGCTCGGCCTCAAGGTGCTGGCGAAGATCGAGGCCGTCGTGCGCGAGGAGATGGACGCGTCTGGATCGCAGGAGGTCCACTTCCCGGCTCTCCTGCCCCGCGAGCCGTACGAGGCGTCGGGCCGATGGAAGGACTACGGCCCCAACCTCTTCCGCCTCAAGGACCGCAAGGACGCGGACTACCTCCTGGCGCCCACCCACGAGGAGATGTTCACGCTCCTGGTGAAGGACCTCTACTCGTCGTACAAGGACCTCCCGCTCTCGCTGTACCAGATCCAGACGAAGTACCGCGACGAGGCGCGTCCCCGCGCCGGCCTCATCCGCGGCCGGGAGTTCATCATGAAGGACGCGTACACCTTTGACCTCACGGACGAGGGCCTCGCCGCCTCCTACGCGATCCAGCGCGCCGCGTACATCCGCATCTACGACCGCCTCGGCGTCCCGTACGTCGCGGTCTCCGCGATGTCCGGCGCGATGGGTGGTTCCGTGTCCGAGGAGTTCCTCTGCCCCGTCGAGGTGGGGGAGGACACGTACGTGCGCTCGCCCGGCGGATACGCCGCGAACGTCGAGGCCGTCACCACGGTCGTCCCGCCCGCCGTCCCGTTTGCCGACGCGCCCGCGCCCCACGTCGAAGACACCCCCGGCACGGCGACGATCGATTCCCTCGTCGCGCTCGCGAACGAGCGCCATCCCCGCCCCGACCGCGCCTGGACCGCCGCCGATACCCTCAAGAACGTCGTCCTCGCCGTGACCGAGCCGACGGGGGAGCGCAACCTCCTGGTCATCGGCCTGCCCGGCGACCGGGACGTCGACCTCAAGCGCGCCGAGGCGGCCCTCAGCCCCGCCGGCGTCGAGCCCGCCACGGACGCGGACTTCGCGAGGCACAAGGGCCTGGTTCCCGGCTACATCGGCCCTGGAGCGCTTGGGCCCCAGGCGCGCGAGGTAGGTGTCGAGGCTGCGGGCGCGGATGCGGGCGCCGACGGCGACACGGCCGTGCGCTACCTGCTTGACCCCCGCGTCGTCGAGGGGACGCGCTGGATCACGGGCGCGAACGTCAAGGACAAGCACGTCTTCGACCTGGTTGCGGGCCGCGACTTCTCGGCCGACGGCACGATTGAGGCCGCTGAGGTGCGCGCGGGTGACCCCGCCCCCGACGGCTCGGGGCCGCTCGAGCTCGCGCGCGGCGTGGAGATCGGCCACATCTTCCAACTTGGCACCAAGTACGCGAAGGCGCTTGGCCTGGGCGTCCTCGACGAGAACGGCAAGGCCCGCGTGGTCACGATGGGCTCCTACGGGCTCGGCGTCACGCGCGTCGTCGCCGTGCTCGCCGAACTCAACAACGACGAGATCGGGCTCAGGTGGCCCGCGCATGTGGCGCCGTATCACGTCCACGTGGTGGCGACCGGCAAGGAGGATGCCGTCTACGTCGCGGCGGAGGGGATCTCCGAGGCCCTCGAGACGCTCGGGATCGAGGTCTGCTACGACGACCGCCGCCAGGCCTCGCCGGGCGTGAAATTCAAGGATGCGGAGCTGATCGGCGCCCCCTTCATCATCGTCGTCGGCAAGGGGCTCGAGGCGGGAACGGTCGAGATTCGCGATCGCCGCGCGGGGACGACGGACGAGGTCGGGGTCGCCGAAGCCGTCGCGCTCGCCGCCGAACGCGTGCGGGCTGCCCTCGGGCAGGCCGCAGTGGGCTAGAGCCGGGCTGCCCTCGGGCAGGCCGCAGTGGGCTAGAGCCGCGCGGCCCTCGGGCAGGCCGCAGTGGGCTAGAGCCGCGCGGCCCTCGTCGTTGGCGCGCGGGCCAGCACGGAAG
>JADGOS010000077.1 GCA_017882825.1 Demequinaceae bacterium | reverse complement strand
CGTGGGCAGCCCGTTGAACGCGCTGCTCAAATCCAAGTCGGTGAAGAGCATCCACGCCGCCAGCGCGGTTGCGAGCGCGACGACCAGGAAGCACGCGAGCGGCCCGCCGACCACAACGGTCCGGTTGTAGCGGATCGCCTTGAAGGGCAGAGACAGGAAGTCGCCGAACGTCGCGGGGCGCAGGGGCATGATTCCCGGCTGCCAGGAGCGATGGGTTGGCGTCGCCCGGCCGGGGGGCGGACCGTAGGTGGCAGCGGCGGTCGCGGGCCCGCGACCGCCCGAGTGCGTCGGCACCATGGGGGGCGCCTCGGTTGGCGCGGTCCACGGCGGAATCGAGGCGTCACCCGGTCCATACGTGTCGGTCATGCGCTCCCCCTCGAGGTCTCCGCCTATCGTGCCACGAACGGTCCCCCCATAATGGGTTCATGAGCGGACGCATCTTGGTGATCGACGACGATACGGCCCTCGCGGAGATGATCGGCATCGTCCTCAGGGCCGACGGGTTCGATCCGGTCTTCTGCGACCACGGCGATCGCGCCCTTGAGGCGTTCCGCAGGGAGAACCCGGACGTCATCCTCCTCGACCTGATGTTGCCGGGCAAGAGCGGCATCGACGTGTGCAGGGAGATCCGCCTGGAGTCCGGGGTGCCGATCATCATGCTGACGGCGAAGTCGGACACGCTCGACGTGGTGCTGGGGCTGGAGTCTGGCGCCGACGACTACGTTCCGAAGCCCTTCAAGCCGCGCGAGTTGATCGCACGGGTGCGGGCGCGCCTGAGGCGAACGTCGGGCGCGCTGCCCGCCACCGTGCGCATCGCCGATCTGGAGATTGACGTCGCGGGCCACAGGGTCCTGCGGGGCGAAGAGTCGATCGCGCTCACGCCCCTGGAATTCGACGTGCTCGTCACGCTCGCCCGTTCGCCTGGCCAGGTGTTCACGCGCGAGGTCCTGCTCCAGGACGTGTGGGGATACCGGCACCAGGCCGACGACCGCCTTGTCAACGTCCACATCCAGAGGCTCCGCGCGAAGATCGAGAAGGATCCCGAGAACCCCGAAATTGTGCTGACCGTTCGCGGCTTCGGCTACAAGGCGGGCGGCACGGCAACGTGAATCTGCCAGCGTCGTGAATCTGCCAGCGTCGTGAAGTCCCCCGCGCCGCGAGAGGCCGTGCGCGCGATCGGCTCCGCCACGAGCGGCGCGGTTCGGCTGGGCTGGGCCCGCTGGCGTCGGTCGATGATGCTGCGGGTCGTTGCCTCCACCGCCATCGTCGGCCTTGGCTCCGTCGCCGCGCTCGGGGCGTTCGTGTCGTCCAACATCCGGGATGGGCTCGTCACGACCAAGGTGGACCGCATCCTCGCCGAGAGCGCGAGGGATGCGGTCGATGCGCAGGGCAAGATCGACGCGTCGCCAGCCAGGACGCCCGGAGACCTGCAGAAACTCGTCAACGACCTCGTGACGGACCTCCACGCGATTGGGGGCGAGAACCGCGGGGTGATCCTGCTACGTCAGCCCGGCGGCTCGTCTCAACTCCTTTCCCCGGTCTCGACGGCTCCCGGCCTTCAAGAGGTGTTGACCCCTCAGATGCGGGCGGCCGTACAGGCCGGCGTGGTGAAGCAGTCGTATCAGCACGTCTACCTCGAGAGCCTCCAGGAGCCGGGCGTGGTGGTCGGCGCGCCGCTTAAGAGCGCGGTCGCGGGCAACTTCGAGCTCTACTTCGTCTACAGCCTCAGCGACGAGCAGAAGACCCTCACGCTGATCCAGCGCATCCTCGGCCTCGGCGCTGGCGCCCTGATCGCGCTCGTCCTGTTCATGACCTGGTCGGTCACGCTGCAGGCGGTGCGGCCCGTGCGGCAGGCGGCGCGGGTGGCCTCGCGGCTCGCCGAGGGTCTCCTGGGGGAGCGCATGGTCGTTCAGGGCCGAGACGAGATGGCGACGCTCGCGACGACCTTCAACGAGATGGCCGAGAGTCTGCAGCGACAGATCACCCGCATGGAGGAACTCTCCCGGCTCCAGCGGAGATTCGTCTCCGACGTGTCCCACGAACTGAGGACGCCGCTCACCACGGTGCGAATGGCGTCCGATGTGCTCTTCGACGCCAGGGCGGACTTCGGGCCGGACGTGGCGAGGTCCGCCGAACTCCTCCACGCCCAACTCGACAGGTTCGAGGCGCTCCTGTCCGACCTCCTGGAGATCAGCCGAATCGACGCGGGCGCCGCGCAATTGGAGTTCGAGGACGTGAGCCTTCTGGACATCGCCCGCGAGGAACTCGAGGCCATTGCGCCCGTCGCGGCGAACGCGGGGGTCCAGCTGCGGCTGTGGGCGTCGCCCGGCGAACACGAAGCGTCGATGGACCGGCCGCGTATTGCCCGGATTGTCCGCAACCTGCTGTCCAACGCCATCGAATATGCGCAGCGGGGACCCATCGACGTGCTTGTCGGCTCCAACAGGCGCGGCGTGGCGATCATGGTCCGCGACTACGGCCAGGGGATGACCGCCCAGCAGGCCGAGCGGGTTTTCGATCGCTTCTGGCGCGGCGACGCGGCGAGGACCAGGACCATGGGCGGCACGGGCCTTGGCCTCGCGATCGCGCGCGAGGATGCGTTGCTCCACGGGGGGGCGATCGAGGCTTGGGGTTCCCCTGGGCACGGTGCGAGCTTCCGACTGTCGCTGCCACGAACGGCGCAGGGGCTGGGCCAGCAACCGGTTGTTCCCCTCGTCGCGCGGGAGCGCGAGTTCGCGCGACTCGGTAGCCCCGTGAGGCTCGGCCCGTCGCCACTGGAGGCGAAGCCGTGAGTGCCCGACGCCTGGCCGCGGCGTTCGCGGTCGTCCTGTTCCTTGCCGGTTGCGCGGGGATCCCGTCGAGCGGCGGGGTTGAGAGCGGGGGAGGGTCCGTGGTCCCGGTCGATCCGCTCGTGCCCGTGGCGCCCGTTCCCGGCGCGTCCGACGACCCGGTCACCCTCACGGACAACTTCATCCAGGCCTGCGCCGCGGGGGTTTCCGGGACGTTCGTCGCGGCGCAGGAGTACCTGACGCCGGCGGCTCGGCAGACCTGGGATCCCGAGGCGAAGGTGACCGTCTTCGGCTCCGGCGACTTCACGCCGGTGTGGAACGAGACGGCCCAAACGGTCACCTACAGCCTCCCCGTCATCGCGACGATCGACGCGGCCGGGATCTTCACCGAGGTGGATCCCGGTGCGCCTCAGGACATCTCGTTCGCGATGACGCAGGACGCGACGGGCAAGTGGCGCATCTCGGGAATCGACAGCGGGATCATCCTCGCGGGGGCCCACTTCGATGACCTGTTCCGGCCCGTGGAGATTGCGTTCGCGTCGGCCGACGGGAAGGTCGTCGTCCCCGATCTGCGGTGGGTCCCGCGCAGCAATTCCGCGACCTTTGCCGCGAACGCGCTCCTCGGCGGGCCGTCGGCGTGGTTGGTGGACGCCGTCCGGACGGGAATCCCCGTCACCGCCGCGCTGTCCCTTCAGTCGGTTCCCATCACCGACGGTCAAGCCTTCGTTGCGCTCGACTCCGGCGCGGGAGGGAACGACGCGCAGCGCGCGCTCGCCCAGCTGCAGTTCGTGAAGACCCTCAAGCAACTTCCCGACGTCACGTCGGTGGAGGTGACGATCGGCGGCCTCGTGGTCGCGGAGGACGGAACGGTGCAGCTCGACGACGCCCCAATCCCGGGGACGGCGGCGGTCGCGTTCGTGAACGGGCGGCTGGGGTCCTGGGACGCCCCCGCGCTGACCGTCGTTCCCCCGAGCGTAGGGGCGCTGCCCGCGGGAGCCAACTCGCCCGCGCTGTCGTACGACGGAAAGACGGTCGCCTTCCTGATCGGATCGTCCACGGTGGTGACGACGGACGCGCTCGCCGGGGGAACGATGGCCCTCGAGTCGGCGGGCGATGCGCCCGACGCCGTCATGCCGGTGACGGTCGTCTACTCAGGAAGCGACCTGACGACGCCGAGCTTCGATTGGTACGGATGGGTGTGGACCGCCGAGCGGCGCGGGAGCGGCTCGCTCGTGGCTCTCGCTCCGGGCGCGGCCCCCAAAGCCGTGAGCGTGCCGTGGCTCGAGGGCCGGGAGGTCGGCGCGGTTCGCGTCTCGCACGATGGGGCGAGGGTCGCCGTCCTGTCACGGGAGGGCGGCGTGTGGAGGCTCGACGTCGCTGGCCTGATTCGCGACGCGAAAGGCGTGCCGCTATCCGTGGGCCAGCCGCTGAGCGTCGGTCTTGGCGTCGGGCCCGCGAGCCACCTCGTCTGGGTCGATGGGCGAACGCTCGCGGTGCTGGCCGACGGTCCCGCCGGCTCGACGCCGTCCCTGGGGATTTCCGTGGTCGGCGGGGGAACGACGGTCCTGTCGTCGTCGCCGGATGCGGTCGAAATCGCCGCGCGCAACCTGACAAGTTCGATCGCCGTTGTGACAAGGCAGGGGGAGGTCTTCCAGCGTTCCACCGCGGGGTGGTCAAAGGTTCCTCTCGCCGGAGCGGTCGAGGGACTCGCCTTCTCCGGATAGTGTCCCGGCCGGTGTTCGGTGTCCGCTGTCCGGTGTTCGGTGTGCGCTGTCCGGTGTTCGGTGTGCGCTGCGCGCTCTCCGATGTCCCAGGGTCCAGGGGCGACGGTGCCCGTGTCCGGCGCGGGACCTCCGCGCACGTCGCCCGACCCTCGCGGGATCCTTGGCCGGTGGACGCGCCCCGAGAGCCCGGCACCCTCGGCCTCGCCGTGGCGGCCGTGGCGCGCGCCATCGTCCCCGTCGTCTGTCCTGGTTGCGGGCGACCGGACGTTCGGTGGTGCGGGGACTGCGCCGCGCCCTGGTGGGAGGCGCCCTATCGGTCCGAGTCCGGGGCGGGTCGGCTTGACGTCCTCGGCCGGGCGCCCTTGCCCACCTGGTCCGTCGCGCCCCTGGTCGGGCCGCCCCAGCTCATGGTTGGGGCGTGGAAGGACGGGGGCCGCCGCGACATGGATCCCTTCTTCCGCGACGCGATGGCGCGCGCCGTCGCGTCCCTCGCCGGGGCGCTCCATCCGATCTCCGTGGTGGTTCCGGTTCCCGCGCGTCCCGCTTCCACCAGGAGGCGGGGTCTGGACCTGCCGGGACTGCTCGCGGAGGCGGCGGCCTCGGCCCTTTCCCGCACGAATGGATCGGTCCTCGTCTCGCGCTGCCTGAGGAACTCGGGGGGCGAGGCGCGGGGGCTCGGCTCGCGCGCCCGGTGGTCGGGTTCGGCCTTGCGCGCGGATCCTCGCCTTGCACCCGGCGGCCGGATGGCCCTCTTGGTGGACGACGTCGTCACCACGGGCGCGAGCCTCGCGCGATCGTGCGAGGCGCTCGAGCGGGCGGGGGTGGCGGTGGCCGCCGCGGTCACTCTCGCGGCGACCCCGCCGCCCGGGGCGAACCGGGACCTCGGTCCCTGAGGTTAGGCAAGCCTCACTTCTACTCTGGGTATATGCACTTGGCTGACGTGACTTCCGGGCGGAGCGTCGTGATCAGCGCGCTCGGGGCTTCGCCAGAAGCTGTCACCCGCCTGCGCGAGATCGGCCTCCGGCCAGGGGTCTCCGTCCGCGTCCTTCAACGCTCGGCATTCGGGGCCGTCGTTGTTGCCCACGGCTTCAGCAGCGTCGCACTCGACCGGGAGACCGCACGCTCCATCGCGGTCGAGTCACAGTGACGTGTCCCTCGTGTGACGCCGTTCGGTCATCGGGACCCCTGGGTGACGCATCCGTCCTGATCGTCGGCAACCCCAACGTCGGCAAGTCCACCCTCTTCAACGCGCTCACGGGCTCCCACCAGCGCGCCGTCAACGCCCCCGGCACGACGCTCGAACTCACCGTGGGCACGTGGCGCCTCGGGGGAGAGGCGGTCGGCGTCGCGGACCTCCCCGGCACCTTCAGCTTGGACGCGCGTTCCGTCGATGAGCGGGCGGTCGCGGACGCGCTCGACGGAGCCGACCCGCACGCGGTGGCCGTCGTCGTGCTTGACGCGACCGCGCTCTCGCGGTCCCTCTACCTGCTCGCCCAGGTGATCGGCACCGGGAGGCCGGTCGTCGCCGCGCTGACGATGCTGGACGTCGCGCGCGATCGGGGCCTGACGATCGACGCGCGGACCCTCTCGCGGGCGGTAGGCGTGCCCGTCGTCACCATCGATCCCCGGAAGCGCCCCGGAGCGGCCGAACTGGCCGAGCCGGTCTCGCGGGCGCTCGCCGCCCCTCGCCCCACCGAGCGCGCCCGGCGTGCCGGCCCCTTCGCGGAGGCGGACGTGGTGCGCTGGTTCGCGTGGGTCGAGGGTGTGATGGCGCAGCTTCCCCCCGAGCCTCCGCGCCGCGTCACACCCTCCGACCGCATCGACCGCGTGCTGCTCCACCCCTGGGTGGGAGTCCCCGTCTTCCTGGCCGTGATGTGGGGCCTGTTCGAGATGTGCACGCGCGCGGCCGGACCGCTGATCTCGGCGATCGCCGCGTTTGCGGGGGGGCCGGTTGCGCGCGCCGTCTCTTCGGGCCTCGGCGCGCTCGGGGTGGGGGGAGGGTGGTTCGAGGGCCTCCTGATCGACGGGGTGCTCACGGGTCTCGGAGTGGTGCTCTCCTTCCTGCCGCTCCTTGCCCTCGTGTTCACCGCGCTCGGGATTCTCGACGGGAGCGGCTACCTCTCTCGCGCCGCCGTCGTCGCCGACCGAGCGATGCGCGTGATCGGGCTCGACGGCCGCGCGGTGCTTCCCCTCATGATCGGGTTTGGCTGCAACGTGCCGGCGATCGAGGCGACGCGCGTCCTGCCTCACGCCCGCCAGCGGCTCGTCGCGGGGTTGCTGGTCCCGTATACGTCGTGCTCGGCGCGACTCACCGTGTACCTGCTCCTCGCCGCCGCGTTCTTCCCCGGCAGCGCGGGGACGGTCATCTTCGGGCTCTACCTCACGAGCATCGTGCTGGTCGCCGTCGGGGGGCTCGCCTTCCGCAAGTTCGTGGGCGGCAAGGGCGAGCCCGAGCGCGAATCACTCGTCCTGGTCCTGCCCCCCTACCAGTGGCCCGACCTTAGGACGCTGTGGCACTCGATTGCCGAGCGGCTGCGCGGGTTTGTCAGAGAGGCGGGGGTGGTCATCGTCATCGCGCTGGTGGCGATGTGGGCGCTCGCCGCGATCCCCGTGCGCGGCGGCTACGCGCTCGCCGACGTGCCCATCGCCGACAGCGCGTTCGGCGTGGGTGCACGGGCGGCGGCGCCGGCGCTGGCCCCGCTCGGCCTGGGCGACTGGCACGTCGCCGCTGCGCTCGCCTCCGGGTTCGTCGCCAAGGAGGTTGCCGTGGGAGCGCTCGCGGAGACGTACGCCGTTGACGGCCAGGGCCGCGCGCCCGCGCTCACGGCCAGCCTGAAGGAGACGCTTTCGAACACTTCGCGAGGGCACCCGCGTGCGGCCGCCCTCGCGTTCATGGTCTTCGCCCTCGCGTACACCCCGTGCCTCGCAACGGTCGCGCAGATGCGCAGGGCGCTCGGTCGCCGCTGGACCACGATCGGAATCGGCGTGCAACTCGTCGTGGCCTGGGTGCTCGGGGCGCTGGTCTTCCAGGTGGGGAGGCTGCTGTGACGACCGCCGCGGCCGATCCCTCCTCCAACGGGGCGTCTTCCTTCGGGGCGTCGTCCTTTGGTGCCGTGCTCGCGGCCGTGCGCCAAGGCCAGACCGTTGGCGCGGCCGCGCGTTCGCTCGGACTCTCGCCCGGGCTCGTCGAGGCCATGCTCGACGAGGCGAGGAGGCTCGGCCTTGCGGTCTCCGCGCGCGAGGTGTGCGGGACCTGCTCGCCCGCGTCGGCGTCTTCCCTCTGCGCGGGTTGCCCCGTCCTCGCGCGCCCCGAGGCCTAAAGGACAGACGAGGTGTGAGCCGGGCGACAACGGCACTGCCGCCCGTCGGGGCTTGGGAATAGAGTGGGAGAAGCGGAGTCCACGCGTAGCACTCCGTGTGGTGAGGGAGGTGATAACTCCGGAGACCCAGGGTCTCCCCTCGTCAAATCGCGGCCCAGCCGCCTCACCTCTGGAGGATTGCCATGGACATTCATGTCGTCGGTCGTCACACCAAGGTCGCGGAGGAATTCCGCGACAAGGTCGTCGAGAAGCTGGGGAAGATCGAGACTCTTGATCCGAGCGCGACGCGCATCGACGTTCATGTTGTCCACGAGCGCAGCCCGCACATGGTGGCCGAGCGCGAGAGGATCGAACTCACCGTGCACACCAAGGGCCCCGTCATCCGGACCGAGGCCGCCGCGGAGGACCGCGTCGTCGCCCTCGAACTGGCCGCCGACCGACTCATCGAGCGCATACGTAAACTCCACGAGCGCCGCGCCCACCGCCACCAAGGCAAGGTAGGCGTGGGACACGCCGCGGGCCTGACCGTGGTTGGGGAGCCCCAGCCCGAGCCTCACGACGGCCCGGGGGAGCGGGCGGCCGTCAGCGTCGAGCCGTGGGAGGGCGCCCCCGAGGGCACGACGACGGAAATCCCGCTTGCGGGCACCCCGATCATCATCCGGAGCAAGACCCACAGCGGCGTGCCCATGACCACGCCCGATGCGATTGACCAGATGGAGCTGGTGGGCCACGACTTCTTCCTCTTCCAGGACTCCGAGAGCGGGCTCCCGTCGGCGGTCTACCGACGCCGCGGGTGGACCTACGGCGTGATCCACCTCGAGGCTGGCCCCCAGGCCGCCGAGGGCGCCCATTCCCGGCACGAGCCCATCGAGGAGTCCGCCTGACGGGTTCCCGGGTTGCACCGGCACACGACGGCGTCCCCTTTGCGCCTACGATGGTTCCCGAGCCACCGACCGATTTGGAGTTGCCGTGACCCTGATTGACCGCATGATGCGCATGGGCGAGGGCCGACAGTTGCGTCGGCTCGCACGGGTCGCGCGCATCGCGGGCGGCCTGGAGAGCGCCTACGAGGAGATGTCGGACGCCGAGCTCCGTTCCCTGACCGCGGACTTCCGGCAGCGGCGGCAGGACGGCGAGTCCCTCGACTCGCTGATGCCGGAGGCCTTCGCGGCCGTGCGCGAGGCCTCGCGTCGCACGTTGGGCCTGAGGCACTTCGACGTGCAACTCATGGGTGGTGCCGTGCTCCACTGGGGCGGCATTGCCGAGATGAAGACCGGCGAGGGCAAGACCCTCGTCGCGACCCTTCCCGTGTACCTCAACGCCCTCGATGGCCTTGGCGTCCACATCGTCACGGTGAACGACTACCTCGCCCGCTACCAGTCCGAGCTCATGGGCCGCGTGTTCAGGTTCCTTGGCCTTGAGACCGGCTGCATCCTCACCGGAATGGATCCGCAGGAGCGCCGCAAGCAGTACCTCGCGGACGTCACCTACGGCACGAACAACGAGTT
>JADGOS010000076.1 GCA_017882825.1 Demequinaceae bacterium | reverse complement strand
GACCGCCTCGGCGGCTTCTCGGACGGCAGGGTCTGCGGCCCCCGGCCCCGAGTCGATCGCCTTTCGGGTGACGTTGACGAGCTCCATGGTACGAGCGACAGCGACGTTGAACCGGAGGCCCTCCACCAGGCCCTCGCACTCATGCAGGGTCTTGTGGGTAACGGCCCGGAGGGCGGCGTCGCCGGTTGCGGGGTCCACCCCAGGCTCGCTCGTCACGTCGCGCGCGAGGCGCCACGCCCGCGCGAGGAACCGCTTCGCACCGTCGGGCGAGACGTCCGCCCAGTCGATGTCGTCCTCGGGGGGCCCGGCAAACACCATCGTCAGCCGCACGGCGTCGACGCCGAACTGGTCCAGCTGCTCGGACAGCCTCACGAGGTTGCCGCGCGACTTGGACATCGCGGACCCGTCCATGCCGACCATGCCCTGGTTCAGCAGGCGGGTGAAGGGCTCGTCGTAGTCCACCAGGCCCATGTCCCGCAGCGCCTTGGAGAAGAAGCGCGCGTAGAGAAGGTGGAGGATCGCGTGCGTCACTCCCCCGACGTACTGGTCGACCGGCGCCCAGCGCCTCGCCTCGGCGAGGTCGAACGGCCCGTCCGTCTTTCCGGGAGACAGGTACCGCAGGTAGTACCAGGACGAATCGACGAAGGTGTCCATCGTGTCCGTGTCGCGCTGCGCGGGCTTTCCGCACGTCGGGCAGGTGGTCGCGACCCACGCCGTCGCGGCGGCGAGAGGCGACTGGCCCCTGGGCGAGAGGTCGAGCCCCTTGCTGTCGGGCAGGAGCACGGGAAGCTGATCGTCAGGCACGGCGACCTCGCCGCAGTCCTCGCAGTGGACGATCGGAATGGGCGTGCCCCAGTACCGCTGCCGCGAGATGAGCCAGTCGCGCAGGCGGTAGTTCTTGGCCGCGTGGCCCACGCCGTCCCTTTCGAGGATCGCGGTGATGGTCGCGATCGCCTCGGTCTTGGCGAGCCCGTCAATCGGCGGGGAATTGACGACGACGCCGTCGCCCGTCGTCGCGACGCCGGATTCGGCTGGGTCGGGAAGCGGGTCGCCCGCCTCGTCGCGGCAATCGAGGACGACGCGCACGGCGAGGCCCATCGCGCGGGCGAAGTCGAGGTCGCGCTGGTCGTGCGCTGGCACGGCCATGATGGCGCCGTGGCCATAGTCCGCGAGGACGTAGTCCGAGGCCCAGATGGGGAGCCTCTCGCCGTTGACGGGGTTGATCGCGTACCGCTCGAGGAAGACGCCCGTCTTGGGGCGATCGGTGGCGAGGCGCTCGATCTCCGTGGCCGCCTTGACCTCGTCGACGTACGCCGCGAATGCTGCGCCCACGGCCTCCCCCGCGTCGGCGGCGAGTTCTGCGGCGAGGTCGGAATCCGCAGCGACGACCATGAAGGTCGCGCCAAAGAGCGTGTCGGGGCGCGTCGTGTAGATGCTGATCGGCTCGTCGCGGCCCTCAATCGCGAACTGCACGTCCGCGCCGGACGAGCGCCCGATCCAGTTCCGCTGCATTGCGATGACGCGGTCCTGCCACGCACCGCGAAGGGTCTCCAAACCGTCGAGGAGCTCGTCGGCGTACACGGTGACCTTGAAGTACCACTGGGTGAGCTTCTTCTTGGTCACCGGGGTGTCGCATCGCTCGCAGAGGCCGCCGACGACCTGTTCGTTCGCGAGGACGGTCTGGTCCGTGGGGCACCAGTTGACGAGCGAGGGCTTTCGGTACGCGAGGCCGCGCTCGAACAGGCGCGTGAAGATCCACTGGTTCCAGCGGTAGTACTCGGGGCGGTGGGTCGCGAGCACCCTATCCCAGTCGAACGAGCACGCGTAGCGCTCCATGGACGCGCGCTGCTGGGCAATGTTCGCCTCGGTCCACTCGGCGGGGTCGAGGTTGTTCTTGATTGCGGCGTTCTCCGCGGGCAACCCGAAGGAGTCCCAGCCGATGGGGTGGAGGACGTTGAAGCCCCTCAGCACCCAGTACCGGGCCAGGACATCACCGAGCGCGTAGGCCTCGGCGTGGCCCATGTGAAGGTCCCCCGAGGGGTATGGGAACATATCGAGCACGTACTTGGTGGGGCGGGGGTCGCCCGGCTCGCCGCTGCGGAAGGGTTGCCAGTGCTTCCACTCGGGAAGCCACTTCTCTTCGAGCGCGCGGAAGTCGTATCGAATCTCATCCGTCTCGTCGGCCACGGCGCGATTCTACCGGGACGCCGTGTCGGGACCTGCGCGCTAGGCCGTGCGCATGAGGCGCGCGGCGCCGCGGCCGATCAGCAACTTGGCGGCGTTCGACCCGAGGAATTCGGGATCGGCGGCGAGTCCGGTCGACTCATCGTTGAGCACGAGCGTTCCGGAGAGGTTCGTCACCCTGACGTGAAGGTGGAGGTCGTCGCCCGCCAGCGTGGCGTAGGCACTCACGGGGTCGGACGGACCGGCGGCGAGTCCCCGCATCGCGGCGCGCTCCGCGGTCACCGTCGCCCGCGCCTCGGGGTCATCGACCGCGGAAAGAATGGCGGCGATGTCTTCGGGGGCGTCCTCTCGAACCTCGATAGCCACGACCCCCTGCCCGGCGGCCGGTACCACCTCGGAGATGCTCAGGATCGAAACGAAGGGCGGCTCGACTCCCGCAAGATCCAGGTCGGCGAGCGGCACCACGGCCGCGGCGATCTCGCCAGCCTCGATGCCGGCGAGGAGCGTGGCGACCGCCCCGGAAGCCACCTGAACGACGAGGCCCTCGCGCAGGCGCGCCACCTGGGCGGCCACCCGAGCGTCCGCGGTGATGACGCGGGAGCCTTCCGCGAGGTCACCGAGTCCGGCGCCTCCGCTACAGAACACCAGGCGGGGTTCACGAGTGGGCAGATACGCGACGACCTCGAGTTCGGAGTTCTCCTCGATCGGCAGTGCCGCCGCGTCATGAATCACGGCGTCGCATTCGCCAGAGACGAGGGCGACGCGCAGGGCCGCAACGAACACGCCGGCGTCAACCGCCGCCCCATCCGCCTCCGGCTCCACGGTGACGGGAACGACGACAACCTCTCCCTCTCCCGCGCGAGCGGGCAACTCGGCGCCCAGCGCCGATCTGAACGCGTCCGCGACCCGCGTCGCCCGGGCGCGGGACACCACATCGTCGCGCATGCCGAACCGGAGGTTCATGCACCTAGCGTGCCACAAGGGGGCATGGGCGCGAACGCGCGGGCGGCGGCGCGGACGCAGGGGCGGCGTCACGAATCCCGGCGCCCGCCGGGAGTCCGCCCTAGTTGCGGGAGCCGATTCCCTGGTGAATCAGGCGAAGGGTGGCCGCGAGCACCCGGTCGCGGGAGGCACCGCCCGTAATGGCCCGGTTCGCCGACTGCAGGAGGCCGAGGATGAGGCCAGCCGCGAGGTCGGCGTCGGGGGCTCCTTGCGCAAGGAGTGCTGCGCGAAGCGGCGCGTATTGCTCTTCGTGGAGCTCGCGGATGCGCGCCCGGCACTCGGGGGGCAACGGGGCGTCCGCGAGCGCCTCGAGAGAGCGGTGGGTGGGGTCGGTCGCGAGCTCGAGCGCGACGCGCACATACGCATCGATCCGCTCCTTCGGAGTCTCGGCGGTGCCCATCGCCCGATCGATGCGCCCCGCGGCTCGCGGGAAGGCGTCCTCCACCACCGCAGCAAGCAGCGCGGGGGCCGAGTCAAAGTACTGGTAGACGCTCGATCGAGAAAGGCCAACAGCCTCACCGACGGCGGCCAGCGTCACCGCATCGAGCGGGCCTTCGGCGAGCAACCGGGTGGCCGCCGCCAGAAGGTCGGCGCGGCGCAGGCGATGGTGCTCGGCGACGGTGGGGGCGTCGATCTTCGGCACTGCACCCTCCCGGTGGACCCGCCTGCGTTGTCGCGGCGATTTGTGTTCCCGACGCACACGTCGGTACGATACCGACGTGACTGTCGATAACAATGCTATACCAACCATTCGCGGTCGATGGTGGGCCCTCGCGGCCGTCGCCCTCGGCGTCTCGATCATCATCATGGACGCCACCGTCGTCAACGTGGCCCTTCCCGTCATCATCTCCGACGTTCATCTGGACGCCACCCAGGCCGAGTGGATGAACGCCGTCTACTCGCTGATGTTCGCCGCGCTTCTGCTGACCCTCGGTCGGGTGGGCGACCTCTACGGCCGGCGCCGACTCTTCGCGGTCGGCATGGCGGTCTTCGTCGCGGCGAGCGTGCTTGCGGGCTTCGCCGACGGCGCCGCAATGCTGATCGGCGCAAGGGTCCTGCAGGGCGCGGGCGCGGCGATGATCCTGCCCGCGACCCTCTCCACCCTGAACGCGGTCTTCCGCGGGAAGGAGCGCGCCATCGCGTTCGCCGTGTGGGGTTCCACCATTGGGGGCATGGCCGCGGTCGGTCCCCTCGTCGGCGGCTGGTTAACCACGGACGTGTCGTGGCGCTGGGCCTTCTGGATCAACATCCCGGTTGGGCTCGTCGTCCTCGTCTTGATCGCGAGGTACGTCCCCGAGACGCGGGACGAGACCGCCGGCCGCGGCCTCGATATTGGCGGCGTGATTCTCTCATCGCTCGGGATGGGCGGGATCGTCTTCGCCCTGATCGAGGGTCGCCAGTACGGGTGGTGGGAGCGGTCGTCCGGCGGGATCTCTCCCGTCCCGATCGCCCTCGCCGTCGGCATCGCGGTCATGGTGTGGTTCGTTGCCCTCCAGAGGTCGCGGGAGAGAGGCGGGAAGATCGTCCTGGTCGACCTCCACCTCCTCGGAGTGCGGTCTTTTCGGTACGGCTCGCTCGCCGCGCTCGTGGTGGCGCTCGGCGAATTCGGCCTCATCTTCACGCTGTCACTGCTACTCCAGGGTGCGCTGGGATACACCGCTCTTGGCACCGGCCTACTGATCGTCAGCCTCGCCGCGGGGACGTTCCTCATCTCCGGCGCGACTCCCCAACTGACGAAGCGCTATGGGGGGCGGGCCGTCGTCCGTATCGGGCTCGGCCTCGAGGCGATTGCCGTGGCCGGACTTGCGCTGACGCTGTCCGCGAGCATCGGAACCTGGTCGATCGCCGGTTGGCTCTTCCTCTACGGACTCGGCGTGGGCATGGCGACCGCCCAACTCACCAGCGTCATCCTTGCCGACATTCCCGTGGCCGAGTCGGGCCAGGCATCCGGTCTCCAGAGCACCTTCCGGCAACTGGGCTCCGCCCTCGGGGTCGCCGTGCTCGGAACACTCCTGATTGCCACTCTGGGGCACTCCACGGGCACGCGACTCGAGGCCACCGCCATTCCCGTCGCGAGCCAGCCCCGCCTCGTCGACGCGGTGACGCAGTCGGCCGGCGCCGCCATCCCGTCGCTTCGGGCCGATCCGACCACGGCCGCCGCGGGCGACGCGGCCGCCGCCGGCATGATCGACGCCAGCAAGACGACGACGGGCGTGGCCGCGGGGATCATCGCCCTCGGGCTCCTCGCGACCTTCGCGCTTCCGGCTTCGCCCGTGACTCGGGCTCCGGGTGGTCGCCGTCGTCGCGCGGCTCGGACGGGAGCCTAGCCCTCAACACGCGAAAGAGGGGCCCCCGAAGGGGCCCCTCTCCGTACCGCTAATCGCGTGCCACGAACTACTTCTTGTCCTTCGCCTTCGGCTCCGCCTTGGTGGCAGTTGCCGCCGGAGCAGCAGCGGTTGCCGCCGGGGCCGCAGCAGCGGCCCACGCGAGGCCGAGGCCCGCGAGGATCAGCGTTGCGCCGAGGCCAGCCGTAACGGCGGCGACGCCGTAGCCGAGCTGCAGCGTCGAGGCCGTCACGGCGCCAACGCCGAGTTCGCCAACCAGACCGTGCGCCGTCGGCTGCCAAAGCTGACCGCGGGCGGCGGCCTCAATCGGGTTCGTCGTGTCGAAGTCGGCCCAGTACTTGCCGTCGTTAACGTACGTCACGCTGTCTCCGGCGTGGTAGGTCTTGCCGTCGTAGGTCGCATCCGCCGATCCTGCGGGAAGGACGACGGTAGTCGTGCCGTACAGCACGTGGTACGAAACCGTGGCCATCTGGAGCATGTACTCCGAGCCCGTGTTGACCAGCGGGTCCTTCGGGTCGAGTTCGGCCTTGTTGACCGGGTACTTCCAGGTGTTCTCGAGCAAGTCGAGAATCGCGGCGCCCATCTTGGCGTCGCCGTGGCTCGTGTAGTTCCCGTCCTTGTCGTACGTGAGCATGACGCTCTCTGCCGTCGCGTACGCGTTCAGGGCGTCGGCGCCCTGCTTGACCTTGAACGCGGCGATCCCGCCGCCCAAAACGAAGAGCAGGCCGAGGATAGCGACCACTACTCCAAGCTTCTTCAGTCGTGCACCCATGCTTGTTTCCTCCTAGGAAATCGAGCCCGGCATGACACCCGGACGTCGGCGAATTCCGTTCTGGAACCCTAAGGCGACCGTATCCTTAGGTAAGGCTAATCTCTTGGGACCAGGGTCCCGGCTGGGCTAGGCCACCCTAACCTACGAAGCGAGGGGGCTCAACTGCTCGCGGGCGGGTTCGACCGCCCTCAGGGGCGTTGTGGAACGGAACTGGCAGCAGCCCGCGCGCCCCTAGGGCAACTCGAAGTCCTTCTCCACGAGGTTCGCATAGATGGGCGCAAGGGGCGAGAGGTCGGTGATCGGACTTCCGGCCAACTTCAGACTCTTGAGGTTGGCCATGCCCGCAATCGGGGAGACATCGGTGACCTGCGTGTTGTCGATGTAGAGCGTCCTCATGCCCGCCATTCCCGAAAGCAGGCTCAGGTCACTGAACGAGGTGTAGCTGATCATCAACGTCGCGAGGTTCGTGAAACCCGGCAGCCAGCTGTAGTCGGTCACGGGGCAACTGAACATGATGAGTCCGTCCAGTTGGGTCAGGCCCGTGATCGGCGACAGGTCGGAGACGGGGTTGCCCCCGAAGCCGACCCCCTTCAACTTGCTCAGTCCCGAAAGAGGCGTCAAGTCCGAGACCCCGTGGAAATTGAATGACAGTTGCTCCAGATTGACAAAGTGCTCAATGCCGGAAAGATCCTTGATTTGCGTCTCCTCCGGAATTTCCTTCTGCCATGGTATGTCGACATTCAGTACCTTCACCTGTTCGGCTTCGGCGAAGGAAATCTCGCCCTCCGGCTTCTTCAATTGCTCGCGAACCATCGCTTCGAGCACGGGGTCCGCGAAGACGACGCCCGACCCGGACGCGGTTGAGGCGGTCGCGGACTCGGCGGCTAGTGTGGACTCGGCGGCTGGTGCGGAACATGCGGCGAGGCTCAGGGCGACAACAAGCCCCAGCACGGAGCGAAGCGAAGTACTCATTCGATGTCCTCTTTCGGGTGACGGCCAGAGTGCGCACCGCTACGGCGGGGCTCACGGAGCCTTCGGCCGCCATTCACATTGCTCGCCGCATTGTGCGCGAAATGCGGTTTGCATTCAAGCAAACAATCCTTGCGGAATAGACGTTAGCGCGCATTTGTCGCACTTGTCAATCGCAGGTGGCACGTATGAGGAATGCCTAAACTCACTCGCCGCGCCCGGGTTCCCGCGACGGATCGCGCGCAGGGTCGCCAACTGTCGTGAGCGAACGCGCCGCGCGACTGAGCGGAGTCCGGATGCCGATCGAGCCGACTCCGCTTCGCGGGACGGCCAACCGGGTGGCGCGTCGCGCCTTGACCATAAGAGTGGAGCTGAGGGGATTCGAACCCCTGACCCCCTGCATGCCATGCAGGTGCGCTACCAGCTGCGCCACAGCCCCGCTGCCCCGGAGGGCCTCGCCATCCTACCCGCAAACGCGGGCCCGACTCCAACTCGCCTAGGCGGCGTCACCCTCGCGCTCGTCGGCGGGCAACGCCACTACCGGGCAGTCCTTCCACAGACGCTCAAGGTCGTAGTAGGCGCGGTCCTCCTGGTGCATCACGTGCACCATGACGTCGTTGAAGTCGAGAAGGGCCCAGCGCCCCTGTCGGACGCCCTCGCGCCGTGCCGCCGTCGCTCCGACGTGCGCAAGTTCCTCCTCGATGCGCTCGGAGATCGCGACAACCTGTCGCTCGCTCGAACCCGACGCGATCAGGAAGACGTCCGCAAGCGGGAACTTCGTCGTAACGTCGAGCGCCACGACGTCCGCGGCCTTCACTGCGTGGGCGGCTCGCGCGGCGCGGCGCGCAAGGTCGAGCGCGCGATCCGAAGCCCTCACCCTCCGAGCCCGGAAATCTTCCACACCACCAGGCCGAGAACGAAAGCCGCCGCAGCGAGGAGCGCGATGTGCGGCCAGCCGAACTCCTTGGCGCCTCCCGCCGGCTGCACCTCGACGATCGGCCTCGGGATCGTGCCCGTCATCGGGCCGGCGCCGGGAATGGCCCGAATGGTCCCTGTGGCGCCCGGCACGGGGCGAAGCATCCCGGTCACGATGGGGCTCAGCGCGGTACCAGGAGGATAGGAGGGGGGGCCACCCTGCATCGCGGTCGCGCCGGTGGGTGGACCGAAACTCGGGGATGGCGGAGTGCCGGGCGCGCCCTGCTGGGGTCCCGGGACGACATGCCCGATGACTGCCGCGACGGTCGGAGGTGCCGCTGGGGTCGAGGGGAGCGTCGGTGTGGCAGCTATCGGTGGGGCGATGGGGACGGGAAGTGCGGCAGGTGCCCCCGGGGCTTGGGGAATGACCTGGCTCCGAGGAGGGAGGGGAATGGCCTGGCTCCGAGGGGCCGGGTCGAGCGGATAGCCCTGAGGGGGAAGACCGGGTTGTCCGGCGGGCGCGCTCGGCGGCCCTCCGAGAGAGGGAGGCGGGGGCGCGCCTAGCGGGTGGGCCGCTGGCACCGAGCCCGTCGTCGGATACGGCGCCCCCTGCCCAGGGACGGCCTGCTGGGGCGGGGCCGCAGGCTCGCCCTGCGGCGGCGTCGGGGCCCTGCGAATTCCCGAGGGCGGGGTGAGGTCGGCGAGCGAGGGCACCTCGGATGTCGCGGGTCGCGGCACGTCGATCACGCCGTGCTCCTGCCGCACGGGCGCGGGCGGACGTTCCCTCGGCGCGGGGACCTCTGCGGCCGCAATAGCCGCGGCTTCGGCGAGCCGTCGCCGGGCGTCGTCGCCCGGGCTCGCCGTCGGACGTGCGGGAGGCGCCAGGCGCGTCTCGTCGGGCATGTCATAGCGCGAGATCGTGGGGCTTGCCGGTTCCACGGCCGCCGGGACAACCGGTTCCACGGCCGCCGGGGCAATAGGTTCCACGGCCGCCGGGGCAATAGGTTCCGCGGCCGCCGGGACAACCGGCTCCACGGCCGCCATCGGGGGAGCAGTCGGCGCAGGCGGTAGCGGCGCAGGCGGTAGCGGCGCAGGCGGTAGCGGCGCAGGCGGTAGCGGCGCAGGCGGTAGCGGCGCAGGCGGTAGCGGCGCAGG